>CAZKUR010000039.1:0-36502 GCA_964556005.1 uncultured Ignavibacteriaceae bacterium | reverse complement strand
ATTCGGTGAACGCTTTGTTGTGATAGAAGTGATGCCCCTGCGGATCGGACATGCAGATAGCTTCACCCGAGCCTTCCACTGCCTTATTGATGCGAAGAAGCGCCTCTTCGATACGTTTGCGTTCGGTTATATCCTGGTTAACCCCGAACGCCTTAATGGTACGATTATCTGCGTCTTTCTCAATACGAATATTGGATGCGAAGTAGCATATCTCACCGGGTGCATAGATTATACGGTATTCCATATAAGAAGTATAAGCCGGGTCCGGAGTTTCAAACGCTTTCCGGATTTCCTTCTCAATTAATACCCGGTCATCAGGGTAAATATACTTTTGTGCGAAATGCTCGGAAGACATGATATTACCGCCTTCATGTTCTGCTGTTGAATTAATTAGTGCGAAGGATTGATCGGGAAAAGTAAACCGGTCGAGAGCAAAGTCATATTCCCATGTACTGAGTTTGGCAATCCTCATCGCATCGGTTAACTTGGCTTCGCTTTCGCGAAGTTTCTCTTCCGCTTGTTTGCGTTCAGTAATATCAAATATAACACCTTCAATATAGAGGGGCTTTCCATCCTCCCCAGGTGTTGATCTTCCTTTTTCATAGAAATAGCTTAAACTGCCATCTTTTCGAATGAATCTGTATTCAACTTCAAATTCAGAATTATTTCTTATTGCATTTGTCACGGCATCTATAACTTGAGGTTTGTCTTCAGAAAATATAAACGGGTCAATAGAACAAATTTCCCCTTTTCGAAATTCATCTTTGGTATAACCGGATATTTGTTCAATAACGTTATTGAAAAATTCCATTTTGCCCCGTTCTCTTAGATAAAGCCTGTAAACTGAAGCCGGTAAATTTTCAGATAGAGTACGATAAGAATTTTCACGCTGTTTTAATGTTTCTTCTGCACGTTTACGCTCGGTGATATCTTCTATTACCGCCTGGATCATGGGCTGATCATTAATATAGATTATTGTTAGAGTTAATAAAGTATCGTAAGGAGAGCCGTCTTTGCGTTTAAACTTTATAGGGTACTGAGTAATGGTTCCTTTTTCTTTTAATAAAGGAATAAGTGTTTCCCGGTCGGACAAATTATAATAAATATTCTCCACTTTTCCGATTCTGATCAGATCATCACGGGAATAACCGCCGGGTTCAAGTATCGAATCATTAAAAGTTACAATGTTGCCCGTTAAATCTGTGATACCAATTCCAATAGGTACATTCTTAAACAAAGTTCTATAATTCTCTTCGCTTTCTCTTAGTTTCATTTCTGCTAATTTGCGCTCGGTAATATCCCGGAAAAGACCTACAGCGTGTCGTTTTCCATCAATATTAATGATAGTTGAGTGGATGCCGGCATGTAAGATGCTGCCGTCTTTCCTGAGACATGGTAATTCTGCCTCACGGGTTGTTTCACCCCGGGCCTGGGATTCGAACACGGCAATGACGTGTTGTAGGTCTTGTTTGGGGTGAATATCAGCCAGACTCAGCGCAGTCAATTCATGCTCGGTATAGCCAAGCATTCGGCACAGAGCCGGATTTGCGAACTTGAAAGTTTTTGTTTCAATATCGGCAATCAGGATACCATCGGCGCTTGCCTCAAAAAGCAAGCGGTATCGTGCTTCACTTTCCTTAAGTCTTAGTTCAGATAATTTACGCTCTGTAATTTCCCTGACGTTGCATTGAATAATTTTTGTATCATCAACAAAGTATGTATTGCTTATAAATTCGACTTCGATATGCTTACCGTTTTTTGTTTTCAGCGGCATATCTTCATAACGAAGGTATCCTTTGTTTTGTAATTCTAAAAATGCCTCTTTAGATGCGGCAATATTCTTGAAAGTACCGATTTCCCAGAGTTCTTTACCTAACAATTCTTCGCGCGAATAGCCGAGCATTTCTATTAAGTACGGGTTCACATCAACAATCTTTCCTGTGTAAGCGTCAAGAATAATAATTCCGTCTTTTGCTGTTTCAAAAAGCCGGCGATACCTTTTCTCTGATTTAAGCAGCCTGCTTTCCGCACGTTCGCGCTCAGCATTGGCTATAATAGTTTGCCTTCTTTTGTATCCAATTAGCCATGTTATTATTGTTAGAAGAAAGCTTATACTTATTCCAATAATTAAAATGATTATTGCCGTGTTATTTAGAAATCTTGACTCTAATTTGGGTGTGGTTTTTAATACAACCGTCCACTTGTGTCCGCTTAGATTCATTAATATAGTTGATGTTAATTGAGGATTTAGTGAAGCTGAGAGTTTTTTTGAATCATACATCTTCGTTTGACTGGAAATAATTTTACTATCATAAATTTCAACATCAAGATCCGCGGCACGTTCTCCAAAAAGTCCTGCCATAAAATCATCCATTCTGAATGGGGAATAAACCCAGCCCACTATATTCTTGCGCCTCTCATTTAGAGTTATGTTTAATGTCCCGTTTCTATAAACCGGTAAATATATTAGGAAACCCGCCTGTACTGCTTTGCCCGTTTCCTGTACCAGCTTAATTTTTCCCGATGTTGCAGTTTCATTAGAATCGCGCGCTGTTTCCATTGCTTTGCGGCGAACAGGCTCGGAAAACATGTCATATCCAAACGCTCGAAGGTTACGATCTTTAAACGGCTCGATATAAATTATAGATGTGTAAATATTCCTTTTCCCAACCGGCCAGACTTTATAATTTGGAAAGCCTTCCTTACGAATGCCGCTAATATTTTTTTTTATTTGATCCGGCGAAATTATTAAAGAAAAGCCTACCCCTTGTACACCGGGATAGTTTTTATCGAGATGCAGGGAGTTAAAGAATGAATGAAATTCATTTCGGTCAACAGCATTAGATGCAATAAATAAACCGCGTACACTTCTGAGGATTTGCTCATAATTATTTAACCGCAGTTCAATACGGCTGTTAACGTCCCTTACACGAAATTCAAAATATGACCGTAGCTCATTTTCTGCACTTGTATTTTCTAAATTCCAAACTAAAAAGGATATGAGCAAACAAGTTATAAAAACCAAGAAAGGAGCGATAAATCTGATACGGGTTATCGCACTTTTATGTATTGCCGGCGACTTGTTGGCTGGCTGGTATTTTCTATTAAAATGAAATGCAGCCATCTTCTTGCTCTGCTAATTTAAATGACAGTGATTTCCGATTGTGTTTTGAATCTAACACTTTTTGACGTAACTAAGATTAGGTTATTTTATTGAAAGGCTCAATAGTCCAAAGGGACGAAAAAAGGATTACATCTTTTGGGGGAGCATGTACCCTTGCCAAAGAAGAATAGAGTGAAACTTATATATGTTGGATTTTTTTTTGTTGTTTCTCATATGCCGGTTATCTTTAGAAGAATTAACAATATTAGATTTTAAGTGTACCGTAAATGTTTCGCGGAAATTTTCTTATAAATTGATATGTTAGTGTTATTTCTAAAATACTTACTTACTGTTTACCTTTAATTTCAGTTTAAATTCTTTTTAAGCTCTTTCTTTTTACCTGATGAATAGACAATTCCGCCGATTATCATAACTCCTATACCGATAAATGAGAGCCAATTTACCGATTGTTTTACATCCTTTGTAATCTGAAAACCGGCTTTTTCAATCGTTCTTTCTCCTTTTGAATATTTAAAACCGATAAATAGGATAATTATCAATCCTACTATAATTATCACAAAACCTAATTTTTTTACATTCATGATTTTTATCCTTCCCCGAACTGATTAAGTAAGAATATTTCTCTGTAATATTTCTCATAAATACTTGTCAGAATGATCTTCTTCTGATTTTCCCATAGCTTAGCCACACTACTTAACATAATCATTGAATGCAACTTAAATAATCAACTTAATCTACAAGAAAAACGTTTATTCAAATCAAATTATCTTGTCTATAAGATTCCGGATTTTAACCATTAATTTCGCAAATTGCGGAACTCAAGAGACGACTTGAAATTTTTGAGATATACCATTTTATCCATGGGAAATTTTGTTTCAATTAAAGTCCCGATTCCTGAAATAAATTTAATTTTACCATCAAGCTGTCTAACCATTAGATTAACAAGATCAAGTCCTAAGCTTTTAATTTGAGTAATATCAAAATTATCCGGTAAACCAATGCCGTTGTCTTCAACTATCAATACTATTTGGGTATTCTCTTTTTTCAATTCTATGTTTATTATTCCTTCATCATAGCCGGGGAAAGCATATTTAATAGCATTAGATAACAGCTCCACTATTATCATTCCTATAGTAGCTGCATTTTTAGAGGAAACACTAACCTCTTCAATATTTTTATTTATAACAATGTTTTTTGAAAGATTAAGCATCGATTCAATTACTTTACTGCAATATGTTTTAAGCTGAACTTCATAAAAAGAATCTGTTCCATATAGTAATGAATATAAGTCTGAAATTGATTTTACTCTTAAGGTTAATTCTTCAAGCGTATTTTTTGTCTCTTCGGACTGGGTTACACTTGATCTGAGATTAATTAAACTTGTTATAATATTAAAACTGTTTTTTGTCCGGTGTTGTAATTCTTTAAGTAAAGCTTCTTTTTCATATATATCGTCTATGAGAATTTTTTCATGTTTCTTTCGTTCCGTTATATCACGAATATTGCATTGAATAACTCTTTCATTGTCAACTAAATAAACATTACTCACAAATTCTACATGTATCAGATTTCCTTCATAAGTCTCAAGAGGTAAATCATCATAGCGGACATAATTCTTATCCTGTAATTCTTTGTACAACTGCTTTGAATAATCAATATTCTTGAATGCACTGATATCCCATATATTTTTTTTAAGGAACTGTTCCTTTGAATAACCAAGCATTTCAATTAAGAAGGGATTAACATCTACAATCATCCCATCATCGGCATTAAGAATTAATATTCCGTCTTTGGCTGATTCAAAAAGTCTCCTATATCTTTTTTCGAATACCTGCAATTGTTTCTTTTTGCTTTCAAGCAACTTGTTTTGTTTTATTAACCTTTGATATGCTTCATGAAGTTTGAATGCCATTTTAATTGAAGTATCAAGAACAGTTATACCGGAATCTTTAACAACGTATCCATAGAAATTTATATTCTCAGTTTTTTCGTTGTCTTCACGTTCTGAATTATTTGTAAGAATTAGGAGAGGAATATCGTATTCTTTCAGTATTATTTGAAGTATTCCGGTACCATCAATTTCTTCACAAAGATTAATGTCGAGGAGAATAAGATCAATTACGGTTTTATTTTCTCTAAGGGCTTCAATTGCTTTTTGACAATTTATAACACGAACGACAGTATATCCATAATTTTTTAATTTTCTAGATTCAGACATAAAGAAGTTTGTATTGTCTTCTACAAGGAGAATAGTTTTTTGTCTTTTACTATTCATAATTTTTTATCCCTAATTTAAGTTGTATTAGTTATCATATTAAAGTTGCCGTCAAGATATTGAAGTTGACATTACTGGATACAAATGCTGCAGCCGGCATTCAGGAAAATATAGAAACGGAAAAAGTTGAATATATTAAAGCTTCATTAAAAAATGTGGAAAATTGTAAGCTTAAGCTATGAAGAGAAATAAAACAGTTCAATCGATCTAAAGGATGAAAAAAGAACTACATCTTTTGATTGAAGAGTAAAAGAAATTATTCGCCTATCAGTGAGGTTTTTTGATTGCAGCTTTATAAGCTTCAGTTGTATTTGGCAATTCGGACTTGTGTATGAAATGTCAGTTTTTCAAGAATGTTATGGATGTGGTTCTTTGCTGTGTAAGTCGAGAGATGAAGTTTTTGTGCAATTTCTTTATTGGTAGAACCATCTGCAATTAATTCGATCACCTCCTTCTCTCGTCATCTAATTTGTATCGAATCGATCATTATTAATTTGATTTCCGGGCAATTCTAAAAACTGTCTTTTGTAAAAATTTAACGCAAAGAATACACAGAGTTCGCAAAGAATATTGAAATTTTTAGAAGTATCCTTATGTTAGGTACCCCTTGGAATATTGGAAAAATGGGATAATGGAATTGTCTCATATTTTCCATAATTCCAATTTACCTAACGACAGGCAGGCATTCCATCATTCCAAAAGTTGTTGATTGAGTAAAGTGAGTTAATTAATTAGTCTTATTTAAAGTGAAAACATTCACTTACTTCCCAATCCTCCGTGTGTGCTGATAAATGTAATAATACTTTCTCTGGTAAGGATACCTTCAATATAATTGTTTTTCATTACAGGTAATTGGTTTACTCCATCCTTATCCATTTTTAACAAAGCATCCCATAGCGGCACATCTGCAACTACTTTTTGAGTTTCAAAATGCGGAATCATTGCCTCGGCAACATAAGTGGAAGCCCATTTTTCTTTGTCAATATCTTTTATTTTATGAAGAGTTAGCATACCGATAAACCGGTCATCTTTTTTTACAAACAAGCTTCTTCTGCCAATGCCTAGAAAATGATTATCAACAACTTCCTGAATTGTAGTATCATCCGGAACAATTGCGTAATCGTTAGTCATAGCCTCACTAACTATATGGCCTGTTAAATGATCTTGTAAATGCTGCTGGTGTAATTGAGACATAGCTGCACTTTCTAAGAACCAACCGATAAACGCTATCCACAAACCTCCGCTTATATTTCCACCGAATATTTGTAAGACACCAAAGAAAATGAACATGAATCCAAAAAATCTTCCTACAATTACTGCGCTGTAAGTTGCTTTGTGTAAATTGTGCGATACTCCCCAAATAATTGCTCTTAAAATGCGTCCGCCATCGAGGGGGAATCCGGGTATCAAATTAAAAATTGCCAAGGCAAAATTTATAAACGCCAAATATTCAAAGAGGGCAAAGAGAGGTGCAACTTTATTAAATGACATTTCCAGTATATAAAATATTCCTGCCAACAAAAAACTTACAATGGGCCCGGCAATAGCAATCCAAAATTCAGCAATAGCCTTTGGGGGTTCACCAACGATTTGCGCTACTCCGCCAAAAAGGAAAAGCGTAATTTGTTTTACTTTTATTTTATAATAAATTGCTAATATTGAATGCCCTAACTCGTGCAGCAATACGCTTACAAAAAGCATAATTGCAGTAACACCACCAACAATCCAGTATTCGGCAACAGACCATTCTTTAAATTCATTCGGAAAATAATTTACAGCTAAACTCCATGTGAGTAGAATAAATATTAAGAACCATGTATAATCGAGCCCAATGGGAATTCCGATTATTTTACCTAATGGAATATTATGTTTTTTCATTTGTGCCCAATATTGGTTTATTACTTAAGTTGACCGCCTATGCTTGTAAACGGTTGAAATTTTGCATATGTTTTTCAACAACATGTCTGACCAAAAAGAAGAAGAAAGTAATTGCGAGTTTCCCAAAAGGCTTTGGCTTTATTTATCGAATCAATGACAAAGTTTATTTTAGTTTGATAACTATAATTAAAGAATCCACCTTCTTAGAAGGTGGATTCTTTAATCTTAAGAACTTACGATTTTATTTTTTTTCCTATTCTCTTTTATTACTGATTCTACTGATTTTTTAATAAACATATCCGCCTTCCTACTCTCTGCCATTCTTTTCTGATCTTGTGTAAACCTTTCAACTTTTGCCTTTTCCATCTCGATATTTTTAATTGTTTCCGATTCTTCTTCTTTAAATTCAGATTGTAAGACTACAATATGAGCGTTATTTGCAGCGCGTTTAAGTTCTAATCCAAATTGTTTACGTTCAATTTCTTGTTGACGCAAAATTTGTTCTTCATTGTTTTTCGCTTCTTGAGATAACCGCGACGAGCCCGTTAATACACCTTCCGGTCCCACATAGACATCAAGCAATTCAATTCCATGGTTAGTTAATATGAACTCACGGATTTGATTAGAATGCGCCATACCGCGGGATTTAAGAATATATAAACCCCTGTTACGTTCACCGCCTATCTCAATATCGCGTAAAAGCATCCATGTATCTATCAATGATGATATTGAAATATCTGTGAGTTCCAAGTTATCGTTTGCTTTTGTTAGGCTCGCAAAGAATGCCGTAATATTATTCATCTTTAAATAATCCACAAGACGCAGCAGCATTATTTTTACCTCGGTTTGATTTCCTCCCATTATGAATGCATCAATAGGGTCAAGAATTACTATTTGCGGTTTGACTTTTTTTATTAATTTAATGGTAGTCGTCAGATGATGTTCCAAACCATGGAGTGTCGGACGTGTCGCATGAAAATGAAGCAATCCTTTTTTCACCCACGGTTGTAACAGAATTCCAATTGAAGACATATTGCGGATAAACTGACTCGGAGATTCTTCAAAAGCAAAATAAAGGACACGTTCACCTCGCTTGCATGCTGCTTCAACAAATTGCGCTGCAAGACTCGTCTTGCCGGTACCTGCAGTCCCTGAAACTAAAATCGTACTGCCTCGAAAGTAACCTTTGCCCGATAGCATAGTATCAAGACGAGGAATACCGGAAGAAACTCTTTCATTGGATGAAATGTGATTCAATCCCAATGAAGTGACAGGAAGAACTGAAAATCCATCTTCATCAATTAAGAAAGGATATTCGTTTGTACCATGTGTTGAACCGCGATATTTAACAATCCGCAGCCGTCGTATAGATGATTGATCAGTCACGCGATGATCCAGCAGAATGACACAATCAGAAACATACTCTTCCAAACCCTGCCGTGTCAACGTACCATTGCCTCGTTCACCGGTGATTATGGCTGTGATACCTTTCCTCTTTAACCAACCGAATAACTGCCGTAGTTCTGTACGTACAAGGGTAAGATTGGGGAGTGCTGAAAAGATTGATTCAATAGTATCCAGTACAACACGTTTTGCTTTAATGCTCTCAATTGCATGATGGATTCGAACAAATAAACCTTTTAAATCATACTCACCGCTCTGTTTAATTTCTCCACGTTCAATTTGTATATGTTCAAGCCAGATTTTTTTATTCGCAATAAGTTTATCCAAATCGAATCCTAATGAAGCGACATTCGATATGAGCTCTTTCTCTGTTTCTTCGAATGAAATAAATACTCCGGGTTCATTGTAAAGCGTTGCACCTCGAACGAGAAATTCCATCGCAAAGAGAGTCTTCCCGCAACCGGCTCCGCCGCACACAAGCGTAGTTCTACCTTTTGGTAATCCACCGCCGGTTATTTCGTCTAATCCTTGGATACTTGTGGGAGATTTTAGAAGGGTTCTTCGTTGAATCTTAATTTTTTCTTTCTTCATAATATAATACCTCTGTATTTTTTCCCCTCTCAAAGAAAATAAAATTTTTAATACCTGTTAGAGAAGATTCTGTAATTTATCGATTTACTTTTTAAAATTTTAAAATAATATCCAAAAAAACAATCGTCCAAAAGGATGAAAAAGGGATTAGATTTCCTAACTTAGTTTATAACCCAATTCAATTTATATTAGTTTATAGGGGAATTGTTGATCATCGAAATGCTCCCCGGAATATTGTATTATTTTAATTTCTGCCAAATCCCGCAATCTACCTAAAGGTTTAGAACATTAATACATTCCTCCCATATCTCCCATGCCGCCACCTGGCATTGAAGGAACAGCAGATCCTTTTTCTTTCTTCTCAAAAACCACAGCTTCGGTTGTTATCAGTAGAGCGGCTACGGAAGCCGCATTCTCTAATGCTGTTCTTGTGACTTTAGTCGGGTCTATTACGCCGGCTTTAATAAGGTTTTCATATTTTTCAGTCGCTGCATTGAATCCAAAATCATCTTTCCCGTCTTTTACTTTTTGTAAAACCACGGAACCTTCAATACCTGCATTATTGACAATTTGCCTTAATGGTTCTTCGAGAGCTTTTTCAATTATTTTGATTCCCGTTGTTTGATCAATATTTTCACCTTCCAATTTCCCGAGAACTGAGATTGCCCTAACAAATGCAACTCCGCCTCCTGCAACAATTCCTTCTTCTACCGCGGCGCGGGTAGCATGTAAAGCATCTTCAACGCGGGCTTTTTTCTCTTTCATTTCAATCTCGGTCGAAGCTCCAATCTTCAATACCGCAACTCCGCCGGATAATTTTGCTAATCTTTCCTGAAGTTTTTCTTTATCATAATCGGAAGTTGTTTTGTCAATCTGAGCTTTAATTTCATTTATCCGTTTCTTTATATCATCTTGTTTCCCGGAGCCCTCAACTATTGTCGTATTATCTTTATCGATGACAATTTTTTTTGCAGTTCCAAGATAACTTATGGCAGCATTTTCCAATTTGAATCCGCGTTCTTCTGAAATAACAGTACCGCCGGTAAGAGTCGCGATATCTTCCAGCATTGACTTTCTTCTGTCTCCGAATCCGGGAGCTTTTACTGCTGCAACTTTCAATGTCCCGCGAAGCCTATTAACTACAAGAGTAGCCAGGGCTTCACTATCAATGTCTTCCGCAATAATTAAAAGGGATTTTCCTTGCTGAGCAATTTTTTCGAGGATAGATAGAAGGTCTTTCATTGCGGAAATCTTTTTGTCGTGAATTAGTACATATGTATCTTCTAAAACAGCTTCCATATTTTCAGTATCTGTTACGAAATACGGGGAAAGGTAACCACGGTCGAACTGCATACCTTCAACAACTTCCAATGAAGTTTCTGTTCCTTTTGCCTCTTCGACCGTAATTACACCATCTTTACCAACTTTTTCCATGGCATCAGCTATTAAATCTCCAATAGACTTATCATTGTTCGCAGAAATCGAACCGACTTGAGCAATTTCATTTCTTCCTTCCACTTCCCTACTGATTGATTTCAAGTATTCAATAACTTTAATAACTGCTAAGTCTATTCCTCTTTTTAAATCCATTGGATTAGCGCCGGCTGTAACATTTTTCAATCCTTCTCTATAAATTGCCTGGGCTAACACCGTTGCAGTAGTTGTTCCGTCACCTGCAATATCACTTGTTTTAGTTGCAACTTCACGAACCATCTGTGCACCCATGTTTTCTGTCGGATCTTCCAGTTCTATTTCCTTTGCTACACTGACACCGTCTTTAGTAACAGTTGGTGCGCCAAACTTCTTTTCAAGCACAACGTTACGTCCTTTAGGTCCTAACGTGACTTTAACTGCATTAGCAAGTTTATCAACTCCTCTTTTCAACTTTGTTCTAGCCTCAACATCAAATTCAATTAATTTTGAAGACATTTTATTCTTCTCTTTCTATTATTAATTTTCCAAATTCTATTTATCTGTTTGGCGCCGTTATTTTCCAATTATTGCAAAAATGTCGCTTTCCCGCATTATTAAATAATCTACGCCCTCAACTGTAATTTCTGTTCCGCTGTATTTTCCGTATAAAACTTTATCGCTTTCTTTTACTTCCATCTTAATTGTTTTTCCATCTTCGGAAATTTTTCCTGGTCCTACCGCTATAACGGTACCTTCAATCGGTTTTTCCTTGGCAGTATCAGGTACGATGATTCCGCCTTTTGTTTTTTCTTCCTGCTCCATAGGCTTAACTATGACTCTATCCGCAAGGGGTTTTAAATTGATTTTTGCCATTTTATCCTCAAATATTTTTTACTTAAGTGCATGATTAAACTTTCTTTTTAAAGTGCAGCCAACTAACGGATATACCAAATATGATTGTGACTAGAGTAAGGAACCACAACCAGCCGTTAATTCCCATCCAGCCGTTTTCATTTATCCTCCCAATCATTCCGCCACCAAAATCCACCCCGCTGCCGAAGTATAAAAAGAGCACTGCTGAGATTAGCAGGGCAAAAACTAAAAATTTATTGTTTATTGTATTCATTTGTTTCACCTAATTAGTATAGTAATTTAAATTTTTATTTATGTATCGAAGTTTTTTCTGCATAATATTTTCGATTTTTATATTGGAACTTAGAATGTAAGTTATATGCTTGCACTTTATGCCTTCCCGTTGTATGTAAAAAAAAGTTATACACTTTATAAAAGTATTAATAGCACCGTCTTAATTCAATCGTGCAGAAGAATAAAAAAAGAACTACATCTTTCGGGTTAGTAAATTATCCGTAACAGGTTATCCTTTGTTAATGAGTCAACAATTGATTTTTGAAATACTTTCTGTAACCTTCTTTATAGTGTTTTAAAAGACAGCATCTCATTTCGAATCTAGAATAATAGGCAGCCCGTCTTTTCCGCTTCCGATAATAATAACCTTTGAATTGTTTGACTCTGCAATTTTTAATGTTGCCTCAATCCCTTTCCAGCGAAGCAATTGTTCGCTGATTCCGGCAGCTACAATTGTTTGAAAATCGGCGATGCCCTTTGCTTCAATACGCTTTCTGTCAGCTTCTTGTTTTTCTTTAGTTAGTATAAATTCCATCCTTTGGCTTTCCTGATCGGCGCGTTGTTTTTGTTCAATTGCTTCTGTAAGCTGTACCGGCAAAGCAACATTACGTATCGGAGTATTTTCAATAATTACACCGCGTGGAGCAACAGTCCTTGCCAGTTCTTCCTGAATTGAGGTTCCGAGCCTTTCTCTTTCGGTTGAATATAGTGCGCTTGCCTGAAAACTTGCGGTTACTGCGCGGCTGATGGAACGGAACTGGGGAATAAGAATAATGGTTTCATAATCACCTCCGGCAACGGTTTTATAGACCCTGGCAGCAGAGTCGGGATTAAGCCTGTAAAGCGCGCTGACTTCTAACCCGATTGTAAGCCCTTCGCGGGATAGCACCTGCATTGTTTCTTTATGCTCTTTAGTCTGAATAGAAAATTTGATTACATTGGCAAGAGGATTTACGAGATTGATTCCGGCGGGAAGTGGCCTTGCCGATACAATACCAAAGAAATCTACTACACCAACATGACCCGCTGGAATTTGCGTAAAGCACTGAAGCAGCGCGAGCATTCCAAAAATAATAGCAGCTAAAATGCCGACTGTGCCGGCGGAATGAAATTCAGTATTGTTCTGGTATTTTCCTTTTTTTGCACCCACCGATACAAATATTGCAACTACAGTAATTAGCAAAAATAAAATAAACAGCATTATGAACTCCGTGTTTAATGAATATTTATGATAACTTACCTAACGAAAATGCAACTAATTGGAATTCAATATCAATCGGGCAAAGGGATGAAAAAAGAATTACATCTTTTGGGTGAACATGCTTGCTGCTTATTATAACCGTCATGGATGATTGTGCAGTATAACATTTAGCTAATGGATTTTATTGTTGTAACGTCAGCCTTTAAGATTTGAGTTTCAACAACCATTGCCTTACCCTCATTTCGTTGAACTGTTAAATATACATTATCTCCGAAAAAGAATGCATGCATTTCAACAAAAAAATATAAAGGACCCGGACTACTTTCCGGGTCTTTAATTAGAACTCTTTATGAATACTCGTTACTAATTTGCCATATGGTTAACGACGATTTCTACTCGACGATTGTTAGCCCGGCCTTCGGCATTGTTATTATTTGCAATAGGTCTAGCTTCACCGATTCCCTGGGCTTGAATAAGATCACCGGGGTAGCCTCGTGAAATTAGATAAGTGCGTACTACATCCGCACGCTGTTGAGATAACGTAAGGTTATAACCGGATGACCCCTGTGAGTCGGTAAAACCCTCAATAGTGAGATTTTTCTCTTTAGTCACTAGCAGCGCATCAGCAACTTTATTTAGCCGGTTCAATGCTGCCGGTAAAAGACCAGATTTGCCTGAAGCAAAGAGTACACTGCCTGAAAGTGTAATAACCAGTCCGCGTGCTTCCTCTTTAACCGCTGCGAGTTTTACAAGATCCGCTTGTGCCTTAGCTGTTCTTTCATCTGCTTCGAGCTTTTCTTTTTGCGCTACGGCAAGTTGTTCTGTTTTGTTCTTCATTATATCCGTCTGTGTTGTCTGGTAATCTTTACCTGACTTTACGATAGATGCATTTGAAGCGGTTGTGGCAGCTAATGCTTCAGCTATCTTAGCTTTGCGATCTGCAATATAAGCAAGATCTCGGGTACGGTATGATTCAGGATCGGTTAGGAAAGACTGTTCGGCAGTGTCAAGTGCCACCTTTGCCTTATGTAACTCTGCAGGTACTAATTGAGCCGCCTGTCCTGTACTCGCATGTTCGTAAGCTTGGCGTGCTTTGATGAGTTCGCTTGGGGGAACACTTGCAGCGCAGCTGACGAGTAATCCGGCAAATACAATAGCTGTAAGATATATAATAGATTTCATAAGTCACTTCCTTTCGTTTGAATTGGGTTATTCTGCTGGAGATTTTTTACTCGCTCCAATTCCTTCGAAGCTTTGGTACTGTCGGCAAAACTGTGAGAGAGTGCTACTGCCAGTTCAGCATCGGCCTGGGCACGCGACAGCATTGACTCAGATTGTTCCTTATTGCCCGTTGCCGCGAGCGTTTTACCGTTCTCTAATTCTTCTTTTGCGAGTTGTAAATATAGAGATGCACTCGGAATGCCGGACGCACCCATTTCTTCAGCAGCTCGAATCGCGGACATGGACGGCTCTTTATTTACCGTTACCGGACCGCTTCCACAGCCTGCAACTACTGCAGCGAATAGGACACCCACTGCTATCTTCACAATGATCATATGCTTCATTTTATCCTCCTTTATGTTGTTACTTATAGTTAGTTTCAATTCTTATTACTTAAGAAAAAAAATCTTTGCGAATATGAAATAAAGTATAAATGATAAACTCTTAATACAATCGAGCAAAAGGATGAAAAAAGCACTACTGCTTTTGGGTAGGTATTGGATTATGTAATGTTTTCTTTTTATCGAAAGTTAATACTCATGTGATAACCCGGTTATATCATTCATGAAAATCCCTTCGATTGTTGAATGATAAACAATGTGTTATTGTTTTACCGGCATTTGCATATTGATGAATGCAATTAGACTATTTTGATAAAAAAATATTCATAACAAACTAACCATAATTATAACACCGGAGACAATTAATAAAATTCCTGCAATTCTATTTACCCATTTCAATCCGACCAAATCTAATTTCTTTCTAAAAAGCATAACACCGGAACTTAGAGACAGAAACCATAAAAACGAGCCTATAAAAACTCCCAATACAAGAGCAATTCCCGAAAAAATAATAATTTCATTTTCTAAACCAAGTGTGGCAAACACAGCAATAAAAACAAAGATAGTCAAAGGATTAGTAAGTGTTAGTAAAAAAGCTGCGAAGTATGATCTTAAAATACTACTACTATTTATAGGAATATTAGGATTAACAGCAGGTTTACGATATGCTCTTACACCCAAATAAAGAAGAAGCACTCCTCCGACCAGTCTTAACCAAATTCGTTGACTGACAAGCATATTTGAAATAAAAGTAATTCCAAATGCAGCAATACAGCCGTAGAGTAAATCCGCAGTTGCGGCTCCAAGGCCAATAATTAGTCCGCGTACCCGACCCTCGGTTAGTGTCCTGCGGATGCACATTATTCCAATAGGACCAATAGGGACTGCCATCGCAAAACCTATAAAGATTCCTTTTAGAAAAATCATAAACTGCATAGTTTATTCTTTAACTCTCTTCCCTTTCGTCCGAGACAATCACGATAATGGTTTTCTTGTGGTCAATCCACAAACCGGTTCTTGTTCTCATTAATTCCTCCTTGTCTGTTAGCTCAATTTAAATTAATAAATTTTATATTTGATGTATAATGATGCAATGATACATCAAAGACTATCGAGCCATGGATGGCGAAATTTCAAATATAATATTAGCCGAACATTTCATTTAACAGTAAATGCACTACACCGTGCCTGCGGTTAGCTGAAGTTGGGTAGATTTATCGTCGTCGCCAACCACTCCAAGCGGGAAAGCCGTTTTCATCTCGAAGCTTCAGTATTTCATTGCCTTTCTTTAATTCAGCGGCAATGACGGCAGGTTTACCTTCAAATGTGATTTGTGAGCCTGTGACCTCAACTTTATCCTTTGGCTCAATTCTGATATCTTGGTTTTCAATATACCAGACCGGCCCTAAATGGATAGGCAAATTTCCTTTGTCGGTTTTTAGCATCAGGTGTACACCATAAGACATCCCTTTCATCGGGGTTATTTTGTCTACGCTGACAACTTCACCACTAATAGTCTCAACTGTCTTTGGGTCGTACATCTTACCATAGTTGGATCCCATCCCCCAGCCGCCGCTTCCGCTCCATTTAATTCCGTGTTGTGCGTATGATTGGGGAGAAAAAAAGAAACAAAGGATAGAAATAACAGCAAAGAAAATACCGACGTTTTTCATTTTGAAACGTTTCTTTTGTTTGAGTTTACCTGCACTCTCATTCAAATTTTCTTTAATAAATAGCGAATTCATTTGATGACTCCTTTATAATTTTAATTGATGACAAATATTTCATATAATAGTTTCTTAATTACCATAATATTATAAGAAGGAATTTAGGATTGTTCAATCGTGCAAATGGATGAAAAAGGGATTACATCTATCGGTTGAGCCGGCACTTTCACCAATAAATAGATTCTTCAAAATCAATTACTGGATCTAAGCAAATAAAACCAATGAAATTATAGTACGATAGCCTATACTTCACCGGCTACATAAATTAATTGATAAAGGAAGTATCGCACACAATTGTTAAAATGTAAAATCCGGCGTCCCGGAATTATCGTGAGAGTTGAAGCCTCACTTGTAATGCAAGGGCTTCCACGATCATACGACTACCCTCCGATACGAATCGTCTTTAAACCTTCTATGAGGCCGAAGGCATTCAATAACCAGAGAACCACTACAATAATCACCACCGCATTCAATATCTTCTTTATGGTGGACTGCATCGGAATGAAGCTGTTAATCAGCCAAAGAGCCACTCCGACAATTATCAAAACGAGTACTAATCCAATCAATGACATAGTTCAACTCCTTTCATTATTTATTTATTCACTCTATCTTCCCGACTACTCGGTATCAAATTTTTTTTAATCAATTTGCCGTATCTTCAGTTTGGTTATTTAAATAATTTTCTATTCCCATCTGATCAATCTGTGAACGTTGTATTTCTGCTCAATCGACATGCCCCTCTTCCATTTTGAGTATCTTTGTCAATAAATCAACACTACCTTCGTCAGTTTCTTCATGGGCAAGTTTAATAGCAGCATTGTAAGCAATTAAACCTTTGAGCTCTGCGTCTTGATCGTTTCTTACAATTTCCGAAACCGCCTTACCGATTTTCATCGGATTTGGCATTGATACATCTGGAAAGCCATCAAGGAAAATGATACGCTGAATGAGCCATTCGGTATGGTGCATTTCATCCAATGCCTGTTTTCTGATAGCCATGTGAAGTTTACCGTAACGCCAGTTTGCACAAATTTCTGAATGTACCATTTACTGGTTAATAGCAGTAAGTTCATCAGCTAAACCCTGGTTGAGCATTTTGAGCAATTTTTCATTGCCTTTAATTCTTTTTCTCCGTTAAAATTGTATTAAGGCTTTTTTAAAGTTTATAATTCAAATTCAATTATAAACTACATACGAATTTAGAGTGAATCAATCGTTCTAAAGGATGAAAAAGGGTCTACTTCTTTGGGGGGAGCCGGTATCCTCACTTGTTTAGCAGCTACTGAGTAAAATCCATATATGATGGATCGTTTGTTTATATAGATAAAGTATCAATAGCAAACCTTAGAAGGACAGAATTTTTCTCCCGACGAATTACTATATTTTTTAATGCGCGAGGAATCCGGCAATTCTCTCTGCATCTTCGGTTTGTGCTTTAAAAAAATTCAACATTTCGGGTTTCAATTTTGCCCTCAGAACATGAAGCCATTTTTATTTCTTTTGGATGTGAAATAGTATGTTCGACTTATCCTTCATCTTTACCAATTGTATTTTACATCATCTGTCTACTCCTCAGATTTAATAATAGCATTCCGAATTAATTGAGTAATCACAAGATTTGCTGTATCATTTTAAACTGCTTCTACCGAATACCTTTCAGGCGTATTACTTTTGGCTGCCAAAATCAATCGTTCCTCTTTCCTAATCACCCAAACTTCTATCGTGCGACACTTGACTATTGAAGAATCAACATATGCCGGATGCTCAACGTCATGGTAGTATGTGTCATACGTTTTTCGAAAGGAATTATATCGTGTAAACTATTCTGTTGTAACATAACCCTGTACATAAAGAGTTTTCGTTTCATCAACAAGAAGACAAGCTACCAAGATCCCATCGAAACCGTTTTCTTGAACAATCTCAATAACTCGATTTATATCCGGTAATGTATTCGGGAACAAATTGTAAGATGATGAGTCTTTAACACCATGCTTGGAAAATTCATCTTATCTTTTAAACTTGAACTCTTCTAAAAATATCTGAAGGAATATTTTCTGTTCGGTTCTTACGGAATGAACACTTCGAAAATCGCTCGGGTACTTATCGCTGCGGATCTTTCTCTTAGTTTTTCCAAGCTTAGTCCGCAATCTTTCCAATATTTCTTTACTCTTACCACCCTAATAAAGTGAATTGTTGTCGATTAGGTTTGTGAATTGTTTTTTGATTTTACCGGGAATTTCATTTAAAATTTCTTCAATTATCAGCGATTTCATTTCTCTTTTATATATACATTTGATAAATATATCTTGTACCAGTATTAAACTACTGGTAATATGGTATAAAGATGTTTGCAGATACTCAATCGTTTATAAGGATGAAAAGGGAGCTGCATCCTTTGGGTGAGGTATTTTATGATACTATTGGATTTAATAAAAGCAATTGCGTTTCGGTAAATATCTCAGATAAAATTGTCACTTTTTAAAAACCCCATAGCAGCCAGCTTCTTTTTGCCTTATCCATAAGTATTTTAAACCCTGCCGAACCTTCTTTCAAATTAATAAAAGTTGAATCGAAATTTTGATCAAAGCTGATTTTTGCGTCATCCACAAGATCCTTTAATCCTGATAAGCCCTGATTTAGTTTAACCGAACCTGCTTTTAAATTAATTAATGTAGAATCAAAATTTTGGTTAAAGCTGATTTTTGCGTCATCCACAAGATTATTTATCCCAGTAAAGCCTCGATTTAGTTTAACTGAGCCTTCCCTTAAATTAATCAAAGTAGAATCGATATTTTGCGCCAACGAACTATCCATTAACAGCTTGCTTATTATTCCATGCCCTGATTTAATACTGCCGGTAATATTTGATAAATCATTTGTGACTTTGACAGTATTATCAATAGATGTTTTGATTGATGCGAGAATATTTTCAATCGTCGTTGGCTGAACTGTTGCGATAGTATCGTTGTCTTCTATTTCATTTTTACTGCTCAAACCCGGGGTTATAATTAAAATTTTATTCCCCATAATTCCTTCCGAACCGATAATTGCAACCGCATCCTTTTTTATAAACTTTCGGGTGCTTTCATTAATCATTATTTCTACCTTAACCGTACTATCACTAACAATGACTATATTCTCTATAGTTCCTACATTTATTCCTAAGAAACGTACATTGTTCCCGGCTTGAAGCCCGCCAATATCTTTAAATACTGCGCTTATATTAAAAGTATCCCTGAATAATTGCTGCCTCTCCCCGATAAAATATATTCCTAAAATGAATACTACTATTCCTATTGATAGAAATATTCCAAGCCTGATTTTATTAGCTGTATTTTTTTTCATTTGCCGAACTCTTATAATTTGTCTTACGTATTATTCAAAAAATGATCGTATCCACTTATCATCAGAATTCTGCAGATCGATATATGAACCTTCTGCTGCACACATGCCATCTTTGATAACTACGATCCGGTTTGCTGTGCGCTTGGCACAATCCATATCTTGTGTAATAATGATTGAAGTAGTATCATAAATTTTTTGCACTTCTAGAATGAGGCTGCTAATTTCTTTTGATGTTATGGGATCCAACCCTGTGGTAGGTTCATCATAAAGCATTATCTCCGGTTTCAAAATCAATGTTCGTGCTAGCCCTAATCTTTTACGCATACCGCCGGAAAGTTCTGAAGGCATCAAATCAATTGCTTCGGCAAGGCCTACATGCTGTAATGCTTCTTGTACAAGCAAGTTCAACTTTTTTTTCCCTATTGATCGTAATTGTCTTCTAAGGGGGAACTCAAGGTTTTCTCTTACAGTCATAGAATCATAGAGAGCGCCGCTTTGAAAAAGGAAGCCGATCTTTTTGTGTAATTCAATGAGTTCCTCTCTCTTGAGCTCTGAAATTTTTTTCCCTAGTACAACCAGGTTACCTTCATCAATTTCAATTAATCCCACTATGCATTTTATAAGTACAGATTTGCCCGTTCCCGATTTTCCAAGGATAACCAGGTTTTCACCTTTATAAATCACCAAACTAAAATCCCGGAGAACTTGATTATTCCCAAAGAATTTCTTTAAATGTTCCATCTCGATGATAGCAAGACCGTTTTGCTTATTATCAGTATCAGTTTTTATAGAGGCTGCATTTGTTATCATTCTACTAATTATTCAATTTATTTTTGAATCAAACTTGTAATCTGAACAGCTATCATATCTAGTATAAAAACCATTAAAGATGCGAATACAACGGCTGCGTTTGCAGCTTTCCCAACGCCTTCAGTTCCCTTATCTGAATTATATCCTTTGTAACAGCCTATAATTCCAATTGCAAATCCGAAGACAAAGGTCTTGATGAAAGCCGGGAATACATCTTTAAACTCGAGGCTTTGAAAAACCTGGGAAAAAAATAAGTAAGTGCTTACATTTCCTGTTAAGTTAACACCGACAAATGATCCGAACAAACCTACGGTATCGGCAAAAATCACCAATACCGGTAACATAAATGTTGCAGCAAGTACCCTGGTAACAACAAGATATTTAAATGGATTTATATCAGAAACTTGCATTGCATCAATTTGTTCGGTTACATTCATTGATGCCAACTCAGCACCAATGCCTGAACCAACTTTTCCGGCAAAGATTAAAGAAGTAATAACAGGCCCTATTTCCCGTATAATTGAAACGGCTACCATTGAAGGTAACCATGACTCCGCTCCGAACTTTGCCAAAGTGGGCCTAGATTGAATAGTAAGCACGAGTCCTATTATAAACCCTGTAATGCCTACCAATGATAGTGACTTGTAACCGATCAGAAAAGACTGCTTCATCAATTCATTAAACTCATACGGAGGTGTTAATACTTCTCTGAAAAAGCGCAAAGTAAAAATTGTAATTGAAGTTAATTCTAAAAAGAATTTATTAAATAACGAATCAGAAATAGTCTCCGAAAAATTTTCCGTGATAATTTCTGGCTCATGGTTTTGATCCTGGTTTTGCTGCATTTTGCTGATCATTAGCCTTTTATTTCATGGTGGTATAATATTTTAATATCTTACTGCTTTTAGCATCGCAATAGTTCTGTTGCTGAGAAGCTGATTATCCGCAATCAGCGGCTGCCTAATTTTTTCATAAAAAAGTTAAATAAAGAAAGAAGAGAATTCAATAGAACAAAGGGATGAAAAAGGGATTACATCTTTAGGTTGAGATTTATTAAAGCTAATTAAGAATGAAAACTATTTGCAGCTAATTTTTTTTGATTAACGCAATTTTAATTTTTTTTAATTGGTTATTTTAGCTCTTAATAGAGGAGACTATTATTCAACAATAGTTTTATCATTTAATAGTCTTAAATTCAAAGACTTCTTTTAGAAATACTTTAACTCCACCACCTTCAATATTATTCCTTCTTATTCTATGTTGACAAAGGAAATTATTTGTACTTTTCTGACCTGAGCAGCACGGCAATCCAGCGTGTACTGTCATTACTTTCAAAAGCAAACTTCAGTGTCATTGTAAGCGGTATGCAAAGAATCGCACCGATCAAACCGAGTAGACTTCCCCAAAAAATCAGCGACAAAAAGACAACCAATGTTGAAAGGCCAAACTTCCTACCCATTAGACGTGGCTCAATTACATTTCCTATTATGAATCCAACCAGGATATTACCGGCAATAACAAGAAGAGCGCTGCCTATTCCGATTTGGACAAATGCCAAAAGTGCTGCTGGGATAGCGGAAATAACTGCACCGATATTAGGTATATAGTGAAGTAGAAATGCAAGGAATCCCCATAGAACAGGATACTGTACTCCGAGTATATACATCCATAACCCGATTAAGATTCCTGCAATTAGATTTATAATTGTCTTTATTACCATATAGCGTTTCATATCATCGATAAACTTTGTGAACCGTGGAAATACCTGCTTAGGATCACCGAGAATAGCACGGAGTTTTATAGGAAAGCTTGATATTTCAAGTAAGATAAAAGTTACTGTAAGAAGAATCAGGACAAAATCGGATAGCAGAGAACTCAATCTTGCAAGTAAACCGGCTGTAAGTTGCATAACAGCTTCCGGGCTTATAAATTCCAGGAAAAATTTTTCTGTGCCTACAATACCTCTGTTTGTCAACAGGATGCTAAGCTTCACAACTTGTTCCCGAATGCGTGATTGCAATAAAGGAAGTTCATCTGAAAAATTGCTAACAGATATGCTAACTTGTGCCCCAATGAGAATTAGAATAATTACCATAACGGCCATAACTATCAGCACCGAAAATACCGACGAAATATGTTTTGACTTTAACCAGAGTACCGAAGAAGCTCCGAGTAGTGCAAGAAAAGCAGAGACAATAAATAAAACAACAACGGATTGTGCAAGAAAAATCCCAGCGAGAATTATAACAAAAGCCGCCGCACCAAAAAGTATGCGCATTCCGCGATAAGAATTAATTTGGTCGATCATAAAATTATGTGTTTATATTTTTTTTAGTTTTAAATCAGATATCATTGCAACTGCCGAGATAAAGTAAAAAAGTACAAACCAGGATAGATATTCTTATGCAAACGAAAATTTAAGGAAGGCAATTGTAGATATAGCCAAAGCAGCAACTGCCATAAAATCCTAAATCTATCCAGGAAAATACCCAGCACTCCTCCTCCAATTGCTCTTACTAACTTCCCATCAAAATAATCTAAGAAGGGTAAACATATTGGGCAATCTAAGCGTAAGAAGCTGTTTAAATAACATTGTAATTATTCCAATTGAATCACAAAGAATCTAAACTTTGTCTTCAATTATGATTCCTGCCTATAAAAAAATGATGCTTGAAATTCAGAGTACACGCCGTCCGCTAATGACTCTAACTAAGATCATAATGATTGCAATTACAAGCAGAATGTGAATAACACCGCCCATAGTGTAGGCAGTGAGTAATCCAAGAAGCCACAAAACTATTAGAATAACTGCGATTGTGTATAACATGATAATTAACCTTTCTTTTTATTAGTATTTCTTTTCTTCCTCAATATTCAACAGTTAAATCAATCTATTTCTTCATTTATAATTACACACTTCGATCTTAAGACCGTGTAGTTATAAGCTTTTTCAATTTTTCTTTTTTTCATTATCCGAATTGGTTTTTGGTTTATCTACTTTATCTTTCTTAGGCGGTTTATTCGGATTTTCTTTACTATTTTTTTTATCTACTGGTTTGACAACAGGTTGATTCTTTTTATTTAAGTTGTTGTTCGATGAATTGGTATTCCGATTTTGAGGAGTAATACCTTTACTTTTATTCCTGTTTTCCTGATTCATAATAGGTTGTTGATTCTCCCCTGCTTTATTTTTTAGTATTTGTTTGTTCTGCGGCTGTTTTTCCGTATTTCTTTCCGAGATTCGTTTTAAATCTTTTATATTTGTTATTTTAGTTGGGACCGGTCTATTTCGATTTTCACTCTTCTGAATCTCCGGCCTGTATATCTGCATTTGATCATTTTTTAATATCTCCCCGGGTTTATCTCTTTCACGAACCTTAATGGGTTTAATTGTTCTGCCGATGTTTTTTTCAACATCTTCCTTACCGGGCCCGGTGAAATATGTTGCATGCCTTTTATCATCGTAGTAGGTTTTATTTATCACCGTTGAATTATTGATGATAGTTATATTGTTCCTCCGGTCAATATAATTTCTGCTGATGTCATGCCTTTCAATATCCCTGTCTCTCACAAATATCCAACGATCATTAGGTTCGCCATTATACCTTCTAAAATCTGTATTTATGGAAACACCTGGCCTCATCGGTGCCCAACCGTAATAATTACCCGACCTTCTCCAAATAACCCATGAAGGCGCCCATTGATTACCCGGGACCCAGAACCATCCATAATAATTATCGTAATCCCACCGCCCGTAATGAAATGTTGCCCATCCCCAGTTATAGTCTGATACCCACATCCAGCCGTAATCTGTCAGCACCCAGTAACCATTTGATAAATATGGAGTAAAATTAGGGCCTTCATTTGGGATCCACACATATCCGTACTCCGGGTTTTCAATCCACTGACCGTAAGGGCTTAATTGATTATAAAATCCCTGATAATTCATATCATATTGCTGAGCTAAAATTTTCTGTGGAAATATTGCAAACAAAATTAAAGTGATTGTAAGTGCAAATATTCTAATTAGCTTTTTCATGTATCGTCCTTTTTTATCTTTAATGTTTTTCATTAATAAAAATATTTTATAATGATCCACATCATTATTAGATACAATATATAAACATGTTTAGAGCACAACAATCGGGCAAAGGGATGAAAAAAGGATTACATCTTTTTGTGGATTAAATATTCTACTTCGATTTTATATCGTTACAAAAATATTTTACTTACATTTTATTCAATTTCAATCCCCCGAAAAGACTGGGAGATTTGAATTGGTAATCTACTTAATAAGAATCAATTTCTTAACTGAAACGAATGGTCCTGCTTCCAGACGGTAGAAGTATTCACCGCTGGCAAGATTGAATTTTCCCTGGTTAGTATTGAAGTGTACAGTATAACTGCCGGCATCCTGGTATCCATTTACAAGTGTTAAGATTTCACTACCAAGCAAATTGTATATCCTAAGTGAAACCATACTGGCATTCCCAAGACTGTATTGAATATTTGTTGACGGATTAAATGGATTAGGATAATTCTGGAAGAGGGCGAACTTTTGAGGTATCAAACCATTTTTGACAACACTTAACACAGGACTATTTACTGTATTGGCATCTAAAGTAATCGCAGTCTGCGCCAGTGCTCTGCCATTCAAAGTTCCATTGTTCTGCATCTCAATCAAAGTTTGACACAATATATTTCCTTTGAAGTCAGACGTTGTTCCAAGGGTTACCTGGCCTGCCACCTGCCAAAAGATGTTGGATGCCTGTGCACCTCCGCTAAGAGTAACAATGGCTCCGTTGGCCGCAGTTAGATCTTGCGCTATCTGGAAGATCCACACATCGCTTGAACTGCCTGATATTATAACACCGCCGGCAGATATCAGGACACCGGTACTCCATTTATAGACACCAGTAGTTAAGGTCTGCCCGGTAAGGTCTCCACCGTACAGTTCAGTATAATCCGGTGTTCGTCCGGCTGCGTCGGTGTATGCGATTTCCATATCGCCCACTGCCGTAGTCAACATAGTCGAAGTTGGGGGAGTATAATCTGCCGCATATACTTTTCCAACTACTAAAGATGAAGTTGAAAATTGACCTGAGGCGTCTAATATTAAACCAAATCCGGTTATGGCTGTATGATCTATAGGACTAACCCCAATATCTCCGGTAATTGAGGTAACTCCGGTAGTTGAAATTCCTGTTTTTGCTAGAATCACGAAATTGCCAGAAGTTCCAAGATTAACTAGTGACGGCGAAGATTGAGACACAGCAATGGCAGGCATCATTAAAGCAATCGTCAGAATCGTTCCGAGAAAACGCCTCCAATTGCTTAAGGTTGTTCTCGGATCATTTATAAAGATTTTCATAAAAACCTCCTTTAGTATTTTTAATTTGTTATAGTGAACATTTAAGACCTGCATTGATCTGCTATTCAATGCATAAATTATTGAAAGGAATGAAGGAAAAGTAAATAAGTCAAAAGGATGAAAAAGGGACTACATCTTTTGAATGAGGAATTTCTTGTTTATTACTTCAGTACTTTTAACACGATTGTAAATATTTTATTCATCCGGAGATACGGTAACTAATTCCTTCCTTGCGAAATTCATATTTCATTCTCCCCTGCCGGTTTTGAAATGAAAAAATTTAATCAAATCAAAACCGGTTTTTATTTTTTAATTAATCACCCGCGTTATTTTTTATTCTTACCGTTGTTGTGCTTTCCTCTATTATTATCTTGCTTATTTCCTTTATCTCTTCCGTTATCATGTTTTTGCTGCTTAAGCCAATTTTTATGCTCGGGATGATATTTGTTTTGAAAGTATTTTGAATCCCTGCTATCGCGGATTACCTGCTGATCATGACGATCTTTATATGAGGAATATTTTTTCCTGTAATTATTATCGTTTTTCCATGGATCCCGCTCATTCAATACTACTTTATAAGAATGATATAAGTCATAATTACGGTAATGTGACGGCATATTATAGCTGTGCACCCAGTGACCTCTGTAATTATAGTAATAAAGACGCTGCGGGACATTGTAGTAGACGTCGATAGCCGGCAAGTAATAATATTCAACATAGTCATAACCGGTTGGACCCCAGGCCGGTTGAGTATTCAGGTTAAAATTGGCACTAATACTTACTTGTGCATTCGATGTGCTTGAAGCGCTCCACAAGAACACTGCTGCGATTAATACAAAAAAATAACGCATATTGTTTTCTCCTTTTTTAAGTCCGCTGTTTCCATCCATTTTCGAATAGAACGTACAGCACATATTTAACTGATTGTTGAACATCGAAATACTAGAGATAATAACAGCGATATCCCTATGTAGTTTAAGAATGTAAAATATTCCTTTTCCAATGAATACGGTTTTGTTCGATGAGCAGTTATTTGATTTTTTTCATGATTTAATCTGATTCCTGAAAATTTATTTTATGACCATATCAAAGTCCGTGAATTATGTTTTTATAAATAATTTGTCTAATTCTTTTTTTTCTTTAATAGTTTTAATCACTCTTCGGAGGAGTTTGTAAATTAAGGAAGATAAAATAATACCAACTACTATATAAGCTAAATACATTCAATACCTTCACAATTTAATTTGTATTAAAAACAATTTTACCAAAGAAACATTTAATAACATTTTATTGATTCTCGATTTATATTTCATTGATGAATTAATTTACTTCAAAGAACATTATTTGATATTATACAGCTTTCTCCCATTCCTTTGCTTGATAATACACGCAAATAATTATCTTGTCTTTTGGTTTTTAAATAACTAAAGCACTTAGAATAATAGAAGCGGCTTTACCTAAGCCGCTTCTATAAGTATTATTTATGTTTTGATAAGATTTACTAGTTGCCTTTTGAGAGTAATTTTACCTCAACTCTTCTGTTCATAGATCTTCCTTCAGCTGTTTCATTTGTAGCAATTGGATTTTCTTCACCATATCCTACAATTTTTAGACTATTTCTTTCAACACCCTGGCTTACAAGATAGTCTACAACTGATTGAGCTCTTTGTTTTGAAAGTTTCATATTATATTTATTAGAACCTATTGCATCGGTATAACCGCCGACTTCCCATTTGTATTTAGGATGTTTCTTCATGGTATTTACAAGACTGTCGAGAACCGGATATGCATTAGGCAGCAACTTTGACTTATTAAATTCAAAATTTGTATCACCGCTTAGAATTAAAGATTCTATTTCCTTCACAACACTTACGGTATCTTTTTTAATAGGACATCCAACGGAATCTACCTGGATACCTTTTGGTGTATTAGGACATTTATCAAGATAGTCCGGAACGCCGTCGCCATCAGAATCAAGCGCACAGCCCCTAGCATCTACATCTACACCTTTAGGTGTATTAGGACATTTATCGAGATAGTCCGGAACACCGTCGCCATCACCATCAAGCGGGCAGCCATTAGAGTCTACTCTAACTCCGGTGGGAGTGTTAGGACATTTATCAAGATAGTCCGGAACGCCGTCGCCATCGGCATCAAGCGGACAGCCTTCTGCATCAACTTTAACTCCTTTAGGTGTATTAGGGCATACATCCTTGGAATCGGAGACACCATCACCATCCGAATCTTTATCCCTGCCAAAATACCACGATACGCCGGCCGTAGCGGTAAGAAACATATCCTTATTAGAGCCCGTACTTATATCATCCAAAAAATCTTTTTTCCCATATACTATTCCTGCGGATACATCAAAACTCAAGTTTTTAAATGCCATAATCTTTACGCCTGCGTCGCCATTAAGTGCTAACATATAATTTGTATAATTTCCCGCTACATAACCGGGTAATGGATTTCCATTACCATCCTTGGGATAGTACCAAACATTAGAAGCACCGGCAGAAAACCATGGATATACAGCATCATCGATAGAAAATATATACATTAATGCACCACCAATTATATCAATTCTTGACGAAAATTCATCTGTAGGATTTTTTGATGCCGCCGGAGCACCTCGTCCGGAAACAAATCCCGTCTGTCCGAAAAATCTTATTCCGATATTTCCGTTAGCTGTAGAAGGAAGATAGTATTCCAGGGAGCCTTTAACGGTGTAATCAACCTTTGTATTTTGATAATCAGTAAATCCAAACGTTGTTCCGCCTTCAACGGTAGCACCGATTACATTTGACATTGCGTTTGGCTTTGGAGTTTGAACCTTCTCCTGCGCCAAATTGAACTGAGTAAAGCTTAAAACAATTACTGATATTAAAGTAATTAGTTTCATTTTATCTCCTTTTTTTTAATTGAACAAAGCACAATTATTTTTCTCATTCAAAGAAATACCTTATTCCCACGCCGGCGTCAATACCTAACCCCACTGATGAGGTAAGCTGAAGTACCGGCACTAACTCAACAAAAATATCTATAGGGGTTGAATGCGGAAACCAGGCGATGCCAAAAACCCCCCTTACACCGATTGAAGCATCATACCCACCTCCAGTGTTGATTCTTCCTCCAATTCCATAATAAAGAGGAAATCTTTCGCTTGATTTTATTGCATTAAATGAATGCCATAAGTAATCCATGTGAAAATGCATTCGGCTGCCGTTATCGTAATGGCCTTTGTATGAAATACGGTCACCGCCTACGGATAAACCAAGCCCGAAATCAAAAGCATTATCCTTTGATGTCCAGAGTTTTGCACTCAGCCCTGTTGGCTCTCCAAATATTATCCCGATTCCAAATCCATGGTCCTGTGCCTCAGCCGGTTTTGTGAAAATTATTGCCATGATTAGAGCTACGCTGAACAAAATAAATTTCTTCATATTCGTTTATTCCTTGTATTATTTTTCAATATTATTTTAATTCTATCCGAACATCATAAATCAAAATCATTATGTATCATGCTTTCTTCGGAAACAAAATCACTTTTGTGAGTATGTTAAAAGCTATGGTAAGTGAAATTCTGAATCAATCAGGCAAAAGGATGAAAAATGGATTAATTCTATTGGTTGATCACCAATTTATTTTCGCTGATATTTTTATAAATATGTTCAGACTTTTCTTTATACAAATCGTTAATTGATTGAAGAAGTGAGATATAAGCTCTTTAAGAATTAAATATTCAACAATTATTGTAAATTATAAAATTAAGCCGCATTACTGCGGCTTTTCCAGGGAACTTTTATAAAATTAGAATCTGTTATCCAGAACAGTTTTGTTGTAATACCATTGAACTTCAACCCAGGCTGGTTCGCCGGGTACACCACCGCCCCAATTAACTATTTTAAGTTTGGAATAATGACCGTCGTGATCATAAAGAAATACATAATTGGATTCTCTGTCGCCAATGTTATTAGTCCATGTACCGTTATTTCTTAATTGTGAATTCACACCGTCAAAAAGATTCGTACTTGAACCTACAAAAAAGGCAGTTACCCGGATAAGAGATGGATAAAGATCGGCACTCTGAACCAAATACCCCGTACTGGAATAATAAATATCCACACTATCACTCTGAGATGAAGAAACACCGTAGGCAGTACCGGTGGAAAGATCCAAACCGCTTGGCTGAGATGTGGTAGTTCCCGATGTTTCATAAATCTTAATCGGGCCAAATAATGTTGTAAATATATTCGATGAAAGCTCAACATTACTAACTACACTCATTTCACCGGAGTTAACAGAGATTGAGAATGAAGTATCAGCATAGTCCTGTAATTTTAAAGTTACAGTATGAACTCCTTTATCGACATTTGTAATAGTATCCGGGGTAGTAAGCGATTTGTTTACTCCATCTAACCAAATTTGTGCTCCTGCCGGATTTGATGACACATAAATGCTGCCCGGATCCGGTGGATTAACGACATTATTATCTGTAGAATTGCAGGAAGAAATTATCAATGCTGCAATTGTAATAACAAATAAATGAATTAGTTTTTTCATTTTCACCTTCCTTTATTTTTTGTTCATATTAAATAAAAATTTTGAACCGTCAAGTTTCATTGTAAAAGTGCCTGAATAATTTTTTCCATCCTCAGACAACTTCCCATTGTATTTCCCCTGGTAACGGCTATGAAGCTGGTCGATCATTGATATCTTCTGAGTCGTTGGACTATAAATCCCCTTTACATCCTGATTAATAACCTCCCTATAATTTATGGTAATTTTCCCGGTGAAGCTGCTGTCCGATTGTTTGGTTATCGTAAGCACTGCCGTTTTTTTATCGAAAGTACCTGTCCATTTCCCGGTTAAGTCCGGTATAGCTATTTTTGTTTCCTCCACAGGTTCAGTAACGTTGGATGCAGAGTCCGTTGCTACTTCCTCAGTCTTTACATTTTCGTTAGTTTCCTCTGTTTTCCCGGTTTTCTTTTCACAACCTAAATAAACCACTGTTGTAAAAATTATTAAAACCATAAAGACAAGTTTTAATGATTCGTGTTTTCTCATTGTGTTTCCTTTATATATTTATTAACTAAAAGTTTCTTGTAAAATCAGTGCATGGTAACATTCACTTATTGACTTAAAGTTGTGCTCCGACAAGGGCAAAGTCAATCATACTTTAACGTACCGGCATGTTCTCATTTTATTTTCTCTTTTTAAATTAGAATTGATTTTCCTTAATTAGAATTCTGATTATTTTAATTCTTCTCTGCTTAAGTCAATTAATTTCAACTTGTAATCACACAATCCTTTTTGATCCGATAATCTATTTTTCCGTAAGACTAATCAACTAGGAAGTAACTTGTTGCGTCAATTTAAAAAGTGCGCCTTCTGTTAAAGAGTCTTAATAGGATTATTATAATTGCAAATACAAGAAGAACGGAGATAATTTCACCCATAGCGTAGGCGAGTCCGATTAGCCATAAGACTATCAAAGTAATTGCAATTATAAATAACATAACGAATATCCTTTCCATTTATATCTATTATTAAGCTATAAAGAGAAATAAAGTAAAACAATCGAGCAAAGGGATGAAAAAAGGGTTACATCTTTTGGACGAAACCGGCATATTCATAAAAGAAAAGATTCGGTAAAATTACTTACCTGCTGCAGGCAATTTGAGTCTAAGTTTTTGTAATATTTTTTTGGTCTTATTTTGTGACAAACAGAGGTGAACTTCAGACAGGCTTAGATCGTCAAGTTGAAAGCGTTCGCTAAGATTTTTGATTACCGAATTAACAGGAGTGCCGGCGGGTATTATAAACATCATAGCAGTAGGTTTCAGAAATAATTTAACGCAATCAATGATGTTTCTCATACTGTACACGTTATACCCGGATGATTCCCTCCTTAGTGTAAAACCTTTCTTATAACTTGTTACCTCAAAACCTTTGTCAGTCTCACTCAGCACAAGAATACTGCCCATGAAACCAAGATGGACCACCCGGGTTTCATAACGTTGTTGCTGATGATTATGAATCATATTTTTCCCGTCAATGCTGTTTGTAAAAGACATCTATTATTACTAGTTAAAATTGAAAGCATTTTCTTCCTAATCATTTTGAATAACTGTATTAGGTTTGATTTTTGTTGGATTATAAATTTGAACTTAGAACCTAATTTTATTATGCTTGCGCCTGGTGACTCACATATACAGAAAAACAATCTTATGCTTAATTAAGCTATGAAGAGTGTCTTCTTAATTCAATCGGACAAAAGGATGAAAAAGGAACTACATCTTTCGGACGTCTCATATCGACATGAAGATTAGTTAATAAATTTTTTTACGAAAATTGTTTCAAGCGAACCCCTGATTCTGAATGTAATTTTCTGCTCCCATTTTATTTAAGATACACCGGTTCATTGATAAAGTGAACCTTTCTTTTTATGAGCAGGGACATTAATTATTCAGTCATTCACCTTACGAGAATATTACCCAGCTCAATAATGCACTTAGGAAAAAGCATACAAAAGTTGGTATCCACATCCGACTGCTTTGGTTCATCGCTTCGCTTTCATTTTTATTGTTATTCATCAATTTCAATGTAATTGCCCCGCTGATAAAGATGAGGAAAATTATCACAACTGCTATAAATGCGGGAGCAAGGAGTATACTGTTTATTGTTTTCATAAAATTCCTTCCTTTAATGAATTGTGTTTTTCAAGCCAGCTTAACATCTCTTTAATGCTGCTGGTAGCTAAGGCAATGCAAGTATCAGCTGCACCATAATATATACTTATAGTATCGCCGTCTGAGCCGATGGTGTAACCGCAAGGGAAAACAACATATCCAACATCACCGCGCTGCTCGTAAGGTTCTTCCGGGGAAAAGATCCACTCGCTGCTTCGTTTAATCAAAATTTCCGGTTTCTTTAAATCAAATAACGCGAGTCCTAACCTATAAATACATCCGCCGCATGATTGCTTAACACCATGATAAATCACCAGCCAGCCTTCGGGAGTTTCAATCGGCGGAGGCGAAAGACCAATTTTGTTTGCATCCCACCATGCACCCTTACGCGCAACCATTATCAAAACATGTTTTCCCCAGTTTTTCAAGTCCGGCGAATATGAAATCCACATATGCCCTCTCGATGCACTGATCGGTCTATGAATCATAGCCCACTTACCGTCAATGCGATACGGCAGCAAAGCTGCATCTTTATCTTCAGGAGGCATTATTACTCCGTAGCGCTCAAAATTTTTGAAATCTTCTGTAAGCGCAAGTGCGACACCGGGGCCATCACGTGTATAAGCGGTATAAACGATTACGTACTTTTTTAATTCTTTAACAAAAGTAATGCGGGGATCTTCAATTCCCCATAATTCTTCCGGAAAATTTTCCGCATCAGGTAATAAAGTCGGCTGCTGGTCAATTTGCCAATTATCTTTACCATTTTCGGATCGTGCAGCACAAAAGTGAGAAAGTCCTCGCCGGTCTTCTACACGACAGAGAAGCAATGTTGTTCCATTAGGCAGTAATGTTGCGCCTGCATTGAAAACACTATTGATAGGATACGGCCAATCTTCGGCTTTAAGAATCGGATTTAATTTATTACGGTGAATGATTTCTGTATAATGATTTTTCATTTTAAAACTGTCTCCAAAGATAAATGTGATTGTTTTGCCAAACGCAGTTCCAATAATGACTGAAGAAAAGCCAAAGTAGATTCAGCACCCTGATTTTCGTTTGCACGGTCGGGATGCAATCCGTCTCTGCAGCCACCAGTAGTAGGATCGTAGATGGGAAGATTTAAATCGTTATTTCCGAGGAACCAATCAAATGCGCAGCGAGCTTCTTTGTTCCAAAATTTATCTCCGGTAGTTCTAAAAGCTTCGAGACAGGCCGATACCATCGTTTGTGCTTCAACAGGCTGCTGATCAAAACGAGCACGTTCTCCGCCTCTCTGATAAAAACCATTTGACCCGATCGGAACAAAATGTCCTTTACTTGCATGCTGTAAACCGGAAAGCCAATTTAGCGACTCCAAACCGGCATCAGTCATATTCCCGTTAGGAATAGATTTACCGCATAAGAGTAATGCATGGGGTAATGCAGCGTTGCAATATGTAAGCTCTCTTTCGTACCAGCGCCACTCTTCGGAACGATTATTCTGATATAACGTCAGCAGCCGCCCTGCTAATTCATCCCTTACCTGCCCTGCCCTGCGGTCACCGGCAAATTTTTGTGAATACTCGTAAATGCCTATTAAAGCAAATGCCCAGGCTCGCGGACTGGTAGTTAATAGAACGGCAGGTAATGTTTGTTCAAAAAGCCAGCCTGCCATACTGTTTAATGCCGGAGTTTCGGAATGACTTAATACCTTGCCCAACGCCAAAAGTGCACGACCATGACTATCGTCCGACCCGGAATCTTCCAGCCAATTGCGTTGATAGTCCATAAAGTTTCGAAAACGTTTAGTTTGATCGTTAAATGCAAATCCGAGGAAAGCAAGATAACGGGTCGCCAATCCCAAGCCATCGCTGCTTCCCAGTTCATCTAAAAGAATACTTACTAAAAGAGCCCGCGCATTGTCGTCAGTTGTATAGCCATGCGAATAATTAGGTACCGTAAACAGGGCATGCTGAAATATGCCCGTAAAGTCGGTCATATGCTTTAGGTGATCGAGCTTTAACTGAGGTAGTTCACCCGGATATTTATCAAGCGCTTTTGAAATAAACCCCGCCGGGATATAATGACGACGCTCTGCCCGTGCACGCTCAAAACTTTCCATATAGCGTTGCGCCACCACAGTCCAAATCATATTTCTTCCATGCATGTATGCACGTTTGCGCATCGCATGACGTTCAGCTTCATTGTCCAGCAAGTTAATAACCTGCTCTGCAAGGGCTTCATGATCACGGAATGGAAACAGCACACCTCTGCCGTCGGCAAGCATCTCTTCCGCGTACCAATACGGAGTAGAAATAATGGCTTTACCTGCTCCCAATGTATATGCCAAAGTACCGGACGTTATCTGCGCTTCATTAAGATAAGGTGTAATATAAATATCCGCCGCACTTATGAACTCGACAAGTTCCTCGGCGCTGACAAAGCGGTTGTAAAAGATAACGTTACTTTCCACACCTTTTTGTTGTGCCAGCCATTGCAAAGACATGCGGTACATTTCGCCTTCTTTTTGAATAACATGAGGATGTGTTGCACCGACAACGATATAAACAATTTCGGGATACCGCGCTACAATTCGAGGTAATGCCGATATAACGGTTTCAATTCCTTTACTTGCAGAGAGCAAACCAAAACTAAGTAGAACAATCTTGCCCTCGACTCCGAATAAATCTTTATTGAAACTCGGATCAACGAACGGCACATCGGGAATACCGTGAGGAATCAGATCAATTTTCTCCGGTAATACATTATATATTTCTTGCAAAAATTCAGAACCGCGTTCGCTCATTACAACCAGCCGGTCCGAAAAAGCCGCAACTTCTTCTAAAACCCGTCGTTGATCAGGGTCAGGGTCTTTTAATATCGTATGCAAAGTTGTAATAATCGGCATTCGTAACTCGCTTAGCAATGCCAGTATGTGGCTCCCGGCTTTCCCGCCGAATATCCCATACTCGAATTGTACGCATACCAGATCGACATTATTAATATTCAGAAAATCGGCCGCGCGCCGGTAAGACTCGATATCTTTTTCTATCAATTCGAATCGAACCCGGTTGGGATATGCATAACCGGCTTCAATATCATTGACCGGCAGTGCAATACATGTTGTACCAACGTAACGGGCGGCTATTGACTCGCACAAATCGGTTGTAAACGTTGCAATTCCGCATTGCCGGGGTAAATAATTTCCAATGAAGGCAATCCTGTTTATTGATGACTGAATGATAATGTTTTCCAATACAAATATCTCCTTTTGATTTTTACACCTAATCTAAAATGAATACTATAATTATTTATGTCCGGAAAACATTTTTATAGAAATGCAAACATTTCTACCAATTAATTGTTGAACTTTTCATTGAAAGCCACCGGAGATTTTCCTGAAATGAAATCCATAAATCGTAAATAATATTGCAAGAGAAAACAACTTCGGTTTGCGGAACAATGACCATAGAAATAATTTCCAGTAATAAATTCTTTCTTCACCGATTACGCCCAATTTGAAAATAGATTTAAATAGTGCAAGTATGTAATTCGGATTAAGGTGAAAGACTTTCTTCTTTTTCGGTTCAAAATCTTTCAAGAAACGCATTACACGTTCATAATAATATTTAGGTGAATATATAGTGTTTAAAATTTTCTTATATCCGTCAAGGAGTACCCCGGGATTCATCTGCGGGATAAAATTAATCGAGAGATCAGTATTGTTCCCGTTAAAATCGTTTAATAATCTTCCTTCGCTGAGCAGTCTTTTATGAAGTTTCGTTCCTTGGGGTGCATTTAACAAACCGACCATAGCAGTTACAATACCGCTTTCCTGTATAAAGTTTGTTAGCTTATCGAAGATTGAAGGCGGATCGTTATCAAATCCTACAATAAATCCTCCCTGAACCTCCATACCCGATTCTTGAATTTTCTTTACGCTTGAAATCAGATCGCGGTTTCTATTCTGGGTTTTATTAC
>CAZKUR010000038.1:0-37781 GCA_964556005.1 uncultured Ignavibacteriaceae bacterium | reverse complement strand
TAGTGAACAGTTATCATTACAAAAAGGCTTGTCGTCCCCTCGGAACTTGTTAATGAAAATAAAACATGATTATTTTTTTATTTCATCAAATAGAGGTGCTGGACAAAAACTTAAATATATAAAATAAGAGAAACAACAAAAGACTTACACTTAAGTCCAGGTTTATCATTCTCAAAAGAACAGCACAAAACCCTACTGCTGAAAGTGTTCGAATCCTTTGTATGAAACATAATCCATCTGCAATGAATCTTCGGTGGACAGGTCTTAAAAAATTCGACAAAATTCTTTCCATCCCACCGGTATTTTTTCCTTAACAAAGATTTTACCCACCCCTAAATCCCCTCCGGAGGAGGGGACTTTATGTTCATTTAGGTCTTAAGATTATTAGTCCTATCATTATTATAAATATTTTTGAAAAGATATCCAAAAGTTTTTATGAAACAAGAAAAGTGCTTTCCATGTAAACATGACAAATTTTCAGTTTTATATCTCTGATGTAATGACATCATTTCCAAAAGTTCATTGTCCCCTCCCGGGAGTGGCGAGGGGTGGGTCGTATGTAAAGTAAAATTATTGTGTGATATGATAAACAATCACAGGGGTACCAAGGAAAGAAGAGAAATAATTCTATATAATCCTAAACTGAAAGAGCTGGCAAGAAAACTCAGACAGCTTAATGTACCTTCATGAAAACTTAAACAGACATTCCGTATAACAAATTTACAGGTAGGAAATGCTTTGTGGATTTTGTCGTAAACGACAAAAATATAGTCATAATTGTCGATAATTTTTAGCAGTAAATTTAACATATAATAATCATTTCAAAAGAAGCAAAAATCGCATCTATTTTAATCGTCTTCTAAGGCATTTCATTTGTTTATATAATCTCCGTATTTCAGTTCAATTTGAATAGGATTAACTTGTAATAAATGGAAGGTCAAAATTACCAGGTTAAGACGGAATTAACCCTTTAATATATAAAACTTATAGTGTTAAAAACGGCCGGGCCGCAAAAATAAAAACATTACTATTTGTTTTCTTTTCATCTTATATCATGTTCAAAAAAATAGATGAAAAGGTTTTTACGAATCTTAAAATTAATTGGCTGAAAAAAGCATTGGTTAGAGCAAAATTAAAAACCTGTGATAAGGATTGAAATTATTTAAATAATAAATTAAGCAATCGGTTTACTTACCGGGAACTTACAACTAACCCAAGGAGCACGCAAACATGGGCAAACAGATTATTATCCTCGCAGCAGGAATGACAATATTAATTACTATTACAATAATGTCATTGAACTCCAATTCAAGTATAGCTTCAAGTGCGACTGTAAAATTCTATTCCGAGCAGCAAGCAAGAGTAATAGCGAATTCGGGAGTTGAGATTTATTTGGAAAAGTTGAGAAGAAACAAATCCTTAACCGGAATTTTTCTTAATAACCCTCTTATGAATGGTTCATATGATCTATATATTATCGGGCCGGACACAGCATTGAGGCTTACATCCATAGGAAAATTTGATAATACCATGCATACTGCTATAGTTAACGCTAAACGCGATCCCATACCGATGCCGGATGTAAACTCGGCTCTTTATATTTCGTCAAATAGTATGAATGTAAATTTAAATGGAAATATGGATATTAACGGAAATGATATAAACATGGATGGCACGCCCGGTTCCGGTTCCTCCAAACCAGGTATAGGTGTGGATAATATTTCGGACAGTGCATATATAGTCAACAATATCAAACCCAAAATTACTAAATCTATAAAAGGGGAAGGCGGGGTACCTAGCGTTCACACTGTAACTGATAATACGAACTGGGGTGAGCTTACCCAAAATATTATTTTTGCCGCAGATAGTACTCTTCCAGCCGGAACGTACTCAACCGGAAATTTAGGAACTTTAACCGAGCCTCAAATAACCTACGTTAACGGCGATGTTAATTTTGCAGGTAATATGTCGGGTTACGGTATTCTGGTAATAAACGGAGATTTGACTCTCTCCGGTACTTTCGATTTTTACGGAATTATAATAGTGTACGAACAATCGACAATTACAACAAATATAGTTGGTTCGTGCAATGTATACGGCGGAACGATATTAGTCGGAAGTCACGTAGATATAAAGGCCACAGGTAATTCTTCTTTATATTACAGCAGCCAGGCAATTGCAAATGCAAAAGCCAACCTTAAATCTTCAAGGTTTACAATCGTAAGCTGGTGGGAGTAAGAAGCGGCGGTACTGTTATAGTGGCCTGATCCGAAGATCTGTACCTAAAAGTCATAGTGAATACTACGGCCGGGTTTGTATTTTGAAAAATCATTACATATTTCTCAGAAGTGCCAGTGACTGCTATGAAGGATAAATTTTACGTCATTTGACGGTCGATTCGAAATGGAGTTAAAGTATTAAATCCACAGGCAGCTTTAGTGCTGCAGCAAAGCTTAAAAATAATTTTCTATTTCCTAAGTCAATACATGCAACCCAAACGGTCACAAAAAGTCATACACCGCTAAAGTTATCACCGGAAAGCTTATTAGGAAATGTTACCAAGCTTGACAACGATAATTATTTTTATGTCCGTACAAAATAAATTTGCTCAACACGTTTTAATAATAAAACCAGATTGTTCTATAATCACGGATATTTTCTCCCCTGGCCGCGAGTTCCTCAAGATAATCATAAATCGGAACGTCAACATAATTATACGGCGGAATAGGTGAAAGGTTTTTTTCCCACGGATGAAATTCATAAACCCTGGACCCATCGGGTAAAACCATTACAAGTCTGTGATCCTGTCCTGCCTGCAGTTGGTTTTTCCCAAGTTTCGGTACATTGAAAACAGGTTCATCCGTTCGATCCAACCCGGGGAGGAGTCTTGCTTCTTCTTTTCGCTCCTGTAAAATTCTGGCAATCGGAACCATATACCTTTTGGTTTCTTCTTTACCTTTCATATTAAAAGTATAATAAGGATCAACTCCTATCGATCTTAAATCTCTTCTAAGCTTTGCTGTCTCGAATCTTCTTGAATTTTCAACCGTGAAAACCTGTTGATTATAGACTCCAATTCCGATCTTCTTAAATTTTTGAACAGCATTCATTGCTTCCGGTGTTATCTCGTATGAATGCTCGAAGTGTGTAACCAAGGCTATTTCCAAGTTAGGAGGTTTATGATATTTTGAAATTATTTTTATCAGGTTATCTGTAATTCTCATCGGTAAAACAACAGGCGTTCTGCTTCCGATTCTAATTCTATAAATCTGTTTTTTAGAAGCAAGAGTATCGAGTATTCTTTCAACCTGGTAATCTTTCATAATTAACGGATCACCGCCAGTAATTAAAATATCTCCAATACTTTTGTGTTCATCGAACCATGCTAAAGCTTCATCAAGTCTTCTGCTTCCTGCAAGGGCTTTGGGTTCAAGAACACTATCAATCTCCCAGTTACGCTGGCAGTACACACAAATTTGTGCACACGTATTAAACGGCTTTACGATGGCAATAGCCGGGTAACGGCGTGTAATCAATTCAATTGGAGAAGTATCATGTTCTCCCATGAAATCAAAAGTAACATCGCGGTCGCCTTTGTGTTCAATCATATTATCTACATATTCTTTAGGAGGAATTACCTGTGCCCTAACCGCATGGTCATAACCTATTGAAAGCTTTCTATCCATCAAACTCATATAATATGGTGTAATACCGAAAGCTATTTTATTTTTAACTGCATTATCAACAGCTTCTTTCTGTTCGTTTGTAAGTTCGATCAATTCTACCAAGGGGGCTGCGCTTCTAATTACATTTCTTAAATGCCACTGGTAATCTTCCCAATTATTTTCATCGCCTTTAAAGTACCTGATAATTCTCTTCTTGTTTTCCCTGCGCCAGACAATAACTTCATCTTCCAAACCAGACGGATATTTCTTGAAATATTTATGAACACTGGAACCGAGATCATCCAGAATTTCCATTCGCACATTTGCAGCTTCTCTTCCTTTTAATTTTAGAAATTCGGGAATTCCTTTTTTGACCTGGGCATTTTCAAGGTAAATATTTGATTTCCCGGTTGTTCCTCTAAACAGATTTATAAATTCAAGAATAAATCCAACGGAAATTTTATCCTTCAATTCGCTGCGTTTATCCTGAGCTAATTTCCAAAGACTATCGAGCGCTGAAAACTCTGTTCTAAATTCATTGATCGGTCCTATGATACTTCTGAAGACACGAATGCATTCTCTCACAGTTGATTTTTCGAGTATATGAAGATCATTATCCAGAGTAAATACTTTCCGTTCAGCTTTTTCAAGGAAGTTATACATTGAATCACGTGCAGCTTCGAGATCATTTGAGTTCTTTAATATTTCATAAATATCCGGATTTGAATCCCAAAGTCTCTGGATATATCCTTCATAATCAACTTCGAAATGAGGTTTGAATAAGCTGACTTCATCTGTAAAAACATCGTCGAGTAATTTTGTGCTGAGCCATTTTAATTTTGGTGTTTCAGTAGGAGTTTTTTTCGATGAAGCTTTTTTCTTTTCGGAATCAGTCATAGCCGGCATAACTGTCTCCTTATGTTATTCTTATTTGAAAAGATAATAAGACTATTTCTTCAAATAATCAACCGGGGAATTTAGTTGTATTGCTGCTGCTATCCGTTTTTTTGACAAAACTATTATTTTTTTCTGTTAATAGCTTTGGAATGATAAAATAAAACAATAAAGCCCCGCAGAAACGGGGCTTTTTTACTTAGGGGGAAACGATTCGTTAAAAATTACTTACTTTTCTATCATCACTTATTTTAGGAGTTCCATCTTCATTACTTTACTGTATTCGCCTGTCTTCAACTGATAAAAGTAAATACCCGATGCAAGATTTTTCCCGTCAAAAATTACCTTGTGAACTCCGCTCTTCATCTGTCCGTTTACTAAATTGAAAAGCTTCTGACCTAAGACATTATAAATAGTGAGAGTAACGTTAGAATTATTTTTTAATTCAAATTCAATTGTTGTAGTTGGATTAAATGGGTTCGGATAATTTTGTCTTAGTACAAACTTACCGGGAACTTCTTTGGATGCATTGTTTGCTGTTGCAACCATGTTGCCTGTTAAAACAAAATAGTTTTGAATATCGCTGCTGTTGAAAGTAACGGTATTATTGTTTGGATCTAAAGCAGCTCCGGGAACTTCAACCCAATTGTTGGATTGATAATCGAAATATTTTACTTTGATTGAACTTTCGTCAATATTTAAACCTTCAAGCTGAACATCGGAATAATGTAATTGAAAGTTACTTGAAGAGTTAAACTGCAAAATGTTGCCGCAATGTCCACCCTGCCACATCATGTTTTGACCCATGGGATTAAACACTCCAAATTCATAGCCGCAAAATGTATTTTCTGTATCAATCCCCGGTAAATCCTGCGGGTATACTTCAAGCATTCTCATAAATAACGAATCGGGCATCATCATTCCCATATGCCATCCCGGGTTTATCTGCATCCAATCTGAAGAATCAAACGGTGTATGAAACATCATGGCTTGCGTCATGTTTTCATGAATCCATCCGCCTCCGAAATAATCACCGAACCACGTGGAGTCAAACCATTGCTGGCCGTTTATCGTGTAAACAACAACCATCGGGAAATTTCCTGCATCAATCATTCCGCCTGTAATTGTTATTTGATCGCCGTTTGCAGGTCGTTGAGCTCCCGATTCAGGTTCATACCACGGCGGTCCAAAATTTAAAAAGTAATCCGGTGTTCCGTCGCCGCTGGTATCTATATAATACATGGCCATCATAAAAGTTGAATCTACCATGGCTGTTCCCTGCAGGTTGATGGATTGTAATGAATCATCTTCCCATCCCCAGGAATAATTGCATCCGCCTTGATGGCCGTTCATATGCTGATGGTTGCCAAAACCACTCCAGAAAGGATCGAATGGGTCTCTCCAAAATTCACCGTTAATGTCATAGACAATTATCATTGGGAAGCCGAAAGAAGTATTTTCCCACATTCCGCCGTGAATCGTAATGTTTTCGCCGTTGTTCGGCCTTACAGCATTACTGCTGTCCGGTTCATACCACCATGGTCCGAAATTCAGCATAAAATCCGCTTGTCCATCATTATTAACATCTATATAATACATATTCATCATCATAGTAGAGTCGACCATTGCGGTTCCGGTAACAGTAGTGTCGATTAAAGAATCAGGGTTGCAATACCATCCGCTGCCCTGTGAAAATATAAGAATGGTAGTAGAAACGATAAGTACAATAGTGTAAATGACTGTCTTCACGATGACCTCCGTACTTTAATTTACAATTAAATTCTATAAGTAAATTCAAGTTAATGACCTTACTATTCATACTATAAAACCGTACCAAAACAAGCTACGAATGTGCCAATTATAAAATTTGGGAAATGGGCAATAATTGATTGATAAGAACAATTCAATATTAAATTTTTAATTAACCCTATTTAATATTTTTTAAGATTGACAATCTTCATCTCATGAATAGGAAAAATCCATAAAATTAAGAGGAGGATTAGAGATTATAACATTAAAAAGTGAACTTCATTAAAAGCTTCCGTTGAAAGATTGTAAAAAACATTGGAATTATATAACTTAATATTATTAAGATTCAATCTTAATAAGTATAACACGATTTTCATCCAGTTAAAGAATGAGTAAATCGCTAATCTATTAACTTCTTATTTTTATTAAAAAGGAATGAGTATTTACGGATTCAATTTTTTGAAAAAAAACTTAATGTGAAAAGACGAAAATTAATCAAATAAAATTATGTGATGAATTATTGAAAATGCTTTAAATGAATATTATTAAAGGAAAAATCGTTTTAATTGCTCTAGGTGTACTACTTATATTAGGAGTAATTATATGGCAGGCCGCAGTATTTTCGGGAACCCCTGATCCTACGGCAAAGGGATTGAATGCAGCCGCAACTATCTTAAGCTGCGGATTGTTGGTTTTTAGAGAAGGCCTTGAAGCGATACTTGTTCTTTCTGCAGTAATCGCTACCATTTCTCGAAAGCAGCAAAATAATTATAAGAAAGGAATTACAGTTGGGACCGGTTTAGGGTTAATTGCAACAATTGCGACCTGGTTTATCGTGGTTGCAATCCTTTCTGATATTAATTTGCCAGAACTGGATATCCAGGCGGCAACCGGCTTATTAGCCATTATTGTTTTACTACTGGTGATGAATTGGTTTTTTCATAAAGTTTACTGGACAGGATGGATTACCAATCATACTAACCGGGGAAGACGTTTAATCAAATCTTCAGATCAAGGCACTTACCGTATGTTTCAAGGTTTTGTGCTGCTTGGCTTTACTGCTATCTACCGCGAAGGTTTTGAAATTGTTTTATTCCTGCAGCAATTGAGGTTAAGGGATGGAAATGAACTGGTTCTCACCGGTGCGGCAATCGGGATTTTTCTTACTGCGATTGTTGCAGTACTGACATTCATTGCTCATGAACATCTTCCTTATAAAAAGATGCTTATACTTACGGGAATTTTACTTGGTGTTGTACTTTTAGTTATGGTCGGGGAAAGTGTGCAGGAAATGCAGCAGGCCGGATGGATTCCACTTACATCTATTAATATAGATATACCTGCATGGCTGGGAATGTGGTTCGCTGTTTTTCCGAATGTGCAGGGACTCTTAGCTCAAGCTTCCGCAGCATTAATTGTTTTAGGCTCATACACTTTAGCTCAATACAGAAGCTCGGTTAGATCTTACCGTTAAACTACAAATTTAATTTTGATTTTTGAACCGGCGGGCAGGGAACTGATCCGTAAGAACAAAACACGCAGCAATCTCCCAGTTTCGCCTTAAGCAAAGTTTTACAGTTATCACATTCGTAAAAATGCACGCACGCATTTTCATGCATTATTTCTTCTTTTTGATGCCCACAGTTAGGGCAGGTAATTACTGATTTTAAAATAATCTCATTCATATCTGAACCCTATTCATTAATTATTCAATAACAGTTTTCTTTGAAACAATTCCGTAATGAAAAGGAGGAAGCGGGAAAGGATATTTTAATATTTCGAAACCGGCAATTTTTAACCATTCAACAATTTGAGTCTCCGTAGGTCTAATGTCCATTGATGGCCCGCGCGGAGTTTTACCTGAATAAATCCAATGAATGATTCCTAATCTTCCATCTTTCTTTAAAATTCTTTTAGCTTCATTTAATAAATTAACCGGCTCCTCTGTATGAAGAATGTTGAACATCATAACATAATCAACAGAATCATTTTTGAGAGCTGTTCCGTCTTCAACAAAATCACGTTTAAATATTTCTATATTCTTTATTTGTTCACTTGAAATTTTTTGATTTAAAGTCTCAACCATTCCATCATCTATATCGAATGCATAAAGAGTTCCTTTAATTTTTTTTGCTGCAGGAATTGAAAATGTACCGTAACCGGAACCGAACTCTGCCGCATCTTTCACGGAATGATCAAAAAAAAGTTCATTTAAAATAAATTCCGTATCAAAAAAAGAATTCCAATAATCTTCCGGCGGCATGCCGCTTTCTCTAATTCGCATAAATGAGCCTGTTCTAATTAAGATAATAAGTAAAAAATTAATTACAATTTAAATTTAAAATTGAAACTAAAAATACAAAAGATGAATATTTAGGTAACGTTTCACAAAGTTTTTTGCGCAGGGAAGCTTCGGTTCATAAATAATATTCCTCATTTACTATAATTATATGAAATCGGAAAGGGGAATAGTCTTATTTTAAAGAACAAAAATTTAGTGCTGAAATAAAACAGCGAATGAAAAATCTTTTACTCTTTCAGTATTAATATTTTTCACTCGCCGTACTACTTTTTAATTTACCTCTTCATTTATGTTGAGGCGAATGTCTAATTATTATTGCTTTTCATTTTCATCATTGCATGGCTCATGCTGCTGCCTTTTATCATTTTATTCATCAAGGTAAGGATTTTATTATTCTGCATTACAAAGTCGTGCATTTCATTATAAAAGTCAGGATTCTGCTTCGCAAAATAAAACATCTGTTCCATCATATACTCGCGTGAATCTTTATTTTTCATTAATTTCTTTGAGATGTCGGTTTGCGCCTGCTGATTGGCAACGAGCTTATTAACAAAATCCTGCATTACAGCACGATTTTTTAATATATAATTCATTACCTCCTGACGTGTCTGATAATTATTCATCATTTTATCTATATTCTTGCTTTGGGCGTTAACTGTTAACACTGCAGCAAAGAGTATTACAACTATTGCAAGGATACTTAACTTCATAATTAATCCTCCTAACTTGTTCATAAAATTGTTTAGCATTATCATTTACAAAAAATCATGATAGAATTAATTAAAAAAGATGAAGCAATAATGAAGCGGTTAAAATGTGTGAATAATTTAACAGGGTAGAAAAAATCTTTTGAATATTTCAAATAGAAAAAAGAGAATGCATTCTTAAAAAAATATTTATGCTTTCATTCAAAACTATTACTGCATGCTTTAATAAAGAAGTGTTAACTGAAACAATTTGTATTCACTTCATATTATAGACGAGCACCTTCCTGAATATCAAATCACAAAAAAATTCAAAATTATTTCTTTAGTTATAGTTTTAATTCAAACTTCCTTTAATTAAAAAAAATTAATTTTTCTTTTTAAAACAAATAAATGAAAAAGTGTTTAGCATCTCTTCTCATTTTTTTTTCAGACATAAAAAAATGGAGTGACAATAAGAGAATCAGCTTTTCATTAAAAATTTAACCCGGTATTTTATATGAGGATAATCGATAACATAAATATAAATTCAAATAAAGCGATTTCACGGAAAAAATTTTTCAAGATAATCAGCGGATTGTTTACTGCATTTATTGCATTTACTTTAGGTATTCCACTGATTGAGTCCATAGTTGGAACGGCTAGTAGAAAGAAGAGCAAAATTTATTCAAGGGTAGCATCACTTACTTCAATACCGGCAGATAAGCCTAATGATTTGCCGTTTGTGATAACAGAAGAAGATGCTTTTATCAAAAATGAACAACCTGAAACCGTATGGGCAGTAAAAAAATCTGATTCCGACATTACGGTTTTTTCACCGATTTGTCCGCATCTTGGATGCCGATATCAATGGCATCCCTCGCGTAAGTTATTTATATGTCCCTGCCATCACAGTATTTTCAATATTGATGGAAAAGTCGTATCGGGCCCTGCACCCCGGCCTTTGGATACCTTGCCGTTCAAAATTAAAAATAATCATTTATATGTTCTTTGGGAAAGATTTAAACCGGGAATAGCTAAGAAAGAAATAATAAGCAGTTGAGAAAATAAAAATATAGGATTTTAATATGCCCTCAAAAATTTGGAAATGGATAGATGATCGAATTTCAATCTCAAAAATTCTGCAATTAGGTTTAGATGAAGAAATACCGGGGGGCGCAAGCTTTTTTTTTACACTTGGCAGCGCAACATTATTTATTTTTATTCTTCAGGTAGTAACCGGCATCTGGCAATTATTCTATTATGTCCCTACAATAGACCATGCATATGATAGTTTAAATTACTTACGGCTGTTTGTTCCTTACGGGTGGTTAATCCACGGTTTACATTATTGGGGTGCAAGCGCAATGGTCGTTTTAGTAGGCTTGCATATGTTGAGGGTGTTTGTTTGGGGTGCCTATAAAAAACCCCGTGAAATGACCTGGCTGATCGGAGTTGTACTTCTTCTTTTAACCGTTGGTTTAAGTTTTACCGGGGCAGCTTTATCCTGGGATGAAAGAGGATATTGGGCTGCCGAAGTAGGAACAAGCATAGCCGGAACTGTACCAATAATCGGGAACTTCTTAAAATTCCTGCTGATCGGCGGGAAAACGATGGGACAATTGACTCTTTCGCGTTTCTTTATTCTGCACACTGCAATTATTCCGGGTATTACAATTATAATAATTACTGCACATTTATTCGCTTTTAGAAAATTCGGAAGTGTAGGACCATGGCAGCAGGAGAAAAGAAATATTAAAGGCGATTTCTGGCCGGATCAAGTAGTAAAAGATGTTATTGTAATTTCAATATTGTTTTTGCTCTTGGTTACTCTTTCGGCCTTCTACCCGCCCCCGTTTATGGGACCGGCTGATCCGCTGGATAATACATTTACTCCTAAACCCGAATGGAATTTTCTATTCCTGTACCAGGCTCTTAAATTTTTCCCCGGTTCCATTGAAGTAATTGGAACTGTAGGAATACCAACTGTGGTAATTTTACTTTTCATTTCAATTCCGTTCTTTGATCGTAAATCTGATCATAATCCATTAAAGCGTCCGGCAATGATGTTCGGCGGTGCAGTGTTCGTTGCTTTACTGTTAATATTAACGATAACGGGTTACAGCAGCAAAGCAAAAATCTCAAACACAAATGGAAAATCTGTTTCAAACAAAATACCTCCGCTTTCATCTTCGGCATTATTAGGTAAAAAATTGTTTGATTCTCATGCATGCATTGCGTGTCATACTATGAGCGGCAGCGGTGGGAAAATAGGTCCGGATTTGACAAATGAATCTCAGAGAGGACGCTCAAAAGACTGGATTATAGCCCAATTGCAAGATCCGAGAAAACATTATCCAAAGTCACCTATGCCTTCTTTTTCAATGTTGAATAATGTACAATTAAATCAGCTTGCCGATTATCTTTTAAGTGCACATCCTGCAAGTTCACCATCTTCAAATACTTCTACGGGAAGTACATCTTCAGGACCACATCAAAAGTCAAATTCTAGTGATACAACAACATCAAAGACTAATTCTAAAGAAGCTCCGGCAGAAAGTTTAAAGAAATTTAATACTACAGGCCCTGCAGCCGATATGATTGGTAATGTTGCTCACGGTGCATTATTGTTTAATCAAGATTGTGAATCATGCCATGGTACCGGGGGAAAGGGGGGCGTTCCAAATCCGGGTTCGGAAAGCGGTATGGTTCCGGCACTCAACCCAATTTCTAAAGATTTGTCTAACAAGGATCCGCAAATATTCGTAAACAATATAGATAAGTTTATTCAGCACGGCCGGGTGCCCACGGGGAATAATCCAACTCTGCACATGTTTGATTATGGTGATTCATATACATTAACACAGGAGGAGATTGCAAATATTGAGGCTTATATCCTGCATTTAAATGGTGTTAACAGGGCTCAATTAAGTATAACATCATTCAGTCCGGAACAATATTATATTATTGTTGCTTCGGTATTTTTTATTATGTCCGTAGTTCTTTACGGCTTTTATTTTGCTAAAAAGAAAAAATTATAAATTGTATTTGAATTTCACCAGTATTTTTGCCGTACGGATAAAATAATAAATGTTATAATTAGCATTAATTATTACTTATAATATTCAATCACCCGGCGAAAAAATTGTGTAGTTCATAATAGTTGTTTTTAAAGTAAAACAGTGTTAAAATACGTATGTAATTTTACCTTATGATGGTAAAATGTATGAAAGAAACATCATCTCGCTTATTCTTATTTGCCTTAATTCAAGGTATCAAAATTCTTTAACCTGTTCGATCATTTATTCTTTAATTAATTTTTATGAACATCGGAAGGGGTAAAACCATGAAAGTTATAAAAATAATTATAGAAACTATTATTATCTTTCTTTTACTTACAATTACATTGGCTGCTCAAAATCTCAACGTTCACATGATGATCGGCAAAAGCCAGGGAGAAGTTATTAAGAATTACGGCCAGCCCGTCCATCAGGATAAAAGCGATCCGTCAATGGTTTGCATGTTTTATCAGGGCGACAATTTTAGGTATATTTTTGTTTCCGGTGCTGGAGGTGTCTATCAGTCGGAAGGTTACAATTCATACAATTCCCAGAAAAGCGCCCTTTCGGCTTTAGATCAATTTATCTCAAATTCTATTGCAAACGGTTTTAAAGTTGATACTGTTTCCAACAGTGCATTTCAGCTTCAAAAGCCTGGAGTTACCGCTGATTTACAATTAATAAAAAATGAAATTACGAATAAGTACGAGGTCAGCGTTAAAGCGGCAAAAAAGGAAAGTTGATTTAGCGTTCACTTGATAAATAAAGGCATGAACTTTTTCAGAAACTCATAATAACAAAATAATTTTTTGTCCAGCTCCTCGTTCGGAATTTAATTTAAAATTATCCAACTCAAGTTGACCGCCTATGCTTGTAAACTATTTTAACGGTTTTATATCGGCCAAAATATTAGCGGCCAACTTGAATTATTTAATATAGCTTTTTGAATTTTAGCTAAGTTTTTTACCAGATTTTCACAAGCTTATTATCCGGATTTCTCATTGGTTCTCCAGGCTTCACATTAAATGCTTTCCAGAATCCCGGCAAATTTGAAAGCGGCCCGTCTACCCTGAATTTACCTGGAGAGTGAGGGTTTGTTCTAATTTGCAGAATTTCCGATTGAGGTCTCACAACCGATTTCCATATGTTTGCATAAGCTAAGAAAAATCTTTGTGCCGGAGTAAAGCCGTCAATCTTTTCGCCTTTTTTAAATTCATTGGTTTTTGTAAAAGCCTCGTATGAAATGCTTAAACCGCCTAAATCGGCAATGTTTTCACCTTCGGTTAATTTGCCGTTTATGTGGAATGTATCCACCGGGACGTAAGAATCAAATTGTTCAACAATTTTTTCTGCCCGCTTATTAAATTTAGATTCGTCATCTTTAGTCCACCAATCAGTTAAATTTCCTTCAAGGTCATAGTGCCTTCCTTCATCATCAAAGCCATGAGTTGTTTCATGACCTATAACGCATCCGAATCCTCCATAGTTCATTGCCTCGTCTGCATTCATATCGAAAATTGGTGACTGAAGTATGCCTGCAGGAAAAACTATTTCGTTATTTGCCGGATTATAATAAGCATTAACTGTTTGCGGATTCATGTGCCATTCGGATTTATCTACCGGCTTACCGATTTTTGCAAGCTCAAATTTTGTAGAGAAGATGGAAGCATTGAGGACATTACCGAAATAGGAGTTACGCGAAATATCAATTTTACTAAAATCTCTCCATTTATCCGGATAACCGATTTTAATTGTAATTGCGTTTAATTTTTCTAACGCTTTTTCTTTCGTCTTTTCACTCATCCAATCCAAATTCTGGATTCTGCTTTGTAAAACACCGAAAAGATTATGTACAAGGTCCAATGCTTTTTGCTTTGCTTCCGGCGGAAAATATTTATTTACAAATAGATGCCCCAAAGGTTCACCCAGATTTCTATTTATTGTACCTAAAACTCTCTTCCATCTTGGCTGCATTGCCTTTACACCTCGTAATGTTTTTCCGGAGAATTCGAATTTAGCTTCAGCAAAAGGTGTGCTGAGATATGATGCCGCACTGTTAATAACATTCCAGCTCAGATATAATTTTAAATCTTCAAGCGGAGTCTCTTTTATAATTTCACCAACCTTTTTTATATAATCCGGTTGTGCAACATTTATATCTCCGGGTTCCGGAACTCCCATTGAATCAAAATACTTTTTCCATTCTATATTGGGTGAAAGTGTATCGAGATCATTTAACGTCATCTTATGATAAATATTTGAAGGGTTACGCATTTCGACACGCGGCATTGAAACTTTTGCAAGCTTTGTTTCCAATTCCATAACTTTTTCAACATATTTATCTGCAGTTGAGGAATCGTTCCCGGTCAATATGAAAGCTGTTCTCATATATTTTTTATATGCATCTCTAACCGATTTTGTATTCTCATCATTCTTTAAATAATAATCGCGGTCCGGCATACCCAATCCGCTTTGAAAAATTTGTGCAATTTCCATTTTACTGTTTTTTGCATCGGCTCCCGGAAATAAAGCAAAGAATGGATTGGAATAACCTATTTGAATATAAGTCAGTAGATCATAGAAATCATTTAAATTTTTAGTTGAATTTATTTTATTGAGATCGGTTTTTATTGGTTCAAATCCATCGGCATCTATTTTAGCCGAATCCATTCCTGAATAATAAAAGTCACCGATAAGCTGGGCATCGCTTCCTTTTTCTGAATTAGTATCGTTCTCTTCCGACTCAAGGATACTTTTTAATTTTTCCTGGTTTTCGTTATTTAATATGTAGAGAGTTCCCCATGATGGATACGCAGCAGGAATTTCGGTATTTTTTATCCAGTTGCCTACAGCATATTCATAAAAGTCAGCTGCTGGACTTACAGTCGTATCAATATTTGATTTATTAATTCCGTCTTTTCCCTTGCTGTACAAATCGAGGTTTGTTATAAAAAGTATAATAATAGAAAATATGAAGATTTTGAAGAATGAATTTTTTTTCATGAAAATACCCTTAAATTGAAATAATTTATTTATTTTAAGTCTTAAGCTTTACTGATATATAAAACTATTGCCTTCCTTATTGTTAAAATAAATTCTATAATTTGAATAAACAATGAATTAATCGAAAAATATTTTCATATACATCTCAAAAAAACTGATTTAATTATTAGAAATTGAATATTTATCATGTATATTTAGCTTCAAATAATTTCATAGGATTTTTTTAAGAATTTTTAAAAGTATTTTATTTTTCAAGAGTTTTAAAATCAAAGAATTATTATCTTGTACAAAATATTTTCTCTTTTTTTGAAGTTAAATTAATGCCTTACCCCAAAACCAATATACTTATAGTAGAAGATGAAAATATCATCGCAATTGATATTAAAATTACGCTCCAAAAATTGGGGTACAATGTCATCTCGATAGTAAACACAGGGGAGAAGGCAATACAATCGGTTAATAAAGAAAAACCCGATTTAATATTGATGGATATTTCACTTGGTGGGAAACTCGACGGAATAGATGCCGCTACAAGAATTTTAAAGTCGCATAATTTACCCGTTGTATACCTGACGGCGCTGACCGATGAGGAAACTTTACAGCGCGCCCGTGTTACCGAACCTTTCGGTTATTTGCTGAAGCCCTTCGACGAAAAAGCTCTTCACTCAACGATTGAAATGGCATTATATAAACACAAAATAGATACCGAGTTAAAAAAGAGAACGGCCGAACTTGAAGAAGAAAAAGAAAAATCCGATAAGCTTCTTCATAACATTTTTCCGGCTGAGGTTGTCAGGGAATTAAAACAGTACGGCATTGTAACTCCAAAGTATTATAAATCCGTTTCTATTCTTTTTACGGATTTTCATCAGTTTACCAAAATTACCAGCCAATTAAGCCCGGAATCTTTAATCCATGAATTAAATGATATTTTTACAAATTTCGATATGATTATAGAAAAGCTCGGCCTGGAAAAATTAAAAACAATCGGAGATTCTTATATGGTATGCGGTGGGCTGCCGAAAATTACAGATGACCACGCATATAAAACCGTGCTTGCAGGATTGGAAATGCAGGAGTACCTTTCAGAAAGAAATAAAAGAGCAGACTTAAAATGGAAAATGCGTGCAGGTGTACATTCCGGAGATGCAATTGCGGGCATTGTTGGAAACAAGAAAATCACTTTTGATGTTTGGGGCGATACGGTAAATATAGCAAGCAGAATGGAAACTCACTGCGAACCGGGGAAATTGAATATTTCAGGAGAAACTTACCAATTAATAAATGACTCTTTCGATTGTGAATACAGGGGCAAGCTCGATGTCAAGGGAAAGGGAAAGATCGACATGTATTTTGTAAACGGAACCCGCAGTGAAGTTTTCAAAATGAATGATGTGAGTACTGCTCAAAAATAGTATAAAATTCTAAAAATGATAAGTTCAAAATTAAAATTCTCAATAGTTCGTTATTGTGTGAGGTTAATTAAGGGATTTTATAAAAGTTATTATTAAAATTGTGCCTGGTTTGAATTAAATTAAAATAAATTGGCAAATTTTAAGAAATAATTAATGCCACCTGTTAAATCCAAATTACGCTTTTCCATAGATGACTTAACCGAACAATCCATTGTAGTCAACAGAAGATTAAAGATCATCGAGGCCAACAAGCAGGCGCTGGAATTTTTTGGTAAGAGTGAATATGCTTTTAAAAAAAATCCGGTAGGGGATTTATTTGAAAACGGCTTCTCAGTAAGTTTGCCCGAAGTGATTAAAGAAATAAAAACCGGTGAAAGCAGACAATTTGAATCTCTCATAAAAAAGGGAAAAAAGAAACAAAGGGTAAAAGTTCAACTTCGTAATCTTAATGAAAATGATTTATTTTTAATTACAATTTCCCAAATACATGCCCATAAAAAAAGTGAAAAAGAAAAAAATGGTGAATCTAATTATTACAAGAATATTATCGAATCATCTGACGATGCTATAATAGGCAAGTCGCTTGACGGAATAGTATTAAGCTGGAATAAAGGTGCGGAAAAGTTATTCGGCTTTAAGGAAGGGGAGGTACTCGGCCGTTCGATAAAATTTCATTTCCCCCCCGGCAATGATGATGAACTTACCTGGCTATTGAAAAAAATTAAAATGGGAGTATCGTTAAAAAATTTTGAAACCCAAAGAGTAAAAAAAGATAAATCAATTATAGATGTTTCGCTGACTTTATCTCCCATGTACAATGCATCGGGAAATATTATAAGTTCTTCGGCTATTTTCCGCGACATCTCAATCAGGAAAAAAATTGAATGTGAACTGAAGGAAAGTGAAGAACGATTCCGGTCTATAGCAGAAAATATAGACGAAGTTTTTTATATTCGTTCTTATAAAGTAAAAGGTTATCCCTTCCTTTATGTCAATCCGGCATTTGAAAAAATATTCGGCTTATCGCCGCAGGCTTTATACGATTCATCCGAATCGTTTACAAATCTGATTTTACCGGAATATAAATCCAAAGTATCGGAGTTTTTAAGACAGCAGAAAGAAGGTAAAAGTGCAAGTGTTGAATACTGTATTAAAAGAAGAGACGGAAAAATAAGATATATTAAAGACAGCGTTTTTCCTGTACTTGATGAAAAAAGAAGTCTGGATAAAATGATCGGTTTTGCCGCAGATATTACCGATAACAAAGCGGCCGAAGAAAAATTAAAAGAAACTCTTGAAAGAGAACGGGAGATAAATTATAAAGCAAAAATAACCCAGGAACACCTTAGTTTCCTCAATGAAGCTACAAACATTTTAAACTCAACTTTAAATTATGAAGAAGCTTTAATGAACCTTGCCAGGGTTATTACTCCTAAACTGGCAGATTGGTTCTCGGTGGACCTTTTAGATAAGGAAGGAAATGTTCAGCATTTAATTTTATCGAATTGCGATCCAATGATGACACGTTTTGGAAATGAGTATCAGAAAAAATATCCGTTTGATTCTAAAAGGAATATGGGAGTACTCAACGTTATAGCCACCGGTAAAGCGGAAATATATCCTAAATTTACAATTAAAATGCTCGAAACTTTTGCGCCCGATGAAGAACAATTTAATTTAGCAAAAAAATTAAATATTCATTCGGCAATGATCGTTCCTCTGATAACAAGGAACGAAGTTTTAGGTACATTAACTTTTGTCTCTTCCAATGAGAACCGGCGGTATACCAAAACCGACCTTGCATTTGCCGAAAATCTTACTCAAAGAGCTGCAATAGCTATTGATAATGCTCATCTATACAATGAAGCGAAACAGTTAAATGAAAGATTGGAACAAAGGGTAAAGCAAAGAACTTCTCAGCTTGAAAGCGCCAACATCGAGCTTAAAAAAGAAATTACCGAAAGAAAAAAAGTCGCCGAAGAATTGAGAGTTCAGGCTCAAATTATAAGTCAAATTCACGACTCTGTTATCTCGGCCGACCTTGAAGGAAACATAACAAGCTGGAATAACGGCGCTGAGAAAATTTTCGAATACTCTGCTGATGAGGTATTGGGTAAGCCTTTATCGATATTATATCCTAAAGAAAACCGGGAAATACTGAGAGATGAACTACTCATTTCGTTAAGAAAAAAGGGTGAACATGAAACGGAAGTTCAGTTGGTCAGAAAGTCCGGTGAAAAATTTTATGCTCTTCTTTCTCTTTCACTCTTAAAAGATTCAAAAGGAAAAGTACGCGGAATGATTGGATATACGATGGATATTACTGCACGCAAACTTGCCGAATACCAGTTGAAAAAAGCACATGATGAATTAGAACATAGAATTGCCGAAAGAACGAGTGATTTAATCAGAACAAACCAAGCTTTGCAGGAAGAAATTCTCGAAAGAAGAAAAGCCGAATTTGCTCTACGGGAGAGAGACCAACGGCTTAGGGCTTCACTCGAAGCTTCAGGTACAGGAACTTTCAGATGGGATATTAAAACCGGTAAAGTAGAGCTCGATGATAATTTGACAAGACTATTCGGATTCCCGACTGGCAATACAATTCAAACTTTAAACGATTTTCTCAATTGTATTCATAAAGATGATAAAGCGTCAGTTGAAAGAGCGGTTGAAAAAACCATATCTTCAGGCGAAGATTTTGATATGGAATATAGAGTAGTTTGGCATGACGGCTCGGTTCATTGGCTGCTCGATAAAGGAAAAACTTTTTTTAATGATGACGAACAGCCTATTTATATGACAGGCGCATGTGTGGATGTTACCGAGATGAAAGCCGTTGAACAGGAACGCGCCCGTCTTCTAGGCGAAATTGAAAAGCAAAGAAAGAGAATAGACAATATTATTTCGAGTGTTCCGGGTGTTGTTTGGGAAACTTTGGAAGACCCGGTTTCACCTCATCATAAGATAAATTACATTAATGATTATGTTGAAAAATTATTAGGCTATAATAAAAAAGAATGGTTGTCTACTCCGGATTTTTGGCTGAAAATTATTCATCAAGATGATCTTGATAAAGCAAAGCAAGAAGCATCGAATTTTTTTAATAACTCTACCGGCGGAATGAGCCAGTATAGATGGATATCTAAATCGGGTAAGGAAGTATGGGTCGAAACTCAATCCGTTGTTGTTTTTAATCATGACGGTAAACCGCTTGGAATGAGAAGTGTTTCAATCGATATAACAGAAAGAAAGAGAGCACAAAAATTAATTGAAAATTCCCTCAGAGAAAAAGAAATTCTATTAAAAGAAATACATCACCGGGTAAAGAACAATCTTCAAATACTTTCGAGCTTGTTAAACCTTCAATCGAATTATTTAAAAGATAAAAAAGCACTTGAAATATTTAAGGAAAGTCAAAACCGTATAAAATCTATGGCGCTTGTTCATGAGAAATTATACCAATCGACCGATTTTCTAAAAATTGATTTCCCCGGCTACGTCAAAGATCTTTTATCAAATCTTTTCAGATCCTATAGAACCAATAACGGTGTTATTTTAAATATAGAAATTGAATTTGCCATTCTATCAATCGATGAAGCAATCTCGTTGGGGCTGATAATAAATGAGCTCGTATCCAACTCACTGAAATATGCATTCCCCGGGAACAGCAGCGGCAAGATTACTGTAAGTCTAAAAAAATTGGAAGGGGAGCAGGTAGAATTAATCGTGGAAGATAACGGAAAAGGGTTGCCTGAAGGATTTAAAATTGAAGAGGCGACAACCCTTGGTATTCAGCTTGTTTCAACATTGACTGAGCAATTGGAAGGCAAGCTTTTGGTAAACAGCGAAAACGGAGTTTCGTCGAAAATTATCTTTACACCTGCCGAAGCAAATTAAAAATTTTTTAATTTCCCGAATGACAATCAGTACATGTAACCTCTTCAAGAGGAGAGCCTATGTCAACCGGATGTTCAAACTGGATACCTTTAAGAGAGAATACACTTTTACCATGTGTATCGGTTTCTGCGATAATTGTATGGCATGTGTTGCAGTCTTTCGGTATTACTTTACCGTCTGCACTATAATGGTTTCCATCATGACATCTAAAACAGCCGGGAGAATACATATGTCCTATATTATCCGGAAATTTCTTCCAGCTAACATTCATAGATGGGAAGTAATTTCTCTGATAAATTTGCTGAACCGTTTTTATGCTCTGCTCAATTAAAGCTGATTCGCTTGATGCAATCTTGGGATATCTTGTTGTGTAAAAGTTTTCTATATAAATCTTAATGCTGTCGAGTCCGGTTTGTTTAGTCGTATAGCTGTTTTCAAGTGCTTCAACTGCAACACTTTTCATATACGGCAATGTTGTATCAATTAATCCTGTCGACATCATATGATCCACTGAAACGTAAGGCGGGTGATAAATGTGTGTCGGTCTGTTGTGGCAATCTATACAATCCATAACTCTAACGGTACCGTTTTGAACAGTGTCGTTTTTAAAAGGAAAATTACGGCTTTTATAAATTGTTACTTTCCCGTTTTTTGATTCTGATTTTACCCAGGGAATAACTTGCCTTGAGGAGTCGGATGCAATATAAGTAATTGTATTTGCAATATTCATATGCCAATGAATTCCTGAAGTAATACCTGTTTCTTCATTGCCGCCGCCGATTTTTAAGAGCATAGTAACAGATGATTTTGTATTTTTTTCATCGGAGAGGAAATAAGTATTTCTCACTTCTTTTTCAGCGTAGAAAAATTCCGGCCAATGACATTGTTCACAGGTTTCCCTTGCCGGTCTTAAATTGCTGATAGGAGTTGGAATTGGTCTCGGGTATTTATTGAATAGTGTTGCATATACCTGGTAAGCGCCTGATAATTTTGATCTTACATACCAGCCCGCTCCAGGACCGATATGGCATTTAACGCATCCAACCCTGGCATGAGGCGAAACCTGGTAGGCTGTATATTCGGGATTCATTACGCTATGGCAAAGAGTTCCGCAGAATTGATCCGAATCTGTATAATCATATGCTTTGTAGCTTCCAAAAGCACTGAAAAGTAATAATAATATCGTCCCGACAAAGAAAACAGAAAATGCCCTGCGCTGTTTGGGATCATTGAAGTTAATTAAGGGAAAATTAAACTCGGTATCTTTTCCCGCTTTCAATCTCCTGCTGTGCCTTATAATTCCGAAGGCGATCAGTAACAAACCGATAATCAAAATTCCAGGAAGAATAACAAAAGCTATAATCCCCATATAAGGCTTTTGCTGAGTGCTTAAAGCCTCGAGCAGCATTAAAAAAAGAATTAAACCGAAGGAAATTAGTGCTACCGCTACACCTGCAAAAGTTATAGTATTATAAACAGACTCAGGAAATTTTCTTTTCATAATAAACTTAATATTTGATAAATAGTGGAATTAATTATCTATACGCAAATATCATTGCGTAAATTATCCAAATTATTATACTAAAGCCAATACTTAGGGCTGTCCAGCCGAAAAATCGTATGGTTTTGATCACAATCGGAGGATAGGGTTCGACTAAATGATTTTTAAGTTCACCTTTTTCTATAAGTTCTTTATATTCAGCAGGACGGTCTTCTTTAAATTCTTCCAGCGGAACTCTTCCAGAAAATATAACAATATCCATTGGAAATTTTTCCGGCCGCAGATGTGTATTAAAGAAATGAATGGTGAAGATGAATCCTGTTGCAAGGAGCGCTTCATCGCTATGAATTATTGTTGCAACATTTATTACCCAGCCGGGGAAAAAATTAGTGAAGAACTCAGGGAACCATAAAGTTAAGCCGGTTGAACCGATAACAAATATTCCCCAAAATACTGCGAAGTAGTCAAACTTTTCCCAGTATGTCCATCTGCCGTATTCAGGCCTTTCGCCCATACCGATAAACCACTTCATGGAATCTTTAAAATCGTTCCAGTCTTTTTTGTTAAACATCATGGAATCTTTGCTGAAAATAAATTTTATCCATGATATATTTTCTTTTTTCCTGGTTCTTGCCAGGTTTATTAAATGCGTAATAAAAATGCTTACCATAATTAAGGCAGCAAACCGGTGTATATACCCTGCCGATTGAAAACCACCCAAAAGATGTGAAAGTATAACAGCCCATCCTGTGTATGAAAATTTTAAAGTCATCCCGGAAAGTGCCAGTGTCATGAAGCTTACTATCATAAGAATATGAAGTATACGATTTAACCGCGTAAATCTCTGAAACTGGAACTGTGTTTTCGTTAAATATTCTGTCTTAAGAATTGTTTTATCCATCATTCTCGTCCGGTTCTTCTGAATTATCTTCTAAATTTTCGTTTGCATTTTCAGCAGATTTGTTTTTTAATCTTCTTCTATATTGAATTGATCTCGGCAGCCAGAGTAAAGTATGAAGCCCTGCAATGAAAAATGTGCCTACCAATAATCCCGTCATTGCCCAAAAAGTCCAGAACATAAAAGGATATTTACCCGGTTCATGATGAGTAGCATGTGTAAAATAACCGGCAAATTGTTTGGTCGCTCCTTCGTGGCATTTTTTACAAGTTTGAACTTTATTTTGAAAACTTAAATGCGATGCAGGATTTTCAACCGGTAGAATATCATGCGCACCGTGGCAGTCCCAGCATTTAGCGGTTTTGGAATATCCCAAGCGGGAAACCTGCCCATGATAGGTATCGAAATAAGACTTCGCGTAAGATTTATGACAATTTCCACAGATATTCATAATTTCGAGTCTGAAGCCGGAGTTATCGGTTCTGGAAATATTATGAGCGCTATGGCAGTCGTTGCATACCGGAAGTTTCTTGCCGGTTTTCGTAATACTTGGAGAATGGACACTGTTTTCAAGCTGTTTTTCAATACCGTAATGACATTGCCCGCAGGTTGATGCAATATTTTTTCGGTTCACACTGGATGTTGAATCGGTATGAGGAAGTTCATGATGAGCAGTATGGCAGTCTGTGCAAGTTGCGGTAACAGTTAAGCCGCTCTTCAATAATCCTTTCCCGTGAATGCTTTCGGTATAATTATGAATTATGTTGTGTTCCGTTCCAACATATCTAACTGCTGCTGGTTCACCTTTACGATGGCATTTTGCACAAAGCGTCGGGATATTCGTGTGAAAGATAGGGGATGCCGGATTTTTATTTCCAAGTACATGATGGGAACCGTGGCATTCTACGCATGTCGGGGCATTAGGATCCTGTTTGGCAAAAAGCTGACCGTGAGTACTGCTTCTATATTGATCTCCTTCATTTGCGTGGCAAATTGAGCAATCGACTTTTGAGGTAATTCCTTTGCATGGACGAACGAGAGAAATATTTACTGTGTTATGGCATTGGCTGCAGGCAATTTTTGAATGCATAGAATTCTGCAGCTTTACAACATCGACGAACATGGAACGTCCGTCTTTAGATTTTAAATCGATTCTGCCGTGACAATTTAAGCAATCCTGATTAGCAACGCTTGCTGCATATAAAACTTTTGTAATTTTATGAGGCGGATGGCAATCGATGCATACTGGAAGAACGTGGGGAGTTTTTTCCCACAACTGTCCTTTAATTATTTTCCTATGAACGAATTCGATATCCTGATGACATTGCGTACAGGTCTTCGGAATATTTTTTCTTGCAATCGTGGATTCTGGATTTGTAGGAGGAAGAATCTTATGTGGCGAATGGCATGAAACACAGGTTGCCGCAACTGAAAGTCCTTGCTGCAATAACCCTACGCCATGCATACTTTCGGAATAATTTTCAAGGATATGATTCTTAGGGATTTTTCTTTGAACCTGAACCGGTGCGCCTTCTTTATGACAGCTTCCGCACAAGAACGGTATTTTTATCGGTGCAACGGCAGAATGAGGATCCTTAACATTAATTATGTCATGGGAGCCGTGGCATGTTTGGCAGATAGGTGCTAACTTATCTCCTTTATTATGTTCTGTACCGTGTATTCCGGCTGAATATAAGTCTTGTACATCATCATGGCAGCTAACACACTGCGCAGGAGCAACATTGGTTTTATGCGGAAAGTCCGAGCCTGCCAAATCTGCATGACAATCAATACAGGCGACATCTGCATGTACGGAAGAAGCTAATTGTTTTTCATTAACGTATACAGAAAAAGTTCTGCCGTTTTTTTTGCCGGTCAGCGTATTGTCGCTGTGGCACATTAAACAGTCACTGTTTTCCTGTGCAAACAGTTTTATTGAATAAAAGCATAAAATAAAAAATAATAGGAAGACAATCTTTTGCGGAAGCTTGAAAAAGAATTTATACTTTTCTTTTTGAGCAGGATGACTATTCAAACGAATTTCTTGTATATCTGTTTCCAATATTCTTAATTATATTTTTTAATCGATTAAAAATAATTGCTTAACCTAATAGTTATTCTGATCATCGCCGAGCTTTTCTCTTTTAATCTTTTCAAGCTCAAGGGGATGTTCATCTGCCATTTCTTCTTCTGTTAAAGTACCTTTAAACCAAGCAAGATTCATCGGATAAACATCGGGATTAAATATTACGAAGTAGAGATGCCATACGATTATTGCAAGAGTAGCAAGCCATGCTTCATAGAAATGAATTGTTCTTGCTATATCCCATCCTAACTTGGTAAATAAATCGATAAAAACATTATTGAACCACATTATTATGCCGGTAGCCGACATTACGATTGTACCCCAGATTAAAGCCCAATACTCGGCTTTTTCAACATAGCTGAACCTGTCGAGCTTCGGCTTACGTTTCGAAATACCAAGATTATATTTTGCCACGCCTAATGCATCTGTTAAATCAGAATACTTAGGCAATAAATCTTTAATAAGTTTTCTTCCGCGCTCTGTTGATGTGATATAATAAATGTGGTATAATCCAGCGCCAATCATCAGAACACCTGCGATACGATGTATCAAACTTCTTAGCTCAAAAGCATCTTTAACAAAATCCCTAATATGGATAACCCACCATGCATCCGGATATTGAAGCATAAACCCTGTTATGGCTAGAGTAATAAAACTGATTGCCAGGGCTGCATGCTGAATCCTTTCATTCACCGTCATTCTTAAATAAAGCGAATGATTATGAGTCTCATGCTTTAATATTCCTTCTTGCTTCAATCTTTTTACTTTTGCTTTCTTTATAAAATCCAGCAAGTTATGCGTAAACATTCCGCCAATAGTTAGAAGGATGAGAATTACATATGCAAAGACAATCCAATGAAGTATAGGTTCTTTAGGCTGCTGCAAAGAGACATGGATTTTTCCAATAGCAAATCTTTCGTTTGCACCGGGATGACATTTGCCACAAGTTTTTGCAAGATTTCCTTTATAAACTGAGGATCTTGGATCGTTGGGAGGTAATATAAGATGTACACCGTGGCAGCTTGCACAATTTGCAACTATTGTAGCGCCGCCCTGTAGAGCTAATCCATGATAACTTTCTTTGAATGTTGACAAGCGGTTTGGATTTAAACCGTATTTTTCGGCTAATGCTACTGAAGAATGGCAGCGGGAACAAACTTCTTGAGAAACATTTGCATGCGATGTCGGTGCAAGCGGATTGCTCGGGTTTAATATATTATGTTCGCCGTGGCATGTTGTGCAAACCGGTGCATCGCTGCTTCCTTTCTGCAGAACTGCAACTCCGTGAATACTTTCTTTATATTCTTTTTCAATATTGCTATGGCATTTCCCGCAAGTGTTCGGAACGTTAAATCTGTTTATTGTTGATGTAGGATCACTTGCAGGTTTTACTCTATGAGCAGAATGGCAGTTTACACAATTTGCAGCCTTGCTGTTGCCTCCAAGCAGAGCCTTTCCGTGTACGCTGTGTTCATATGATGAGATAAACCCGGCAGAAGGCGATGTTTTTGTCCTTATTCCAGGGTTATCAAGATGACATGAAAGGCAAAGATTTATTTGAGCAATTTTCAGTTTGGTTGTATCTTTGACTGATGATGTCAAAACAATCGGATTTTTATGACATGTGATGCAGTTTGGAGCGCCTTTTACTCCTTCTCTCAAACCGTTAGCATGAGCAGAGGTTTCAAATTCGTTCTTCTCATCTGCATGACAGCTTCCACATACATTCACAATGTTCGATTTGCTTAACTTTGAACCGGGAGTCTCAGGTGAAGAAATATCGTGAGTTCCATGGCAGCCTTTACAATTAACAGCGGGAGTTCCGTCCATTCCGTTTGCTTGCAGCATCTGCGGATGAAACGGGTGCTGAACCGGTGCATTTTTATGACAGTTCAAACAATTTATCGGCTGAATATCTTTTTTGTGAGGCGTATCGTCGGGATTAAAACCAACATGGCATGAAATACATTTTAATTTACTATGTACTGAATTATAAAAAACTTTTTGATCGACAAACAGTGAAACGGTCTTACCGTTCTTTTCCATGGTAAGAGTATTATCACTATGGCACATAAGGCAGTCATCATTCGTTTGAGAGTAGGTGTTCCTTGTAAAGACGAATAAACTTAAAACAAGGAATATGGATATGAGTGATAAGCGGGCAGTATAAGAATAATAGACGAACATCATCTTTTCCTTCTTCGGTAATTCCTTATGCGCCATAGTAAAAAATCAATTTCATAAAGAACAATTGCAGTCCCTATTCTTACCGGATTATGATTTTATAATTTATATTAAACCTTTGCTTATGTTCAGACATAATCTCATGTATATATTATTAGGGGATCTCATGCAATTCTTCCGGTAAAAAAAATCGTTAACTAAGTCCACAGGATTCGTTTCACTTATACTATTTTTCAATTTTATTGGTTTGAAGTTCATTTTGTCCCTGTGGTTTTAAGTTTCAACTTATTAATAGAACGTTTTTATGATAATGAAAAAACTAAACCGTACATCAAAACAATAGAAAAAATAAAGAGCAGATAAAAAATTATGTTTTTCATTTTCTTTCCTTCGATTTATTCTCATAGCTCATAAAATCTAATTGCCACATTGTAACAAACTAAATACCATAAAAAATTATGTGTTAGTGTGCAATAATCAACCTTTTTTTAATATTTTGTTCTCACGACTGAGAATATTGAGAATTTCGATTTTGCATTAGTAGGAATGAAAAAATTTCGAATTTTGGAATTCGGAGTGTGAATTTAAATTAAGCTGTCTAATGTGAAATTCACTCAGAATTCAAAATTTAGCTCCTAATACCATAATTTGGGATTCTGATTGAATGATTGCGGATTAAGATTTTATTATTATTTTAAAGTTTAATACAACTGCTAATTTTTGTTATCCATCCGCATACAAATGAGTTAAAAAAATTTTATAGTCTAAGGTGCGTTAATATTTTAATCATCTTTAAATCAATGCGGTCTTGAAATATTTGAATATTTTTTTAGAAAATTGTTTTAATTGATTTGCGATAGAATTTGAATTTAACAGCATCAAAGAAATCATGCAATCGGGCAGTCAAGAAATCTTAAATGATATTAGGACGAAAAATTAATAATCTCTAAATAAGAAAGGCACATTTAATTTTTTACTCATTTTTATACCTCTTATTATTGATAAATTAATTATTTTTATTTGTTTAGTTAATATCATTTTCATTTTATTGATACAGGGGTTAACTATAAGGAGTAATTATGAAGTTTTTTACAGTGATTTTAGTCCTTTTCACTTTAACTACGACATTAAATTTAATGGCGCAATATCAAAATGTACAGGTTAATAATCCGTACGATACCGATCCGGAAGAAGTAACAATTGCAATAAATCCGGCCAATCCAAATATGCTTGAAGCTGGTGCAAACATTACATATTCTTACAGATCTACTAATGGAGGAAGCAGCTGGATTCAAGGTACAATGAATTCATCATTCGGTGTGTGGGGCGATCCTTGCATTATTTATGATACGCTTGGAAATCTTTTTTACGGCCATCTTTCAAATGGAAGTTATCCTGGTTATTGGATTGATAGAATAGTCGTGCAGAGATCGACAGATAACGGAGTAAGTTGGAATGATGGAGCCGGAATCGGTTTTAATCCACCCAATGCTCAGCAAGACAAAGAATGGCTTGCTGCCGATATGACAAATTCTCCTTATCGAAATAATATATATGTTTCTTGGACTCAGTTTGACAGCTACGGGAGCACCAACTCGGCCGATAGTTCAAGAATATTATTCTCCAGATCAACGGATCATGGGATAACCTGGTCTACCCCAATAAGAATCAGCGATAGAGCGGGAGACTGCTACGATAGCGATAATACAGTTGAAGGTGCAGTCCCTGCGGTTGGACCGGATGGACAAGTTTATATTTCATGGGCCGGGCCTCTTGGTTTAGAGTTTGATAAATCCACCGATGGCGGACAAACATTCGGAACTGATGTTCACATTACAAATATTCCCGGAGGCTGGGATTTTAATGTTCCTGGAATTTATAGATGCAACGGATTACCGATTACTGCATGCGATATTAGCAACTCTCCTTACCGCGGAAATATTTATGTTAATTGGTCGGATCAAAGAAACGGGACAGATAACACTGATGTTTTCATTTGCAAATCTACCGACGGCGGAAATACCTGGAGCGCTCCTATTAAAGTTAATGATGATAATACAACCAGGCAGCAGTTTTTTACTTGGATGACAGTAGATCCCAAAACAGGTGTAGTTTACGTTGACTTTTATGATAGAAGAAATACTACCGGTGCTGCAACCGATGTTTATATGGCAAAATCAACCGACGGCGGGGAAACTTTTGAGAATTTTATGGTAAGCAATTCCTCATTTACTCCTACTTCCGGTGTTTTCTTCGGCGATTATACAAATGTCGCTGCATTTAATAAGCACGTGTATCCTATCTGGATGCGATTGGATGGGTATAATCTGAGTGTTTGGACAGCTTTAGTTTATGATTCAACTGCAGGCACCCCTGTTGAGCTTACGGATTTTAATTCGAAAGTTGAGAGCGGACAAGTTTACCTTATTTGGAAAACAGCTTCCGAAATAAATAACAGCGGCTTTTCTATTGAGAGAAAAGAAATTGACTTAAAAGCAAATAATAATAAATGGCAGACGATTGGTTTTGTTAAGGGTTCGGGTTCAACTACAATTTCACATACTTATACTTATGTGGATAACCCTGCAAACAACGGCGTTTACCAGTATCGGTTGAAACAAATTGATTATAACGGCAGCTTTAAATATTCAAATACAACTGAAGTTAATTTACTACTCGTAAATAGTTTTAAGCTGGAACAAAATTATCCCAACCCGTTCAATCCTACAACTACAATCGGATACGATATTCCTTCGGCATCGTTTGTAACAATTAAAGTTTACGACATGCTCGGCAATGAGGTAACAACTCTAATTAATGAATACGTTGATGCAGGAGTTCATGAAATAACTTTTAATGCATCGAAATTAAGCAGCGGAGTATATTTATATAGAATGACTGCAGGCAAGTATACTATGCAGAAGAAAATGCTTCTGCTGAAATAAAGAATGAAACCTTGAGGTTTGCAGTTCGCTCAACGTTGTGCAAACCTCGAGGTTAATTTTTTACAATTCAACCTCTCGATTAATATTTCAATTCATTTTAACTATCCAGCCGAAACGGTTGAACGGTAAAATTACTAATTTGCAAAAATGAATCTCAAAGAAAAATTAAATTTCCATTATAAAGCGTTCGACAAATCTCAAATCTCTCCCGATCCACTTCAGTTTTTACATTTGTTTACCGACGAAAAAGATATTGAAGTTATGGGATTTATTGCTTCTGTTTTTGCATATGGAAATGTCAAGCAGATTATAAATACTTTAAGCAAAATTGTTGCAGTATCTGAAAATAATCCTTATTTATTTGTAAAAAATTTCAATCCGAAAGTTGACGGAAAAAAGTTAAAAGGAATAAAGCACAGATTTTATACCGAAAAAGACATCTATGATTTTTTTTCAATATTAAATTTAACCTATAAAAATTTCGATTCGCTTAAAAACTTATTTTTAAAGAATTATGTTGAAAGAGAAATAAATCTAAAAAATTCTATTTCGAATTTCTCAAATCATTTTTTAGAACTGGAACAGAAAAGAAACAAATCGAAAAGTTTAAGCCTGGGTTTTAAATTTATGTTCCCGCTACCCGAATTAGGAAGTGCATGTAAAAGAATGAATTTATTTTTACGATGGATGATAAGAAAAGATGATCTCGATTTTGGAATATGGAGAGAAATTCCCGCCAATAAATTGGTAATACCTGTCGATACACACATTGCAAAAATTTGCAAGCAGTTGAATTTAACCAAACGAAAAAATATTAGCTGGAAAATGGCGGAAGAGATCACCGAAAACTTAAAGCAATATGATCCCGTTGATCCTGTGAAGTACGATTTTGCTATTTGTCATATAGGAATGCGGAAACTCAAATTCTAATTTCGGAATTCTAATTTTCGGTTATTAATTTTATCTTTTTGAAGATTTTCCAATTTAAGTAAATATTGCCGTTAATTCATCAGAATTCATTTTTCTCCCTATTTCTAAAAAGTTAAAATCAAAATAAAAATCAATCTTAAAAAATGAAATAAATAATTCAGGGTTTTTATCCGCAAATCCGAAATTCGAAATAAAAAAACTCTTGCATTTAACTATCTTTATTCGAATATTCAACGTTAATTTTTAAATTTGTTCTGAAATTTTTGTAAGGAGCTGTTCATGGCAAATAATAAAGACTCCGCAGCAGAGTTCAAACCTTATATTTCTGCGAATGAAACTATACCGGAGTTCACTTTAAAAGCTATTATTTTAGGCGGAATTTTTGGTATCATTTTCGGTGCTTCCTCCGTTTATTTGGGATTAAAAGTCGGAATGACCGTCAGCGCTTCGATACCGATAGCTGTATTAGCAATTTCCGTATTTAAAAAATTCGGCAATGCAACCATTCTTGAAAACAATATAGTTCAAACAATAGGTTCTGCCGGTGAGTCGGTAGCTGCCGGAGTTGTATTCACTATCCCTGCACTTTTGTTTTTGCCCGGCGGGATGGCCTACTTCAAATATTTTCAGATATTTGTGCTTGCTTTAGCCGGCGGTATTTTAGGTGTTCTATTTATGATTCCTTTGAGAAGAGCATTAATCGTAAAAGAGCATGGAACCTTGCCTTACCCTGAAGGAACTGCCTGTGCAGATGTTTTGATTGCCGGCGAAAAAGGAGGTAACTTAGCTAAAAAAGTTTATTACGGTTTAGGCATTGCATTCCTTTACAAGCTTTTCATGTCAATTTTCGGATTATGGAAAGATGTTCCTACTTATGTGTTCGGTAGAAAATCCGCTTTACCTAACGGAACAATCAACGGTGAAATTACACCGGAACTTTTAGGAGTCGGTTATATTATTGGCCCTCGTATTGCAGGAATAATGGTTGCCGGCGGTGTTCTGTCATGGATTGTATTAATTCCCCTTATAACTTTATTAGGTGATAATTTAACTTCGATTTTTGCGCCTGGCACTAAGCTGATATCGGAAATGTCCGCAAGTGAAATTTGGAATAATTATATAAGATATATCGGCGCAGGTGCGGTAACATTCGGCGGACTGATTACCTTGATAAAATCTATTCCCACAATTGTCAGCGCTTTCTCCGATTCTTTTAAAGATATAAAATCTAACAGAGCGAATAAACAAAATAATGTTGTTTCGCAAACTGAAAGAACTTCAAGAGACATACCTCTTTCAGTTGTTTTAGGTGGAAGTCTTTTACTTGTATTCTTCATGGTTTTGATTCCCACAATTCCGACGAATTTTCTTTCTGCAATTATGATTGTAATCTTCGGATTTTTCTTTGTTACAGTCTCCTCAAGAATTGTTGGACTTATCGGATCATCTTCAAACCCGGTATCCGGAATGACAATTGCAACTTTAATGGCAACTTCATTAATATTTGTCGGGATCGGATGGACCGGTGAGGTTTACGAACCGTTAGCACTGGTAGTCGGTTCGATTGTATGTATTGCAGTTGCAAATGCAGGTTCAACTTCTCAAGATTTAAAGACAGGCTTTTTAGTCGGGGCTACTCCTATTAAACAGCAAATCGGACTAATTATCGGAGTCTTAGTTTCCGTTGTTGCCGTTGGATTTACACTGCTGCTGCTTACACGAACAGTAGGAATCGGTACAATTACACCGCAGCATCCCGAACCATTGCCGGCACCGCAGGCTATTTTAATGTCGACAGTAATAAAAGGATTATTAAGTCAGAACCTGCCGTGGGCATTAGTACTAATCGGAATGGGAATATCTTTGGTCATGGAATTATCCGGAGTATCATCTTTAGCTTTTGCTGTCGGAGCTTATCTTCCACTTTCAACAACATCAACTATTTATATCGGCGGTTTGGTTAAATGGCTTGTCGATAAAAAGAAAAAATCAGAAGAAAGCGAAACCGGGCCCGGTGCATTATTTAGTTCGGGACTTATCGCTGGCGGAACAATTACCGGGATTTTAGTTGCCGTTTTAATCGGCTGGACTGTTGGTCACGACGCCCAGGGAAATGCAATAACATTCATCGATAAAGTCCATCAGTTTTTCCTCGGTATTTTTACAAGCGGAGGCACCGGCACATTAGGCGATTATTTAGGAGGCTGGGGTGATATTTTAGGCATCATCTTCTTTGCTTTGCTTTCGCTGATGTTGTATAAAATTGCAATGGGAAAAGAAGATAAAATTTGATTTGTTTAAGAAAAATTAAAGTCATTCAAATTGACTGCATTTGAATTTCATTAGATGAAAATGAATCTTGTTATTGTTTGTATAAACGATAACAAGATTCTTTATAATATTATAACAAGAACGCTTTAATTAATTACAAATACTCAGTTAGAAATTATTTCGGAAAAAATAATGGCTTCAATCAATCCTCCTTTAGGACTCGTTAAGAAAGAACCAACTCCATTTTACAGGTGGATGGTACTATTGTTTTTAAGTATTGCGATGTTCGGCAACTATTATGTGTACGACTCAATTTCATTAGTTGCTGATCAATTAAAAACCAGTCTTCATTTTACGGATCTCGATATCGGTCAGTTATACTCCGCTTACAGCCTGGCTGCGCTTTTAGTTTTGGTCTTCGGCGGTATATTGATTGATAAATGGGGCACGAAAAAATCAGCACTGTTTTTTGCCGTGATATGTACTGCCTCAGGTTTCATTGTTGCATTTTCGTCGGATTTGTATTTAATGCTTGCCGGGAGATTCTTGCTGGGAGCCGGGTCGGAGTCATTAATTGTAGCAATTACTGTTGCAATTGCAAAATGGTATAAGGGGAAAGTGTTGAGTTTTGCAATGGGGCTAAACTTATTTTTTGCCCGAAGCGGTACCGTTGCGGTTGATAATTCTCCTACAATTTTTCCGGGTTTGTACAGCGGAGGTTATTCATCCCCGCTATTTGTTGCTGCCTTAATTGGTATTCTAACACTTGGAGGTATTTTAATTTATTATATTATTGAGTCTTCCGGTGAAAAGAAATTTGTTTTAGAAAGCGGAGGCCGGACGGAAAAATTAAGCTTAAAGACTCTCTTTAAATTTAATAAGTCGTTCTGGTATATAACATTGTTGTGCGTTACTTTTTATTCGGCAATTTTTCCGTTCAGAACTTTTGCGGTTAAATTCTTTATGGAAGCTCATCATTTACCCCGTGAAACTGCAGGATGGATGATTTCAAATTTACCTTTAGCTGCAATGATTGCTACACCTCTGATAGGGCTGCTGGTAGATTATATCGGCAAGCGTGCACTGCTGATGACGATAGGCTCGATTTTACTGTTACCTGTTTACTTGATGATGGCCTATAGTAATCTTTCACTTTATGTACCCGTTATTATGATGGGTGTTGCGTTTTCATTAATACCTGCGGTAATGTGGCCTTCGGTTGCATATATCGTTGAAGAAGAACGATTAGGTTCCGGTTATGCACTTATGTCGTGGATTCAGCAAATCGGGATGATGCTCTTCCCGATGATTATCGGCTGGGCAAACGATTTCGCAGGTGCAAGCGCAGCTAACCCGGGCGGCTATGATCTCGGAATGTGGATATTTTCAATACTCGGAATATTAGGTCTCGTTTTTGCCTATTTGCTAAGAAAATCAGAAACTGGTCCCGGAGGGCACGGACTTGAACTAAGTAAAGCTGAAGCCGAAAAATTAAAACTTGCCGGGGTAGCTGGCAGCTAACCTATAAATTTATTTTGCCTGCCGCGTGTTGTTTCGAGGCAGGCAAACCTTCAAAAAATCTAGAAATAATAATGATTTTAAGTTTAAGTGAACGGTGAAGTTGTGCGTATTGTCGTTCCACTCGAATTTATTGTTGTAAATTAAAATCTTTTGTTTTAATTTCTAAACGCAGATTAAGTAAAAAGGATAAAGAACATCTGCAACTCTTTGAATTAAACAAATTCTTCGAAATCCAAACCTCATTATTTTTAAAATATGCTGCCGTATTTACGGCTGAATGAAAGATGCTTTGTCATCATGGTTTATTTAACAGGATCAAAACTTTTTTCCGAAAACGATACAATCTGATAAATCAAAATATTTTCAAATATTATAGGTTTAAAAAATGGAATTACTGGAACGTGAAAGGTATTTACATGAACTAGAAAAAACATTCAACAACTTATCAGAAGGAAGCGGTTCTGTTGTAATTATTTCAGGAGAGGCTGGAATCGGTAAGACTTCCTTAGTTGACGCCTTTATTAATAAAATTGAAGACAAAGCAAATATTTTGTGGGGAGCGTGCGATGCGTTATTTACTCCGCGTCCTTTAGGCCCTCTTTACGATATAGCCGCACAATTAAAAAACGGTTTGTTGAATCTTTTAGAACAGAAAGCTGATCGTACGACAATTTTTGCAAGATTTCTTCATGATCTGCAGGAGAGTAAATTACCGAATATTTTGATCATTGAAGATGTACACTGGGCGGATGAATCAACTCTTGACCTGATAAAATTTTTAGGACGAAGAACAGGCAGAATAAATTCTCTTTTTATAATTACATACCGCGATGATGAACTTAGCCCGGAGCATCCATTAAGATTTGTTCTCGGAGATATTACCTCAAAAGGTTTAAATAAATTTAAGCTTAATGCCTTAACAGAAAAAACTGTGAATGAACTTGCCGGCATACACGGAATAAAAAATTTGTTTCAAATTACCGGCGGCAATCCGTTTTTAATTACAGAATTATTAAGTAATAAAGACGAGGGAATTCCTTCTACCATAAAGGATTCCGTATTAACGAGGATCTCACGTTTATCAAAAGAAGCAAGAGAGTTTGTTGAGTTAACTTCCATAATACCTACTCGTGCGGAAAAATGGCTGCTCGATAAAGCTGATCCTGTAACTCCGGAAATTCTGGATGAATGTTCTAATTCGGGGATTCTCCGTTTTGAAGATGAAACAATTTCTTTCAAACATGAATTAACAAGGATGGCTGTGGAAGAATCTTTGAATGAATCGAAAAGACAATTGTTCAACGAAAGGATTCTCCAATTACTTTTAAATCAAAAAAATATTGACAATTATTTGGCGAGAATAATCCATCATGCATCCGTTGCACATAATAAAGAAATTATAGTAAAATATGCACCTCTAGCGGCACAGCAAGCTTCAAAATTCGGTGCACATCTTCAGGCAGCAAAACATTATCTCACTGCAATTCAATATTCGGAGAATCTTGAAGTAAAACAATATCTGAATCTCCTTAAAGGGAGATCATATGAATGTTATCTAACAGGGCAGAATATAGAGGCTCTCGAAGCAGGCGAGAAAATAAACGAACTTCTTAAAAAATTTTCCGATCCCGCATTCGAAGCAGAGAATTACAGGAGAATGTCAAGAATGCTATGGTACGATTGCAATGATGAAAAAGCGGATGCATATCTTAATAAAGCAATAGAAATTCTTGAGAAGCTTCCGCCGGGAAAAAATCTAGCTATGGCTTACAGCAGCAAATCACAGGCGCATATGATTAGGGAAGAAACCGGACAGGCAATTATGTGGGGTGAAAGAGCAGTTGAATTTGCCCGGAAAATAAATGACCTCGATATCGAAGCACATGCATTGAACAATATAGGTACAGCCAGGTTGTTTACTGAAGAGCCAGGCGGTGAAGAATGTTTAAAAAGAAGTCTTGAACTTTCCCTTGAGAATAATTTTTATGAACATGCTTCAAGGGCATACACCAATATCGGTAGTGTTCTTTTACAGAAAAGAAGACTCGACGAAGCACAGAAATATTTTATCGAGGGAACAGAATATTTTAATGAAAAAGATTTATATACTTACGGTTTATGCATGACAGGTCATCATGCGCATCTGGAGTTATATCTCGGTCGATGGAATGATGCAATAGAAAGGTTGAATGTCATTTTCAAGCGCGAAAACGTTCCGGCAGCAAATAAAATAATTCCTCTTTTTGTAGTGGGCATTATTAGAGCAAGACGCGGCGACCCCGGCGCACAGAACCTTCTTGAAGAATCTTATAAATTGGCATTAACTATCAGAGAGCCTGATAAAATTGTTGTTTCTTTAGCAGCTCTGTCGGAATTTTTCTGGCTTAAAAATAAACTCGCCCAAAATTTAGATGAAATAGAGATTCAATATTCAAAAATTTTAAAAACTAATAATCCGTGGAATATCGGTATGCTTGCATTCTGGTTATGGAAGGCAAACCGGCTCACCGAAATTCCCAAACGAATTGCAGAACCATATTTGCAAATGATTAAAAGAGAATGGAATTCCGCAGTTAAATTGTGGGAGGAATTAGGATGTCCCTACGAGCAGGCAATGGCATTAAGTGAAGGAGATGAGGCAGCAATGAAAAGTGCTGTTGAAATATTCGATCGATTAAGTGCAACGGCAGCATCGCAGCTCGTAAAACAGAGGATGAGGGAGATGGGAATGAAAAGTATTCCTAAAGGACCAAGACAAACAACAAGAAAAAATCC
>CAZKUR010000037.1:0-38894 GCA_964556005.1 uncultured Ignavibacteriaceae bacterium | reverse complement strand
AAAAAGTTAAACTAAGCGGGAACACTGTTATGTACGAATTAATAGTGCTTAACAGAATAAAAAACATATTTCAGCCTATCCTCTATTCCGGTAAACCCAATATAGTTATAAAAAATTCGAACAACGGTCATTTAACGTAAAACTTTTAAACACCGTTTGATCCGGTTCAATTAAAAAATAAAATTATAAAAAAGGGAGATGTTAAAATGAAACGCAGTATTTATATTTTATTTTCATTGGTACTTTTGTTAATCGGTTGTAAAGAAAATCCTGTCGTTTCCAAACATGGAAGCACACTTAAAACCGGCGAAGTAATATTTTTCTCATCCGATAGAAACGGGCAGGCAACAAATATTTTTATGATGTCGCCTGAAGGTAAAATCATTAAGCAAATAACTAAATATGACTGGGGCCAATATGCCGCAACTGCTGTTTCACCGGACGGCAGTCAATTACTGTTTTACAGGGCTAATCCCGGGTTGGAAGAAATGTTCACCGGAGCAGATATTTATATTTATAATTTTAAAGAAGATAAAATTACCGGCCCTATTACTAAAGGCACACCGGGAAATTTTTCTCCCGGTGGGAATAAATTTGTTTTTTCAAGAATCACAAGCACTTCGGAATATGATTACGAGTCCGTTTATTTATATGATTTGACAAATAATTCCAAAAAGAAATTAACCAAAGACGGGAAGAACTGTTTTCACGCACATATTTCTCAGGATGGAAATTTTATTTGTTATGAATCGGTAAATTCATGGGACATTGATTTGATGAGCAGCCGCCAATTACAATTAATGGATATAAATGGAAATTATATACAAGATTTGACAAAGGCTGAAAACGGTTATTTTGCAGGAAGCCCTGTTTTTTCACACGACAGTAAATCCGTAATATTTTATTATTGTGAGGATACCTGGTGTTTTGATATTTGTAAAGTTAATATTAACAACAAAAAAATTGAATACATAACCCAAAACCGGTTTAGCGGGCGTTATGATATCCCTGTAAATTTTAAAAATCCATGTGCATGTAAAAACGGAAGCATGGTTTTCTTTTCTTCACAATGTAATGATTACCAGTACCAGCAACCAGCCGATATTTATTCGATAAATATGGACGGCAGCGGACTTAAAAATATCACCAACAATTGTTATTTGAATTCGCATCCCGTTACAGGAGTTGTTTCGTATTATATTAGTGAGTAACATATAAAGTTAAAAACACATTTGTATGCAGTAATCTTTAATTACCTGCTCGACTTCTCTCAACAGATTTATAAAATCTTAGGATTTATAAGAATACTCTTGCTTAAATAAATAGATAGCTTTAATTTTCAGAAAGTTAAAAAAACGGGAATGCTGTTTTGAGCGAAACGGAATTGCTTAGAAGAACTGAAATAGAAATTACAACTATAAATAAAGAGGGGAGATTGCTTACCTATTCTTCATTTTTTAAAAATCACATTTTTGAAAATAAAGACCAGATTAGATACTCCTCTACAATAATAATGAAATATAATAGCTAAACTAAACACTATTTTTAGGAAGGTACAAATCTTGCAAATAACTAATACCATAGAAGAATACTTAATAAAAAAGGGTAGATTATTTTTAATTGGAGGATTTTTATTCTTTGTTATGAGCAGCTACTCTTTTGGCTTTTCAAATTCTAAAACACAGAATGCTGTTAATATCGAGGCCATCCACGACTTAATTGAACGGGTAGCACCAGGTCATTCTTCGGACTTCATAATCGAAACTTTGGATGAGGATGGAATCCATGAAACTTTTGAAATTGAAAACAGAGTCAATAAGATTATACTGAGGGGAAATAGTACCCTGGCAATTACTAGAGCATTCGACTGGTATCTCAATAATTACTGCTATACTTCCGTATCCTGGTATCGAGCCGAGCCGATTAATGTCCCGGCTGTATTTCCCCCTGTAAAAGGTAAAATTATAAAGACATGCCGTTTTGAAAAACGTTTTTTCCTTAATTATTGCACATTCGGATATACTATGCTGTGGTGGCAATGGAAAGATTGGGAAAGATTTATTGATTGGATGGCGTTAAACGGAATTAACATGCCTTTAGCAATAACAGGCCAAGAATATATCTGGGAAAAAGTGTGGCATAAATTCGGTATGACGGACGACCAGATTAGGGCTTTCTTTACAGGGCCTGCACATTTGCCATGGCATAGAATGGGAAACATTGATGGCTGGCTGGGACCGTTGCCTCAATCATTCATTGATGAGCAATTCAATTTGCAGAAAAAAATACTTCGCAGGGAGAGATCGTTTGGGATGACTCCTGTTCTGCCTGCCTTTGCCGGTCATACTCCGAAAGCCATCACTAACAAATACCCCGGTGTAAAATTGACGAATATGGGTTCATATTCTGTCGGTCCTCAATATGATGCCTATTTCATAGATCCAATGGAACCATTGTTTCTGCAAATCCAGAAAGAATTTATAAGTGAGGAGATCAAATATTTTGGCACGGATCATTACTATGGTACGGATCCTTTCAACGAAATGGACCCACCGAGCTGGAAACCCGAATATCTCGCCTCTGTCTCAAGAACCATATACAATGGACTTTCTCAGGTAGATAGTGAAGCTGTGTGGGTACAAATGGGCTGGACATTCTACTACGATAGAAAGCACTGGACAAATCCACGGTTAGAGGCGATGATAAAAGCTGTCCCTCAAAACAAGATGATGATTCTTGACTATTTTTGTGAGAAGACAGAAGTGTGGAGATTAACCAATGCCTTCTTTGGTGCTCCGTATATTTGGTGCTACCTGGGAAATTTTGGCGGAGGAACTCAAATGGCGGCACCTCTGAAAAAGGTTGCCCAACGATTAAGCACTTCAGAAAATGACAAGAATAAAGGACAGATGGTTGGCATCGGTTCAACTCTTGAAGGATTTGGCGTTAATAGATTTATGTTTGAATGGCTGTTTGACTATGCATGGGACAGTACAGCAGCTAACACAGAGCAATGGATAACTAAGTATGCACAAACCCGTGCAGGACATCCGGACTCCGTTGCCGAAGATGCTTGGCGGCGTATATTAAACTTAGTTTATAACCAACAGATATCCGGTGTGGGACTCGGGAATACTCTGGAAATGCAGCCCCGCTTCGAAGGGAAGACCCATTATACACGACTTGGTGAATCTTACGATTACCGTAAGCTTGCAGATATCTTTGCCGAAATGATTACTGCTGCACCGAAAACTCTATCAAGTCCCCGTTATCAATATGATTTGGTTATGGTATGCAGGCAGGTACTTGTTAATTTAACTTTTGAAGTAAGAAACAAAATCTTTGAGGCATACAAAGCAAGAGATATCAAGATGTTCGACAAATATGTAAAGTTATTCTTGAATATTGCCTCCGATGTTGACAGAATCGTTTCAACTAAGGCGGAATTTTCGTTTGATGATTGGATTAGGGCTTCGCACAAATTTGCGTCGGTGGATGCTCCGGAATCGTATTTTGAAAAAAATGCTAAAGTGCTTGTTACAACCTGGGGTCAAAAAGGCAACTACTTGATTGATTACGCTGCAAGAGATTTTAGTGGACTCATTAATTCGTATTATAAGAAACGCTGGCAAATCTTTTTTAAAACAGTAAGAAAGTGTATTGTTGATTCAACGGTATTCGATCAGAAAAAATTCGATAATGACATAACTGAATTTGAATGGCAGTTTTGTGAAACGCCATATAAGTTTGAAGCCAAATCACACAATGATGCAAGTAAGTTGGCTTTGGAACTATATACTAAATATGTCAATTACTTTGATCTTTTCGACAATCACGCTTCCGAAGCAAATAGGTGAAAAAATTACACAGTTGGAGAATCATAAATATGAAGCATTTATCAGCGGGGAGGGGGAAAAGTATTCCTTATAATTAAATTTTGAATAATAAAATAATTTAAAACAAAAATGCCCGCACAACACGGGCATTTTTAATCTAAAATATTCTACAAAATTTATTCAACAAAAGATTCTTTTAACCTTCTTGCAACGGAAACAAAGAAGCCTAAAACCATAATTAGAATTCCGGTCCAGACGAGACTGACAAAGGGTTTAATGGAAGCGGCAACAGTTAAAACTTCCGAAGACTGCTGAGTATTAGCCGGTTTATCTTCTTTTATTTTTGATACTATAAATTCTGCTTTTTGAGTTGAAGGATCAATCTTCTTAAGCTGAACTTTTATATTCGCATCTTGAATTTCAGCCGGAACATATTTGAAATCCCTTCCGGTTCTTTTTATTAAAGGCTCAATGTCGTAAGTCTTGCCATTTTTAGTAACTGTTAATTTAGTACCCATCTGGAAATCACCGCCGTTTTGCATTACACTTAAATCCGGCTTATCGAAGTTTAGGTATTTGACCTCAACTCCGTCAACTTCCTGTGCCTCACCGATTCCCAAATTGATGGTCTGACCCTGCACCTGGTTTTGCGATTCATCCTGGTAACCGAGAGGAGAGATATAAAAATCTTTAGTCATTAAAGACAAAATTGCAGGTTCTCTCATCAATCCGTTGTTAAAAGTACTAATATACATTACCGGAGAAACGACATAATCTTTATCGCCTTTTTTAACGTTAATATTAAATGCATACTTGGTGTTATTTTCAATCGGTTCGTAATTGAGGAATGTTAATTCATACCCGTTAACTTTTTGCGGAACGCCTTTTATTAAATCAACATCCGTTTCATGTCCGTAAGCAGCAGAACCGACGACTCCCAAAATAAACACTGCAATGCCAATGTGAGCGACATAAGCACCGAGCATTTTCATATTTCCGCGGATTATCCTAATTGCAATTTCAGCATTAACTATAAGTGCAAAGAGAGTTGAGAAAATCAATATAATCATCATCAAATCATCTACCTGCCCGAAAGCTGCTATAACGATTGTTATCAGCAAAGCTAAGGAAACCGCTGGTATCGATTTTTTTATTATCTCATGCCCTTTTGTTTGATTCCATTTTATCAGCAGACTTAACCCGTTAAGTAAGCCTATGATGATTGCAATCGGGACATGCATTTCATTGTAGAAAAATGCATCGACAGATGTTCCGAAAAGCGGTGATGATGTTCCTACTAAAATAATTAAAGCTGATGTAGATAAAACTATTGCCGCTGTGAATAAAGCCAGTTCACGTGAAAAAATATTTTCTTCCTTAACCACATGCTGTTCAAAATATTTCCAGCGGTATGCAACCATTCCGAAACCGACAACTACAAAAGTTCCGATAAAAATAATAAGGAATAAATAAACCAGCATTCCGGGATCAACAAATGAATGAACCGACGCATCGCCAAGTACACCGCTTCGGGTAAGGAAAGTGCTGTACAAGACAAGAACGTAAGTCAAAATACATAGTATTAAATTCGTTCGCGCATATCTTCCGATACCTCCGTCTTTATTTTGAGATTTTCGTTGAACCAAAAGAGTATGAACCGCAGCAACGCCCACCAGCCATGGAATTAAGCTTGAATTTTCTACCGGATCCCATGCCCAGTAACCGCCCCACCCTAACATCTCATAAGCCCAGTAGCCGCCGAGCATAATGCCCAGTCCTAAAATTCCGGCGCCTGCCAAAACCCATGGGAATGCTTGCCTGATCCAATTCTTATAATCGTTCTTCATTAAAGCGGCCATTGCAAAAGCAAAAGGAACAGTCATCATTGAAAAACCGGTAAATAGAATCGGAGGATGTATCTGCATCCAGAAATTCAGCAATTGAGGGTTCAAACCTTTCCCGTCAACAATAAACTGGTTAACTGAAATCCCTGCTGATGAAAGCAGCGCATGAAGGTTTTGGTTCATCTTTATAAAAACATTTCCGCTTGAACCGTCTGTGAATGTAAAATTCTGAAGCCAAGATGCATGCAAAAATGCAGGGCTAATACTTTTAGCACTGATGAAGATTGGCTCGGACCAAATGTAGGCAAATGGATTCTTGAATAGAGGCGAAACCATTATCAGCAGAAAAGTTGTCGCAAGAGTAAATGCCGTCATAACTCTCGGTTCGAGATCCCCGCGTTTGGAAGAGTAAGATTGAAGTACTATTCCTATGATTGAAGTTAAAAGCAGCCACAGTGTAAAGCTTCCTTCCTGGCCTCCCCAGAATGAAGCAAGCAGAAAACCGGTTTTAAGTTGAGTGCTGCTGTAATCATATACATATCTATACTCCCACGAATGAGTAAGAATCGCATACCATAAAAGTGCGGCAGCGGTTATTACAAGCATTGCCATAACGTGATAAGCAACCCTGGCGTAATTTATTGTGTTCTTATATCCCCTGAAAGTTAGAAAGTACATAACCATTGCCATTAAACTACTCGCTAATGCCAACGACAATACAATACTACCGATCATATTTACCTCGTAGCTTTAATTTATTTAATGCGTCAAGTCTTATTATAATTTATAACGAAGAGGAGTTCGTAGCTGATTGATCCTGGTATTTACTCGGACACTTGGTTAAAATATCTCTTGCATGGAAAATTCCGTCCTGGTATTTACCGGTAACGACCACACTTTTTGCGGATTCAAAATTATTGGGCATGGTACCGTCATAAACAACTTTCATTACGTTGCCGTCTGTATCCTGCATATAGAATGAAAAAGTTCTATGCACCTTGTCTATTTTATAGCTTTTATCTTTTATCCAGCTTCCCGTAGCTTTAACGGTTTTATTCGCCGTCATAACAGTATTGAAATTGGTTTCATATTTTATATTGCTTTGAGTGAAAAGATAACCCATCAACCCCAGGAAAACTACAATAATAAACCCACCGAAAATATATTTATTTTTCATCATGATCTCCGTTTATTTCTTTTTCTACTTTCTTAATTCTTTTGTCAAGGTTAAACAAATAAAGAAAAATTCCGACCCAGACGATTAACACAATTATAAGAACAATATATATGGCATTGTTTTGTAAGAAATTATATAATCCGCTCAAGTATTACCCTTTTATTAATTGTTTATTGAGTTTATCCCTATAAATTATGGATTTATATCCAATATTCCACATCCAGAAATAAAGAATTGTAAACCCAATCAACGACAGGAAAAATATAAGCTGCATATTTGCATTCATCTTAAAATCAATTACCGGGCTTACTTGCTGTTCATTAGGATTTACCGGGATTGAACCGGGATGTAATCCTACCATTATCCTCGGCATGATAAAGATGAAAAATGGAACGGTTACAAAAGCAATAATGGCATAAACAGCAGATAATGTTGCTCGCTTGTCTTCGGATTCAATTGAAGATCTGAGCGCAAACCAAGCGCCGTAAATTAATAATAAAGCAAATATGCTTGTTTGTCTCGGGTCCCAGCTCCAAAATGAACCCCATGCGAACTTTGCCCATACAGCTCCCGTTATCGTAGCTAAAATACAGAAGATAATTCCTAACTGCGCCGCTGCATACGATTTTGCATCGTAATCAAGGTTTTTCTTTCTCAAATACTGAATGCTGAAAATTGTTGACATTAGAAATGCTATTACTGACAACCAGGCGGTTGGAACATGAAAAAAGATGATTTTTGCATTTTCCCCTAAACCGGGAATAAATGGAAATTCATACCAATGAATGGGGTTCTTTACTATGGGAAATGCTATTCCCGCTACTGAAACGAACCCAAGTAATAGGAATAAAAATATTTTCCAGCTTAAACTCTTCATAAACACGAAAAATTGATAAAAATAAATTAATCTTTCCAAATAAAATCAAATAACATGTAAGATGCTGTAAGCATGATTACATCGTAGCTTATAACAATTGCCAGTTCATACTTTGCTGTTTCAAATGATGTGCCATCTATCGAAAATAAAGTTAATTGAACACACGTTAAAATTAAAGGTAATAATATTGGAAACGATAAAACCGGGTACAAAGTTCCTTTGGCGCCGGCTTTTGATATTATTGCCGCTATAATCGTTGCTGAGATAGCTAATCCAATATTTCCTAGTATAAAAGAGGTTAAAAAAAGGACAAAATTCTGAATAACAAATGCATCAAATAACAACGAATATAGACCAGCAATAACTGTATTCATTACAAAAACAAGCACCAGATTAAACAGTAATTTCCCTGTAAAAACCGTGGACGGCGAAGCAACTAACTGTAAAGTAAGTGAAGTCCCCCGTTCTTCTTCCGAGACAAAAGCTCTTGCCAGCCCGGACATAGCGGTAAAGAAAATAACTACCCAAAATAATCCACCCGTTAAGCTTGAGGAAATCCTTTCGTTACCAATCGAAAATAAAATAACGCTTATCGCAACAATGATAAACATCGCTAGTGCATTGACTGCGTAGCGAGTCCTCAGTTCGGAACTAAAATCTTTTTTAAAGAGTGCATATGATTTTGAAAACATTCTTAGTCTAATATTAAGTAAATAATCAAATTAAAATCCGTGAAAATCTGCTTAATCCGTGTCATCCGAGTTCTAATAATTAAATAGAATAATGAATTACTTACCAGTACATTCTTAAGATTTATTCAGTTTAAAATCTTCAAGTTTAATATTCTTTTCACAAAGCGCTAAATCCGTTTTTTCATTTGAAGCTATGATGTAAATATTTTCTTCACTTTCTTTTTTCACCATTTGATAAACCGCTTCCTTCCCTTCTTCATCCAGGTTTGATGTCGGTTCATCGAGAATAATTAGCTTGGGTTTATGAATCAATGCAAAAATAAATTTTAATCTCTGTTTCATACCTGAAGAAAATGTTTTAACAAGATCATTTTCTCTATCGTAAAGATTAAAATGATGAAAAAGAAAATCTGCTCTTTCTTCATCGAAATGAATACTGCGGATTGCCGAAAAAATCTTTAAATTTTCCTGTGCTGTAAATTCTTCATACAAAACTAAATACGGCGAAACGAAACCGATATAATCATGAAGCTTTTCGGGAATGATTTCTTCGTCCGAATTTTTATGAATTATTTTTCCTGCAGAAGGAGAAATTATTCCTGCTACAATTTTAACCAGCGTAGATTTACCGGAACCGTTTATGCCTGAAATACCGAAAGTTCCTTTATTGCTAAGGCTGAAGCTCAAATTATCAAAAATTAATCTTCGCCCGAAAGTTTTTCTTATGGAATTAACTTCTATTGAATAACTGCTCATTGAAAGACAACAAATTTTCCTTTAAAGGTTTGATCTCCGTATTTAATAATATAAACGTACACCCCCGTTGCCAGTTTGCGGTTTTTTAAGTCTTTTACATTCCATCTAATTAAATTATAATCCTTACTCCAGGGAGAAGTAACCTGCAGTGAACCCGAAAAAATTAAATCCATATTTATAGAATAAATATTAACATCGGCATTCTGCGATAACGGAATTTTAACCGGGAAAGAAATGTACTGCCCGTTCTGATAATATTCCCAATATTTAAACGGATTGGGGAAAGCATAATCAATTGTATTGCTGCCGGTTTTATATATCGTGGTATCCTGTTTGACTACTATGTTATTTAATATTTCAGAATCAAAGTATTGATTCGGATTGTCTGCAACTAATTGTTCATAATAGTTATCGGAAATTTTTGTCGCACCATTTACAGCACTTGAATACAATTTATAAGTAACAGGGTAAAAATTGCTCAGACTGTCGACTCCGGCATTCACATTTGCATTTGTTATTATTGCAATTAAAGTATCATTTTGTGCTGTATTGTAAAATTCAATAAAATTATTTGAAAGCGGATTCACATTTAATGATACTGACTTTGAAGGGGGAGAATAATTGATTTCTGGAAGTGTGGTAATTAACGGATAATTGACTGCTTCTTTAAAATATTGTCCGGGATGAGTCCTGTAACCTGTTAAATAAGTCCAGATACCAAATGTATTTAATTCTTTTCCAAAAGAAGAATTCTGTTCAGTTAAAGAATTATTTATTGCCCGGATAGCCCGCATCTGGGGTATCAATTGCCATTGTCTTTTTATTATATTAAATCCTTCCATGGGTGAATACTGCCCAAATTTTTCCTGCAGATAAATATTCCATATTGCAAGGTCATACCCGTTATTATTTGCAAAAGATCTATCGGGATGATTAAAATAATCCGGCATATAATCGTAAAAATCATGGATACTCGGATATACAAAATGCTCCATGGAAGTAGACGTCATTTCATAAAAAAATCCGTCTTGATCATAACGGTCATAATAGTCTCCTATCTGAATGCTATGATGGAATTCATGAGCCACGGTAACTCTTGCGGCATCGATTCCATGAGTATAATAGCCCTGCCCGAAATCGTTATCAATTACTATAAAAGTAGTATATCTACCGCTGCCTGCATTGGGTATTTCAGTTTCGGGCTGTGTATACCCATAACCTTCGCTGTACGGATTAAGGTTCTTAATATAAATATCATAAAGATTGTCTCCACCATATTCCGAAGGAGAAGTATTGATGATGCTGTCTCCAGGCGGAGGCGGATAACCTAAATAATTAACTTCAAAATTATAAGCCGAATCTAATGCGATTGCAAGTTCTGTTAAACTGTAGCCGGGGGCATCGGGACCTGTTTTGAAATAATGAACCCTGAAAAACTTGTTGGGCGTTACAAAGCTTGTATCCGAATTGGGTCGCTGCAAAATGCCTAACAGTATTTTCTGTTGTTCCGGCGTAAAGTAATTTAAGTTTAACCTTGTATCATTTACAATTCCAAATCCGCACTTAACAAGTGAAGTATCAATCGAAAAAGATCTCGATCCATGGTATTCCGACAGCATTCCTCTTGATGCTAAAAAAGTATAATATAATGAGTCCAAATAAGATTTTCCCGGGTGTTGACTGAATACAGTACTGGATAAAAGAATTATATAAATGAGAATAAAATATTTACGCATTATTTAATCGGTTTAATTGTGAGGCAATTTTTTAAGGAATCTGTATATAAAATATCATAATAGCGGGGCTCAAAATTTACTATCGAATAATTTTCCAAATTTTCTACTTTAGTCAAAGGAATTAATTTATATGTTTTATAATCCGAGCTGAATTCGAATCTTTTTAACAATTTATCATCGGAATCGTAAAGAAAAAGATTTTTTCTTCCGTTGATTCCAGCAGCATCAAAAAATAATTGATTTTTATTTTTAATCCTAAACTTTTCCGATGAATTTGAATAATAAATTGCGGAATTTAACGAATCGTCTGTGATTAGAATAAAATTTTTCCCTTTTGACTGCACAAAGTTTAATACGACATCATCTCCCCTGTTAAATACATCGGCACTGATTGAAATAAAATTTGAGTTTCTATTTAGAGGCAAAGTATATAAAATTTTTTGCTGCGATAATCTTTCCCCCACAAAATACCTGAATAATACCGCATTATCATTTTCTTTTTTCCAGTAGTAAACGGACATTTTACTCCCGCCGTCAATGCATTCGGCAAAAGTTTTTTCGGAAATATCCGAATAGTTCGCATAATTATACCTGTAATTTGAATATATGAACAGGGCCAAATTCAATTTATCATCTTTGGTATAAGCAACATAAATTTTATCTTTATCGTTATCTTTAATAATTTTTACATCCTTAATTCCGCCGGGTGAATATAGAGAACTTCTTTCAAATTTATTTTCTTCCAAATTGCCTTTTACAATTTCTATTAACTTCTTCCCGGGTTCATAAAGATAAAAAGTTTTAATATCCGGCATGCTGCCGTCGATAAATATTTTCGAATGAAATTCAAACAGCGGGTAGGAATAAAATAAATCCGGAAGCCTGTTTTTCCCACGAAGAATAATTTTTAGTGAATTATCGAAAATGTCGGTATAGCAAATGCCTTTTATTTTATCGCTGCCGTAATCAAATGTTGAAACTATGGATGGCTCCGCAGCAAGCGAAATATTGTAATCGTAAATGCCTCTTTTGATATTGGAAATCAGGTAAACATACCCGCTGCTATTTATTGCTGCAATGCTGCTGATAAGTCTATCGGAATATTGAGTTATATCCGTAATACCGTTTCGTTTTAAATAAAGGATTTCGGGAAAATAATCGAATTTATCCTTAAAAAAAATTATTGAAACAATACCCGTTTCCGAATTTAAATATGCAATGTCGTTGTGGCCGTCATTATTAAAATCGGCCACGATAAATTTATCCGGGCGATAATTAGTATTAATCGTCAATACCGAATCATAAGAGCTTGTAAAATCGCCGTATTTAATCCGGATCGTATTTCCCTCGATATAAAGCAAATCCTCGTAAGAGTCTTTATCAAAATCTATTGAATATAGCGAAGATATTTTATCACTGGTTGGAATTGAACGAACAAGCTTAAATACTCCCCTGCTGTTATTATAAAAAAAGTCTATTGAGTTTGTAATGATGTTAAATGCGGCAATATCGGGATAACTGTCGGAATTCAGATCGACAAACGTTGAGGTACTGTAGCTTGCCTTTGTAGTAATACTTCTTTCCTCAAAATCAAAATTATTTACTTTTAAAAGCGATAGTCCCTGAAAGACGCTTCCGGAAATTAAATATTCATTGTCACCGTTTGATTTTACATCTGCAATTGAGATGTTATCGGGATAATACTTAAATTTTTTTATTTTGTATAATTTAAAATCGCCGTCATCATCAATATTATAAATTCCGGCAAACAATTTACTCCTTGAAGTAAAAGCATACCCGATATTTTCATGAGATGAATTATAAATATTCTTAATTTTTGAAAATTGCACGGGAACGGGAAATAATTTTCTATTTCCGAATTCACGCTGCCTGTCACCTTCAAGCAGCAGCACGTTTTTGGAATCCGGGTTATACAACAACAAATCCGAGAAAAGATCTCCGTTATAATTTAATGGAAGAATAGAAGTAAAGCCCGAATCAACTTTAACATCCGTAAATTTACAGAATCCGTTGATTGGTACTTGCGGATAAATATCGATTGAGAACAAGAAATAAAACGAAAAAACAATATTAAATTTTTTGAAGACGGTTCTTAAGCCTAATTTCTCTTCTTCGAAGAGCATCTTCATAATTTCTTTTTTCTTCCTCCGTTTCGGGAAAAATTTCAACAGCTTTAATAGATTTGCCTGCCGGGCCAACACTAACAAAAGTTAAAAACGCAGTGTTGCTTAATACTTTTGTACCTTCTCTAAAATTTTCGGCAAAAACTTTAACTCCTAATTCCATAGAAGAATTAAAAACCCTGTTTACCTGTGCTGATAAAACTACGGCATCTCCAAGATTTATCGGGTGATGGAAATCTATCCTATCGACAGAAGCCGTAACGCATACAGTATGAGCATGCTTTGAAGCACTTAAAGCCGCACAGATATCAATCCAAAGCATCAACTGACCCCCGAGCAATTTTCCTAATTGATTTGTGTGGTGGGGAAGAACCAGTTCGGTTGTAATTACACGCGACTCACTTACTGTTTTTCGTTCTTGCATTAGTTAGCTGCGGATAGTTTACTCTCAAGAGAATTTTTTAATTTTTTCACATCGTTTATTTTTTCATTATCCGGATAGGAAGCAATAAATTTGTCAATTTCCTGCAGAGCTTCGTCGTTTTCTTTTCTATCGATTAAAAGAATAATTTTATCGTACATTGCCTTTGGAGCATATTTTGTATCATGGTATGTATCGAGTAGTATATCAAGATAAATCAATGCAGCTTTATTGTAATCAAGCTTCTCATATATATAAGCAATTTGATAATCTTTTTCGGCAAGCTTATTATTCATTTCTTGTATTTTTTCTTCGGCTTCTTTTACTTTTTCATCCGAAGGGAAAAAATCTATAAATGCCTGAAATTCCTGGATTGCTTTCTTTGTATATTTTTGATCAAGCTGGTAATTCGGAGAAAGCTCGTAGTAGCTTTGAGCAAGCATAAATTGCGACTTGCTCATGTACTTACTTGCAGGCATATTCTTAATCAATTTACTGAATTCATAAGCGCCTAAAATATATTCGCCACGCTGGTACCGCGTCATACCGAGATAATATTGAGCTTCATCGACTATGGCACTTCCCGGATATTGCAGAATTAAAGATTGAAATTCATCAAGCGCTTCCTGGTAGTCTTCATCGTTATATAATTTTTCGGCGTATGCCAGCTTTTGCGAAGGAGTGTAATTTGTGGTATCTATACTTGATGAGCAGCCATACAGAATCAAAGCTATGGCAGCCGCATAAAGATAAATGGTTTTTCTCATAATAATTGCAAATTCGGAATAAAAATAAAGTGTAATTATAATTAAAATTAGCGACCCTTCAAAGGTAAATTAGCTTACTTGCTTCTGATTGCAAAGAATAAAAAGACCGCAACAGCCGCGGCCCCTAATGCAATTGCCGGTTCATAAAAATTTGAAAAAAAAGGTTCGGATGGAATATTGGACTTTGTAAATCCGTAAGCGTCGTTTTCCAAATTTTTTAAATCATCAAGTTTAACAGAATCTTTGTAAGTACAATCAAAATCTTTAACTGTCTTCAAGCTTCCTTCAAAGATATAATTTCCACGAAAGGTAAAATTCCTGTTTGTAAAAAAATCTCCTAAAAAACCGTCCCTGTAAACATCGCCGTATTTAACCGAAACTTTTTCTATTGCAATATTAATTATTAAATTATTTTTACTTGACAGCGAATCAGGGAAAATATTTTTTCCGTCTTTATAAAAATCAGCAATCAGTCTATTTTTAAAAATGGAATAATCGCTGCTGAAATTCATGTCAACCTTTAAGTACTTTATTGAATCGGGCACTTGCGATAGAATATCTTTAGCGCACGAATCGGTCAAATTGAGGAAAATATCAAGATTGGACGTACTTTGTGAAAAACCGGAATGCGGCAAGAAAATCAATAATGTTATTGTAAATAAATTGAATAAAACTTTCTTCATTATTTAAGATTAAATTAAACTGAAAATGATTTTCTTACCGTCAAAAAAATTTATTTTACTGTTAAAAATAAACAAATAATATCTTAACTTCTTCCAACTGCTAAATTCTCCAGCCTTTTAATTCGTTCATCAACCGGAGGATGAGTTGAGAATAATTTTGTCATACCACCGCCATGCAAGGGATTGATTATAAACATGTGTGCGGTTGCAGGCCCGGCATGCTTAACCTTCCGCATTTCATTTGCAGATGATATTTTCTTTAATGCAGAAGCTAAAGCAAGAGGATTATGAGAAATTTTCGAACCACCTTCGTCTGCGGCAAATTCACGGGAACGCGAAACAGCTAATTGTAATAAAGTCGCTGCTACAGGTGCAACTATAAGTAAAAAGAGTCCGCCTATTCCTCCGCCCTTCCTGTTGTTGCCCCCGCCGCCGCCAAACATTAAAGCCCAGCCGGCCATTTGTGCAATAAAAGTAATCGTCCCGACAAAAGTTGCGGCAATTGTTCCGGTTAATATATCTCTGTGTTTAACATGTGCGAGTTCGTGTCCTAACACACCCGAAAGTTCATCATCGTTTAGAGTTTGAATTATTCCGGTAGTTGCGGCAACTGCGGCATGTTCAGGATTTCTGCCTGTTGCAAATGCGTTCGGAACTGCGTCATTTATAATATAAATTTTAGGCATCGGTAAGTGTGCATTTTTGGTCAGCCTATCTACAATGCCGTAAAGCCGCGGAGCTTCATTTGAATTGACTTCTCTTGCATTGTACATTTTCAATACAATTTTATCCGAAAACCAATACGAACCGAAATTCATTAATAGTGCAAAAGTAAATGCAATTACCAAACCTGTCGATCCGCCAAGCCATTGACCTGCGAGTAGAAACAACACCATCATTAATGTCATTAAAAATACTGTTTTTAGGGTATTCATTATTTTCTTTTCTCCGGAATTTTAACTTTGAAAGTTAAATATTGTAAAAAGTTTTAGCAAGGAAAACATTTTGTTACAATATTTATTAGCTAAAAATTATCTTGTATTCAAACATGTACCGTTTCGATTAGTTCACTTTTTAAAAATTTAAACAGAAGTACTTTTGCTAAAATTAAAATTATCTTAACTTTTACCCTTGTCTTTATTTTCTTTATTGCTTAAATAACTAATTAAAATTTGAGAGATTTATGAGAATAACCTTATTTATACTTTTAAGTTCATTTTTTCTGATTGTAAATGAAAGCTTTGCACAAAATAGTACATATGAATTTTTAAGGATTGATATGAGCGCCCGTGCAGGCGCCTTGGCCGGAAGCTTTGTCGCAAACAATGACGACCCTGACGTTATCTTTTACAACCCCGCAGGCTTGAGCCTTCTTCAAGATAATCCCATTTCATTTTCATTTGTAAAGCATCTTCTTGATATAAATTTAGCAAGCCTTTCTATCTCTTCAAATTTAAAAGGAATCGGAAGGGTAGGCGGCGCAATAAAATATATAAATTACGGCACTTTTACGGAAGCTGATCAAGACGGCAAACAGTTAGGACAGTTTGGAGCAGGAGAAGCTGCTTTTATATTAGGTTATTCAAATGAACTCGACGAAAATTTTTATTACGGGGCAAATATAAAATACATTTTTTCCAACATTGCAGATCGTTCATCAAGCGCAATCGGGTTTGATGTCGGTTTACATTATGCATTTCCCGCACAGCAAATAGATATCGGGGCATCCATTACAAATATCGGCGGCCAGCTATCTTCATACTACGACACAAAAGAAAATTTGCCGACAGATATAACAATCGGGGTCTCTAAACAGCTTGAATATTTACCGCTGCGTCTTTCTCTGGATTTTCATAGGCTTAACGAACAAAGGGATAATTTCGCTGATAAATTCAAAGCATTTACAATCGGCGCCGAATTTACTTTAAGCAAAGTTTTCCGGTTAAGGCTTGGGTATGACAATGAAAAACGAACAGAGTTGAAGGTTGGAAGCTTTGCCGGTATAGCAGGATTCAACGCTGGCCTGGGAGCTGTAATTTCAAATTACCGCTTCGATTACGGTTTTTCTTCTTTAGGCCCAATCGGCGAATTGCATAGAATTACAATTTCGACTAATCTCTAAGGTTAAGTAAAAAGTCAAAATTCAAAACTTTTAATGCTTTATAAAGAATGATATAATTTGGATTTCTTTATTACTCTTTAATTTCTGCCGTTGTAAGGATTTTTTAGGTATTTATTTGCCAATTCATGGGAAGTTCCGTACTCTTTCATGTTGAGTAATTTTTTATAATAATTTTTGGCATTTTCCCTTTTCCCCTCCAAATCTTCGATCATTCCAAGATACAAATATGAATTTATTAAAAATCCCGACGCTTCATCTTTATCAATTTTCTTAGAATTTTCAGCGCAAATTTTAAAATAATATTTTGCAGAATCGATTTGCGACATACTCCTGAACCGATAAGCAATATAATAAGCCGCTTCCCTTATTACGTTAGGATTATTATAACCTGTATAATTTTTACCGGCTTTATTTAACACATCCCTGAATACATCAGATGCTTTTGCGTAATTAGCTTCTTTTGCTTCAATCCTTCCTTTCCATCTTTCAAATACGGGATTATCAGGAAAGTCTTTTATAAGCATATCGGCATATTCATTCGCTTTGTAGGGATTGTTTTCATAATTGTAATAAAGAGTCATCAAAAAATAACGTGCTTCGTAACGGGCGTATTTACCGAACATCGCGGTTTTATTTAATTCTTCCAATCCCCTTTTCTTATTTCCTTTAGGGAAGAAAATCATGAGAGGTTTTAATAACGGGTACTCATCCGGAATGACTGCCGCATAATAATCATAAATTCCGAAGCCTAATTGAACATCGAAATTTGTCGAATCAACTTCAGCCGCTTTTTGAACTATAGGAAGAGCTTCTCGGCCGTCATCCGCAGCTTTTAACCAGCTATCACGGTATGCTCTTAGTCTCCCTCTAAATCCAATCGCTCCTCCTTTAAAGAAAAGAGCATTGAAATTATCAGGATCTTTTCCAAGGATTTCATCACAGTGATAAATTACATCTTCAAGCTTTTGAAAAAAAATATCGTCATACGATTCATTATCGGGATCAAGCATAATTTTCCACCAATCGATCATAGCAAGAAAAAACCTTCCTGCTGGACGGTCCGGATAATCTGCTATCAGCTCTCTAAATGTTTTTTCTGCCTCTCCGAATTTAATATCATAAATCTGTTTGATGCCGGATGTAATAACCGAATCGTACTTTACTGGTTGGGCAAATGCTTTAAAACTCAAAGATGTAATAATCAGCGTTAAAAAAAAAATTTTCACCGAATCTCCAATTCAAATTGCGGGAATAAAAAAGCGGAGTAAAATAAGTTAACTTGATACACGCTTATTTACTCCGCTAAGTGTCATTTTCTATAAATTTACAAAATTCTTAATCCCGGGACAGATTGTACTTTATATTCAAAGTACAAAGTTTTATAATTGGGTGAAACCGAGTTATTAATATTTTTAACATAAACTTTAACATAATAATTACTCGCGGTTTTTAATAGATAGACATTCCCTTCAGCGACTGAAGCAATTGAATCTTTATCGGGTTCGTTCAGCGAAGTTTTATTAAAAGCAGTTGAATCCGCACCAACGACTTCTAATTTAGTAACTCTCACGCCAGGCGGATAAACCTTTGGGGAATAAAAGGATAAAGTACCGTTTCTTCTTAAATGAAGATCAATTGCATTTGCATTTGCAGTTGTGTAACTATATTCAAAGCCGTCGTCGGTTGCACCATAAGGCCAGCCAAAACCACTTTCGCTTCCTGTCGCAAATTCATCAATCCTTCCATCGGTATTGTAATAAACTGCACCGTAAACAGGAGTACTAACTGTATCGCTCGAAGTTCCGTCGGTTAATTCCGCTTGAATGCTTGTTATATAACGTGAACCTAATATTAAGCTGTCTACTTTATATGATAATGTAGATTTATCTACCGATTGAACTTGAAAAACCCGGAGAATATTACCGTTACTATCTAGTTCATTAGTGATTATCCGGTAGCCGAAAAAAGTGCTGTTGGCCGTATCTTTAGATGCCAACCATGAGATATTTGCGTACGAAGTTCCTCCGCCGGCAATTGCCTTTAAAATTAATTTAGGTGATCTTGGTGGAGAAATTTTAGTTGGTGGCGGTGGATTAGAATTTACATCGGTTGGGCATCCAAGCCAGGCAAATGAAAATCCTAACAATGATATAAATAACAAACCGCGTAATAACTTTGAAGTTCTGAAAGGCATTAAGTTTCTCCTTATCATTAAAAAATTGTCATGATATAATGTCATTTGAAAAAGGATGTAAATATTTTATTATTTAATCCATGCCCTAAATTTTAAATAATATAATTCACCCTGAAAATATTTGCAAAAATCTGAATATTATCTAAAATAATTTTATTAAAATTACACTTCCAAAAATTAAGGTTCAACATAAATAAGTTAAAAAATCAATTTATTTTGTATATAATCTAATATTTTATCAATAGAAACGCGCACCTGGTTCATTGAATCCCTTTCTCTGATTGTTACAGTACTATCATCCAATGTTTGCGTATCAATGGTTATTGAATAAGGTGTGCCTGCTTCGTCCTGCCGCCTGTATCTTCTGCCTACTGCGCCTTTATCATCGTAAAACACCTTTAGATACTTTCGCAGGTCTGCTTCTATCTTCTTTGCAATTTCCGGCATTCCGTCTTTATTCACTAAAGGAAGAATAGCAGCTTTGATCGGAGCAAGCCTTGGATGAAATTTCAAAACGGATCTCATTTCGCCATTTACTTCTTCTTCATAATATGCGTTGGTTAAAAAGGCCATAAATGATCTGCTTGCACCGGCGGAAGTTTCGATGATGTACGGGATATATTTTTCTTTGGATTCTTCATCAAAATATTTTAACGACTTGCCTGAGAATAGTTCATGCCTGCTCAGGTCATAATTTGTACGGTTATGAATTCCCTCAATCTCACCCCAGCCGAACGGGAACTTGAATTCGATATCGGTTGCTTCCTTTGCATAATGTGCAAGCTTATCTTTTGAGTGATCATGGTATCGAAGAATTTCATTGGACATACCTAAAGAAATAAACCAATTATATCTCTGTTCTTTCCAGTATTCAAACCATTTTTTATCTTCACCGGGTTTAATAAAAAATTGCATTTCCATCTGTTCGAATTCACGGGTTCTAAAGAGAAAATTTTTTGTGTTTATTTCATTTCTGAATGCTTTGCCGATTTGTGCTATTCCAAAAGGAAGTTTTTGCCTTGATGAACTTTGAACGTTTAGAAAATTGACGTAAATACCCTGTGCAGTTTCAGGCCTTAAATATACAACAGCACCGGAATCTTCAACCGGGCCGATAAAAGTTTTAAACATCAAATTAAATTGCCTTGCAGGTGTAAAAGTATTTTTATTCCCGCATTGGGGACAATTTAATTCCGAAATTAAATATGAACCGAGTTCATTATTTTCCAAAATGCTTTCGAATACGTCGTCGTCGGATTTTCCCTCTGAATTATCACCGGAAACAGTGAGCTTTTCTAACTGCTGATATAAGTCCGGATTACTTTTTAAATTTTCATGTAATGATTCAAGGGCTTTTTTCTTTTTCTTCTCATTTAAACTTTCGGCAAATGTATCCAGCCTGAAACGAGCTTTGCATTGCTTACAATCTATCATCGGGTCGGTAAAATTCTCAACATGCCCCGATGCTTCCCAAACTTTGGGGTGCATTAAAATGGAAGCATCAAGTCCTTCAATATCATCCCTGTAAGTCATGAACCGCCACCACTCTTCTTTAATATTTTTCAATAGTTCGACGCCAAGCGGGCCGTAATCCCAGCAGCCGTTTAATCCACCATAAATTTCGCTGGATTGAAACACAAATCCCCTTCTTTTCGAAAGTGAGACAATTTTATCGATTATCTCGCTCCTGGCGTTTTTGCTCATAACAACAAGATTCTCCGGGATAGAAAATTTAAAATGAACTGTCAATATAGAAAAAAGTAATTATATTGAGAAGGATCTACGTCTATTTTTATTGCCGGATGAATAAAATAATTAAATGGGAATAATTATTGTTAATGTATTCAATTATTTATTAGTTTTGTAAATAAAGTTTAATCAATTAGCGGAATTGAAATGCTGAAAATCTTACTGCCGAAGGAAGAAAAATATTTTGATAATTTTAAAGAAATGATTTCACATATAAGTGAAATGGCAAATTACACACACGAGCTTTTTTCTTCCGATGTTTACAACAAAGAACTTTTATTAAAAATTAAACCCCTAGAAACCAGATGTGATGAAATTACTTCAAAAGTAGTTAAGAGATTAAATAAAACCTATATCACACCGTTTGACAGGGAGGATATTTTTGCTTTGATAAAGAGGCTTGATACTGTAAGCGACATGATGCTTGCCGCTTCATTGCGTGTCGATACTTTTAATATTACCAAGAAAATCAACCATGCGGAACGATTAACATCAATTATTCGCCAGCAAATTAGTGAACTTGATATAGCAATTCAGGATCTTAAGACAAAAAGAATAAACGAGATGAAAACTGTAAAAGACCTTGAAACAGAAGCTGACAAGGTTTATCAGCAGGCAATTAAGGAATTATTTGTAAATACAACAGACCCCATAGAACTAATAAAAGAAAAAGAAATACTTGATATTCTTGAAAACACTTCGGACAAGTGCCAGTCTACAGCTAATGTAATAATGTCAATATTCATTAAAAATAACTGAGCCGATGGCATTTCCAATTTTCATTATCATCCTTGCTTTAGTCTTCGATTTTTACAATGGAATGAACGATGCCGCAAATTCCATTGCTACAATTGTATCAACAAGAGTTTTAACACCCAATCAAGCCGTAATATGGGCTGCACTTTTTAATTTTGCTGCTGCTTTTATTTTTGGTGTAAGCGTCGCGACAACTATCGGCAAAGGATTAGTGGATGTCAGCATTGTGGACAATCTTGTAATATTCTCAGGCCTAATCGGTGCAATTATCCTTTCGGCGACAGCTACTCATTTCGGAATGCCTATCAGTGTTTCCCATGCAATTATAGGAGGTCTCGGTGGAGCTGCTGTAATCAAAGCGGGATTTGGAGCATTGATTTTATCAGGTTATAGTAAAATAATATTATTCATCTTTTTAGCTCCATTACTTGGATTTTCTTTTGCGTTGATCTTTTCAGCGTTAACCCTTTGGATTGTAAGGAATAAAGCACCATATAGAGTCGATAAATATTTTCGAAAGCTCCAATTGGTTTCTTCAGCACTTTTCAGCTTAAGCCACGGTTCGAATGATGCTCAGAAAACAATCGGAGTTATAACCATTGTTCTTTTTACAAATAAATTAATTAATACTTTTTATGTCCCATACTGGGTTATACTGTCAAGCTATTCGGTCATCGCATTAGGCACGTTTATCGGAGGCTGGAAAGTAATAAAAACTCTGGGAATGCGGATTACAAAATTAAATCCTTTCGGGGGCTTCAGCGCGGAAACTTCTGCCGGACTTACGATTATCTTTGCAACAATTTTAGGGATTCCTGTAAGCACAACTCATACAATTACAGGTTCTATTATCGGTGTCGGATCGACAAAAAGATTTTCGGCAGTTAGATGGGGAGTTGCAAGAAATATTTTATGGGCATGGGTTTTAACGATTCCGCTTTCGGCAATTTTTGCTGCGGTTACGTATTTAATTTCGGTACATGTCGTAACGTGGCTTAAGTAGGAACATTAAAATTTAATCTTCTTCAATTCATTAATAAGTAAAATTTTAATTTCATTATAATTTTTATTAAGCTTGTTTTTATTCTTTAAAACAATCTCTAAAAGATTTAATGATTGAGTTAAGTAATTAACATATAATATTTTGCTTGAAAGATCCGAATCGTTTTTCTTAGATATTTCTTTTAAAATTTTAATATGTTTTTTAACGGTATTTATGTCTCCCCTATTAACAGGCCCTGATAATGATTTTTCCGGTCCGGATTTTTTAATATTATTTAAAGTAGATTGAATAATAGGATTCATCACCCGGTTCGAAGAGACCGATTTAATCCCGGCTTCACTCATTATTCTTTCCGTACTGAATAAATTCCCTGTTAAAAAATTTGCTGCAAATACTCCTGCTAAATGATAAGAGGATTTTTGCTTTCCATTTAAAGTAAATGGAATTACTTTTAAGTCCCCGGCTATTTTAATCAAATATTTTTTCGCTTCATTACTTTCTGTTTCAATTGCTGCATAACTTTTTTTTATCTTTGCAATCTTTCGTGAAGGAAAAGTCTGCATAATATGAAAAGATGCCGTATGTGCTCCTTTTCTTTTCAGAGAATTCAACGCAGATAAATTTTCCGTCCCTGATAAATGAATGAATAAAGAATTTTTAAAATTTAACTTTAGTTTGGAAAGTTTTTTTGAAACTCTAATTATTTGATCATCGGGAACAGTAAGAAAAAAAATCTTATAGCCGGGAGTTATAGAATTAAAATTATTCGAATGATTTTTAATTTTAAATCTTGAAGAATATTTTGCAGCGGATTCCTCAGTCCTGCTTAAAATTCCCTTTACATTATATCCTGATTTTTGAAGATGAGAAATTAATGAAGCGGCAATTTTTCCAGCTCCGATAAATAAGATGTTTGATTTTTTTGAAAACAACCGGCAGTCCCTTTAATTTTTCAATTTCAGTAAATTACAGCAGACATATATCCTACTACTTGCGAACGGTCGCCGGAAGTTTCGGACGAATCGCTTCTATTTAAAATTAGCGAACGTTCAAACCCAAGAAACGAAGCAGCCTGCATCATTGCTGCAATTGTTCCACCGCCGCATGCTTCGCATTTTCTTTCTTCAAGGTCTTTTATAAGGCCTTCGTAGTCAAACTCTTTAACATGCTGCTCTACAATTGAATCAAGCAGATTTGCATCTTCACTTGAATAATAATGCGAAAGATCCGAGCTTGCTACAATTAAAGTATTTTCATCGACTACTTGTTTTAATTTATTTGATAATTCATCTATAAATATTTTCCCCTGGTCTCCCATCACCAGAGGAAGAAACGTAAAATCTTTTAAGACGGATTGGAGGAACGGCAACTGAACTTCAATCGCATGCTCGTCTCTATGCCCCTCAGTCCCTTTAAAAATCGATTTGCTCCCTTCAACTATTTTATCAGCTATGCCTTTATTGACAGGCACAAAACCTAACGGCGTTTCATAACCTTCACCTTCATATACACAAACGCCGGGGAAATATTCCCTGTGGCTTGGAGAAATTATTATAACGGTTTGAATATCTTTTCCGGTTAAAAGCTTATAGCCGTAAGAAGCGGTTCTTCCTGAATAGATATAACCTGCATGAGGAGATATTATTCCAAATATGGATTCCGGGCTTTCCTCCGGTTGTGCCAATGATAATAAAAGAGCTATTTCACTTTTAAGCCTTGCCGGGTCGGATGGATAAAACATACCGGCAACTTTCGGCTTCCTGATTCCTTTCATACCTTTATATCCTCCTCATCTTTTTCCGAAAAAATAACAGCAGTAAATGTACTTAGATTAACTTGTTTTGTTTTCCAGAGATCCTCCGGTAGCATGGCTTTTTCGCAAATTGCCGTAAGAAATTGTTCCAGCGATAAATTGTTTTCCTTAGCTACCTGCGGAAGCAGTAATCCTCTCCGGCCGTCTTCCTCTATAATTAATCCGTGAATACCAAGTTGAATTTCTTCATAAGAATTTATTTTGACGGGAATTGATAAAACTGAAATTTCAATTTTTACTTTTTCAAGTTCATCTTCATCAAGCGGGAAAAAACGGGGATCGCAAAAAGCAGCCTGTTTTGAGGCATCACAAACGGTTTCGAATAAAGTGGATTTTGAAACTATATAACCGATGCATCCGCGTAAATCGGAATTGATTCTTAGAGTTACAAATGCGCCTGCATTTAATTTAAGATTAGGAAATTGAGTATAGTCCGGCGGACAAACAGTTAAGTCTTCGAATGCAGACTTTATGGATTCCCTTGCAGCACCCAAGAGGATCTGTTTTTCGTTTTCATTGATTTCCATCGTATCCTCTCAAAACTCATCGATAAATTTATTCCTTTATCAGGCAAACAACAAGTTTTAGTTTTTCTTCCAATAAAAAAATTAATCCCCCTTCTAGTCCGTTATTGGTAAATTTTATAAAAAAAGTATCAGGAATTATCGTTTTTGTCGATGAATTTAGAGTTTCTTTAAAAATAAATTTTTTATTATCAATTTCAATAACATTAAAGAAATTTTTTAACAAACCGTCTTTAAACACTTCAAAATAACTAATAAATATCAGACTATCTTTTTCTATTATTTCAATAGGGCCTGTAATCACATATTCTTCTTCAAGATTTTGAATAACCCGGTTGACTACATCGCTGTTTTTCTTATTAAAAAATATTTCCGGGAAACTATAATCGGAATACTCATCTTCATTTATAAGTTTTTCCCTTAATTTATTCAGCCCGTTAACATCGCTTCCTAATTCATCCAATAGGCTGCCGGTTTTAATATCCAAAGTAAAGAACAACCTCCCTTCAAATTTGTCACGGTAGCAATACACTTTTTGATCGTAAACGAACAAATAATTCAAATCGGGATTTTCCCACAAAACATTTTTCGTTTCAATATTAAATGCCAGAATTCCTTTGTGTCTGGGGAGGTCGGGCTTTTCATATTTATGGAAAAGAATGATCCCGCAGGAGATTTTTTCAATTCCTATCCAAAATTTTTCTTCAAGCTGTAAATTTTTGAAAATAACTTTCCCGGTTTCCATTTCAATACAATTAAAAAAGGCCTCTTTTTTTTCAGGGTCTCTTTCTTCAATGATTATATTCTCACCGGCAGGAAGCAGTCTCCAAATTTGTCTTTTATTCGTGAAGGAATATAATTTTTTAATTTTCATTAAATCATAATTTTTCAAATTTAGCAGTAAAATGCCTCAGCATCGGAGCTTCATAAGTTATTTTATACCCTCTTAAAGATTCTCTTCTTTTAAATACTTCTAAAATTACTTCAAGTACATAATCGATGTGGCTTTGCGTGTAAACCCTCCTCGGGATTGCAAGCCGGACTAATTCCATCGGCGGCGGAATAAGCTTGCCGTTCTTATCGTATTTCCCAAACATAACACTACCGATTTCAACCGCTCTAATTCCTCCTTCAATATACAATTCCGCAACAATCGATTGGCCGGGAAATTGTTCTGGCGGAATATGAGGTAAAAATCTTTTTGCATCGATATAAATCGCATGACCTCCGGGCGGTTCAATAATAGGAACTCCTTGATTAACTAATTTCTCACCAAGGTATGCAGTACTTTTAATCCGGTATTGTAGATAATGTTCATCAAGCACTTCTATCAAACCTTGAGCGACAGCTTCAAGATCCCGGCCTGCGAGACCTCCGTAGGTTGGAAAACCTTCGGTTACAATTAAGAGGTTCCTGCATTGTACAGCGAGCTCATCATCATTCAATGCCAAAAAACCGCCTATATTGGCAATACCGTCTTTTTTTGCACTCATTGTAACACCGTCGGCATAAGAAAACATTTCCTGGGCAATTTCACGGGGAGTTTTGTTTTCATATCCTTTCTCTCTTAGCTTAATGAAATAAGCATTTTCAGCAAACCGGCATGCATCGAGAAAAAGCGGTATTCCGTATTTATTGCATACTTCTTTTACTTCTTTAATATTCTTCATCGAAACAGGCTGCCCACCGCCGGAATTGTTTGTAACAGTCAGCATTACAAGCGGTATGTTCATAACACCTTTTTCTTCTATAAACACTTTCAGCTTTTCAACATCCATATCGCCCTTAAAATCTGCTCTAATTTCGGGATGTTTGCCTACTTCATTTAGTAAATCGACTGCTTCTGCGCCGGTAAATTCAATATTTGCACGTGTCGTATCAAAATGAGTGTTGTTAGGAATAAACTTTCCTTGCCCACCAACTATAAAAAACAATATTTTTTCTGCAGCTCTTCCCTGGTGAGTAGGTATTATGTATTTTTTTGCAGTAAGCGTGTGTACAATTTCTTCAAACCGGTAAAAGCTTTTGGAACCTGCATAGGATTCATCGCCGTCCATAATGCCTGCCCACTGCTTCGAGCTCATAGCTGACGTTCCGCTGTCAGTTAATAGATCGATCAATACATCATCAGCACGAATTAGAAATGGATTATATCCTGCTTCTTTAATTATTTCAATACGTTCTTCTTCTGTGGTAAACCTAATCGGTTCCACAGATTTAATTTTAAATGGTTCAATAATAGTTTTCATAATTTCCGCGTGTATGTTATTATTAACAATTTTAAAGTGTAAATTTACTAAACTTTTAAGCTTACCGCATTAAAAATATCAGTAATTTAATAATTATTTAATATTTTCTATTTTTTTAATTGCCTTTTGAAGAAACAATAAATAATTTTTCGTAACAATTTCTTCAAAAAATTTAAGGAGAAATAAATGGACAACATTGATACAATCAATTCTGGAGGACAAACCAATCCCCCTGAAGAAGCCGAACTAAGTCATTCGGATAAAATGATCGGGGTAATTACTGAGCCTGCCGCGACCTTTGAAAAGACTTCCCGTTTCCCGCCAAAAACTATCGACTGGTTTCTGCCTTACCTGATTTTACTTCTTTTAGTGGTTATTACTCAAATACTTGTAATGAGCAATCCTGAAATTTTTTTCCAGGTAAAAGAGAAACAAATTACTCAAATGCAGCAAACCTTCGATGAAATGGTGCAAAAGGGGCAAATGACAAAAGAACAAGCAGATGAGCAAATGAACAGGATGCAGGATAGATTTGCACAATCACGCAGCGTAAGCGGATATATTATACAATCGGTTTCGATTTTAATAGTAGGCTTTATCTTCTTCTTCATCGTAACCGGGGTTTACTTTTTATTTGCAAAATTTGTTTTCAAGGGTGAAGGAACTTACACTTCCGCATTGGTAGCAAACGGTTTACCTGCATATATAACCTCAATTGAAGTAATTCTTGCGGCAATACTTTCGTTGGTATTAGGCAGGATGATTAATGATGTAAGCATCGGATCACTTATAAATGCCGATAAATTTACATTTGTAGGTTTTATTTTAGGTAAGCTGGATATAATCACTATATGGGCATTTATAATAATCGGTTTAGGCTTATCAAAAATGTTTAAGTCTTCTTCAGCAGGAAAATTTTACGGGATGGTTTTCGGACTTTGGATTACCTGGAGCTTGTTAATATTCTTCGCTGCAAAAGCAGTTCCATTCCTAAAATTTCTTGTCAGATAAATTTTTATAAAAAGGCTGTCAACAATTTTGACAGCCTTTTTAATTTTTCAAATCAATTTTCAAAATTTAAAATCAACCCCAACGTCAAGACCGCCATAGCTGAGGCTTCCGAAACCGAGTCTTGCCGTTAAAGCGAGTGTTGGAGTCAGCCAGTATCTACCTCCTGCCTGCAAAGCAGCCCAAAATCCGCCAGCCGAAACACTAGCGCCATAAATATTCGGGCCGCTCCAGCTTGTAGAGCCTGCGTCATAAGCAAGTATAATGCCAAGGTAAGGATCGAATTTACTATCCGGAACTTTAAAATGATAGTTGCCCTGCGCTCCAATTAAAATATTTGTGTACTTCCATTCGCCTGATCCGTAAAAGCCATAGTTATACGATTCACTATAACTCCAATACCGGAATATTCCGCCGATACCGACCGTACCGACATTCTCAAGATTCAACCCGTATTCGTAATTAACTCCGAATTCAGGAGAACTGCCTAAGAAGGAGAGTCCAATACTTGGACCAAAATAATTACCGCCGTTAACAAATTGTGCCTTCGATGTCGAAAAGAAAGTCAACAAAGAGAAAACGAATAGTATGACGAAGAATCTTAGAGATTTCAGTTGCATATATATTCCTCTAATAATTAAATTGAAAAAAAATAATTTGCTGAAAGGATTTTTATAAACATGATTAAAGATTGGACATTAATCTATAAAATAAAATTTATCGATCAAATAGTAAATAAAAATTATTCTTGCTGTTATTATTAAAAATATCGGGAGGTGATTTAGCCAATACTTTAAAAACTAACAGGGATTATACTTTGACTATCACCTTTTGCCTTGGCTTACATGATACTCTGCGGATCAACATTAAAGAATACACTTACATTCCTAAATCGTGAGGTTCTATTAAATTCAACGAATGAGTCGATAACGGCTTTACGCAGAATTGCCCCTCCCGGGTCGGTTTCCTTAACGCTCTTTATTAAAATATGAAACCTGTAATTGCCTTTTAATCTTGCAATTACCGCGGTTGTCGGATCGCTGACTTTAATCCATTTCTTATAACGAATTAATTGCCTGTAAAAATCAAAGGCAGCACCTTTTGCTTTTTCTTCCTGCACATCTTTAGATTCAATTAAGCATAACCTTGTAAATGGCGGATAGCCAAATTTTTCTCGCTGGATAATTTCTTTTTTATAAAAACCATCATAGTCATTATGCAAGACTCTTTGTAGAGTAAAATTATTTTCATTCTGCGTTTGAATTATTACTTCTCCTGCAACTTGACTTCTCCCGGCTCTTCCGGCAACCTGGGTTAACAATTGAAATGTTCTTTCATCAGCGCGAAAATCAGGAAGCCATAAGGTCGTCTCTGCGGAAATTACTCCGACAAGAGTAACCCTTGGAAAATCCAATCCTTTTGAGACCATTTGCGTACCGACTAAAATATCTATTTCGCCTTTTGAAAATTCCAGTAATATTCTGCTTAAATTTGATTTACGTGAAATTGAATCGGAATCTATCCGTTTAATTTTTACACCCGGAAAATAAAACTCCAGCTCATCTTCAACTCTTTCTGTCCCGGTACCAAAATATTTGATTGAGAGTGAACCGCAGTTTGTACAAGCGTTCGGAACCTTTTTTGTGAGGCCGCAATAATGACACTGCAGAACATTCTGATTGATATGAAAAACCATCGGTACTGAACAGTTATCGCATGTCTCAACCTGTTCACAATCATCGCAGTGAATATGCGTTGAGAAACCCCTTCGATTCTGGAGTATTATTACTGCTTCTTTTTTCTTCAGCCGCTCTTCGATATGATCCAAAAGAATTTTTGAAAAAATATTTTCCATTTTTTTCTTTTTTCTTTCGATGCCTATATTGACGAGCTTTATCAAAGGCAGCTTTGCATTATCGACTCTTTCGGGAAGATTAAGCAGTTCATATTTTTTTGTAAGTGCGTTGTACATGCTTTCCATCGATGGCGTTGCAGAACCGAGAACTACCGGACAATTATGTAACTGCGCTAAAATAATTGCTGAATCCCGTGCATTGTATTTCGGTACCGAGTCGAATTGCTTGTAGCTTGAATCATGCTCTTCATCTACGACGATAATCCCGATATTTTTAAGTGGAGCAAAAAGAGCAGACCTTGCCCCGATAACAACTTTGGATTTCCCGTTCAGAACTCTTCGCCATGAGTCATATCTTTCACCCAACGACATCCTGCTGTGTATTACAGTTACCTGGTCACCGAACTCATTAAACATTCGTGAAGTCATTTGAGGCGTTAAAGAAATTTCCGGTACAAGAATTAAAGCAGATTCACCTTTCTTTAAAACGATTTTTACAAGTTCGATATATACCTGTGTTTTTCCGCTGCCTGTAACACCATGAAGTAAAAAAGTTTTAAATTTTCCCGGGGTCAAATACTGATTTACTTCTCCGATAATTTTTGTCTGCTGAGCGGTTAGTACTAATTCACTTTGCTTCTCTTTGTATTCTTCATGATATCTCCTGTCAACTTCCTTTTCAAAAACTTGTACTAAGTTTTTACTTTCCAGCGAATCAACTGAAGACTTTGAAGTGTGAGTTCTTTTAAGAAGATAATTTAAAGGAACAGCACCTGCTTTTTTTGAAATCAATTCCAGAAGAATCTTTACCTGTTTTGGAGACCTGCTTTCCAATTCAGGGAAGTGAACATAAATTTCACCGACCGATTTATTTAATTTTACATATTTCTCTTTTTTGGTTTTTACCTTAGCTTCTTCAATTTCATTAAGTACCGTAACCGCACCTACATTTTCAAGCGAGCGTACAATTGAGTAAATATTTTTTTTCTTGACAATCTTTTGAAGAAAAGGAAAATTTATTTCATCCCGAACAGAAAGAATTTCTAATAATTTTTTCTTTAAAGTATCTTTTGATTTTTCCTGCCGGTAAAGTTCCAGGCATTGTTCTTTATCTATAATAATTTTTCGTTTTGATTCTATGCTGGTCCCGTACGGAACGGCCAACTTCAAAGCCTCACCGGGAGACGATAAATAGTATTCGGAAATCCAATTGTAGAATTTTAAAGCGAGTGAATCAAAAACCGGTTTATGATCGATTATATCGGAAAGGGCTTTTATTTCCTCTTTCACCTCAGTCTTATTAGATACATTTATGATAAAACCGGTAAATGTCCTTTTACCAAAAGGTGCAACGGCTCTCACTCCGATTTTTGCAAATGGCCGGAGTTCTTCAGGAACGGAGTAGGTGAATGTATTTCTAAAAGGAAGGGGAAAAACTAACTCTGCGTACATTTTTCATTTTTAAAATTACAAATCAAATTTCTGCTATTGCATCACAGATTATATTATTACCATCACTATGTGAGTAATCTGTGCTGCGGGTTAGTCAAGTTTCAATTCAAAATATAAAAACTATTAATATAAGTTTTTAATTGCCGGGTTTATAGTATTGAGCCAGGGGCTTAAATGTTCCTTTTTCAAATGACTGACTGAACATTTCGAACTTTAAGTTTTTCATTTTGCTGTCCCAGAGAATTCTTTTATGTTCCTGGGTTACTACAACCTCTCCGTTTGTCGAAATAACGCTGTCCGTCGGTTCAAGTGTTAAGTAATAAAAATCTTTATCCTTCATAATGTTTTCAACATCGGAAATTTTATCGAACGAGTAAACGACTTCCGCATCGAGAGTATCGCCGCTCTTAAATAATTTTCGTGTAGTAATATCCTTTCCCTCTTGTTTCATTGAATTTAAAAAGTCATCACTTTTCAGCATATAATCGAATAATTTAGATTTATCCTGTTCAAATTGTGCAGTACTGTCCGCATCCGACCTGATATCATGCACAAACATTTTTACCGTTCCTGTTCCGTCGTCATTTATAATAACATCGTATGAGACGGTGTTAAACTGGATGCATCCCTGGATAAATAAAGCAAATCCAAAAAGAAAAATTAAAAAGGAATATTTTTTCATGTATTATTATCTAAAATTTTCCGGGTGAATAATTAGGAGCAAATATAGTTCACAATTGAATCTAATGCTAATTTATTAAAGATGAAATCTTTTCACGCTACAAAGTACAACGGGAAGACGTCATCTATTTGCCGGCTTGATAACCAGTGAATCAGCTTCTTACTTTCATTCTAATATCCACCGCGAACATTTTATCATTAACGCAGACAAGCAGCGGATTCAAATCGCATTCGGTAATTTCTTTATTATCAATCATCATTTGCGCAACCGATTTTATTGTCGATTTCACAAGCGATAAATTTACCGGGTTCTCGCCTCTCACGCCTTTTATTATTTTACCGATCCTCGTTTGATTGATCATTTCATCAATATCTTTGTCGCTTAAATAAGCCGATCTCATCGAAGTATCATTTAAATATTCAACATATTTACCGCCGGAGCCGAACATGATCATTGGGCCAAAGCTCGGATCACGGAAGCCTCCAATAAGCAATTCGAATTTCGGAACAAGGTATGGCTGAACTAAAAATCTTTCAATTTTAATTCCCCTCAGTTCAAAATCCCTTAACATATTTTGCGAATGCGTAGTCAGCTCCTTTTTATTTTTAATATTTAATATTACCGCCTGCAGATCGGATTTGTGAACTATTTTAGAATGAACTGCTTTTAATACAAGTGGAAAATCAAATTCAAATTTTTCAATTTCGCGGGCTTCTATCAATAAACTTTCAATAATAGGCAATTCATAATTTCTTGAAATAAGCATAACTTCTTCAGGGGATAACAGCCGGTCTTCATTTTCTTTAAAAGAAATTTTTAATTTACCCGGCTTCAACCTCTCATGCTTAATTTTATCTTGGTTAAACTTGAGCATATTGGATAAAACAACTGCCGGGTCTTCTGCAAATCTGAACAACGGTTTTCCGGTGGCTGATTCTTTGCGGTATTCGTCCCAAAATTCAGGCAGGGGCATTACCACCTGCAAGACCGGTTTTTTGGAAACGATTGAATTTATATTCTCAATTACAGGGAGAGCTTTAACCATAACAGGCTCAACGAAAATTGAAATTACTCCGTCCACATTTTTATCTTCAATTAGAATTTCATTAACCTTTTTGTATTGTTCGGCTGTTCCGCCGGGTAAAAGATCAACCGGATTATTAACGCTTCCTTCAGGATGTACAATTTGACGCAGTAATTTTTTTGTATCATCAGAAAGATCTGCAAGCTTCAGATTATTTTTTTCAAGTGTATCTACCGTAAGTATTGCAGGCCCGCCGGCATTTGTTACAACAGCAATCCTGTTACCGGCCGGCAGAGGAAAATTCTCAAATCCTTTAGCTGAGTTAAACATATCGTTTAATGAATCAGTCCTGAGTATTCCGAATTGATTCAGCACAGCATCTACAACTTTATCGCTGCCGCCGAGAGCTCCTGTATGTGATGATGCCGCTTTTATACCGCTCGATGTTCTCCCGGCTTTCAGTACGATAGTCGGTTTTGTAATTTTTCTCTCAATGAATTTTTTTATAAAGTCTTCCCCGTCCACAAAACTTTCAAGGTAAAGCGTTATAACTCCGACATTTTTATCGGACTGCCAAAAATCCATTAAATCATTTTCATTAACATCGGCTTTATTTCCAACACTGATAAAATGAGAAAACCTGATATCGGTTTCCCTCAAAGAATTCAGAACCGCCGCACCGATTGCACCGCTTTGTGAAAGGAAAGCCATAGTGCCGTGTTCAGGTTTTTCTGCTACGAAAGTTGCATTGAGTTTTACATCACTATTAGTATTTATAATGCCCATGCAGTTCGGGCCGACAACTCTTGCACCGGAACCTTTGACAAGCTCAATTACTTTCTTTTCAAGTTCCTCACCCTCTTTCCCGGTTTCTTTAAATCCGGCCGTGATCAAAATTACAGATTTTACATTTTTGTTAAGCAATTGCATGATTGACTCTTCAACAAATAATTTCGGAACCATGACAATTGCAAGATCAATTTTTTCTTCTATTTCTTCAATGCTCTTAAAGCATTTAATTCCAAAAATTTCATCAGCTTTAGGATTTACAAGTAAAAGCTTTCCGGTATATCCATAATTTATAACCGAGTTGGTCAACTCGTATCCGAGATTTCCTTTTTTTGAAGAAGCACCGACAACGCATATTGTTTGCGGGTAAAAATATTCTTTAAATATGTCGTTCATTAGCGACCCATTAATGAGAAAAAAATTTTAATCTCAAACTTAATAGAAAGATTACAAATTTACACGGAAATTCGACGTTCCGCTCAATTTAAAATCTAAAACTATTGCGGTTTACGAGTATGAATTTCTTTAAAGAAGTTTTATATTTACCAATTCCAATGTATTAATTTGATATAAAATAATTTTGTTTGAAAAAATTTATAAGCTGAAAAGAATAATAATAACCACAGGTTTATTTTTTTTCCTATCAAATTTATTATTCGCACAACCGTTCATTCCAAAATTTGATAAACTGTCTCTCAACGGCAACGGTGCTTCGTTAAACCAGACATTTTGTATTCTTCAAGACCATAACGGATTTTTATGGTTCGGAACAATGTACGGCCTTGTAAGATATAACGGGAAAAGCTATAAGATTTATAAAAATAATCCAACCGATTCCACTTCAATTTCATTTGACGATATAATTTCCCTTTTCGAAGATAAGTCCGGGAATATCTGGATCGGTACCTGGGGCGGCGGACTCAATGAACTAAATACGCAAATGGAAAAATTTAAAAGATTCATCTACGATCCCGCAAAAAAGAACGGAATATCGGGCAGCATCATTTGGTCAGTTACACAGGATTCGGCAGGAAATATCTGGATTGGAACGGAAACTTCAGGTCTGGATAAATACAACCTGAAGAAAAATGAATTTACTAATTACAGATATGATTCTAAAAATCCAAACGGGCTGCTGGACAATAATGTTCACGTTCTTTACTATGACCGCTCAAATACCTTATGGGCAGGAACAAGAGGCGGGCTTTCTAAATTTTTGCCGAAGGAAAATAAATTTTATACTTATATAAATGAACCGGATAATTCTAATTCGATCAGCAGCAATGTTGTTTTTTCAATTTATAGTGATAAAGACGGAAATTTATGGATAGGAACAGCAAAGGGTTTAAATTTTTATGATATAAATTCGGACAAGTTTTCAGTTTATAATAAAGAGAACAGTTCCTTAAGCAATAACATGGTTTTATCAATTGCACAAGATCATTTCGGTAACATTTGGGCGGGGACTTCAAACGGGCTCAACAAGTTAGATAAAGGGAAAAATTCATTTGATGCTTTTTACCACGAAAATAATACGAACAGTCTTTCCGGCAATAATATTATTTCTATACTTGAAGATAAATCCGGAGTGCTCTGGGTTGATGCTTACCAAAACGGGATAAATAAACTTGTAAATTTAAAAGAAAAATTCCGGTCTGTTGCCTCAGGGCTTAGCGGAGAAAAAGTATCTTCTTTTATTCAGGACAATAATGGAAATATCTGGATTGGTACCTTAGACGGAGGTTTAAATCAATTTAATATTCACAGTGGAAATTTACAAAGCTTCCCATACCGGCCTGGTGATAAAATTTCACGCTTAGATTCTAGCATTAATTGCCTTAATTTTATAAATAATAATTTATGGATCGGAACAAAAGGCGGTTTGCAATTCTTCGATCCGGCTGCAAACAAATTTTTAGATATTAAAAAAGTAAACAAAAAATTATCACCTCTTTTATCATACAACATTACTTCAATTTTATACGATAAGCATAAGCAAGTCTGGATTGGGACGTACGACAGAGGCATTTATGTTTTTAATGAAATAAAAGATAAACTCGAACATTATTCATACGAAGATTCAAGTTTTGTTAATCAGATGAACAATTATATTCTAACAATGTATATGGATAAGTCGGGACAAATATGGGCAGGTACTTACGGCGGATTAATGAGGTTCGATAAAGTTGGGGGGAAAATAGATTTTTATTATCAGGACTTAAAAAATCCCAATAGCTTAAGCAATAATTATGTCTATTGCATTTACCAGGATAAAGCAGACGAAATCTGGATTGGAACTGCCAACGGGTTAAATCTTATGAATAACGTGAATCACGATTTCATTCACTTTTTTGAAAATAACGGATTGCCGAATAATGTTATTACTTCAATTCGTGAAGGCAGCAATGGAAATTTGTGGCTGGCAACAAATAAAGGTTTATCGCAATTCAATCCCAAAGTACATTCATTCCGTAATTTTTCCAAAACAGATGGCTTACAGAGCGATATTTTTTATCCCAACTCTTCTTTAAAATCAAAAAGCGGCTACCTGTTTTTCGGAGGAATAAACGGGTTTAATTACTTCAACCCCGACAGCCTAAAGTTTAGCTCATTCATTCCAAAACTGATAATAACTTCATTCTATTCTGAAAATTACGAAGGCAAAAAAAGTGAAATAAAAAATTTTTCAAACTTGCAAATTAACCACCGCTATAATACAATTCATATTGAATTTTCAGCTTTGGATTTTGTAAACACCGAAAATATTAAATATGCTTTTTATCTCAAAGGATTGGAAAAAAATTGGAATATACCGTCAAGTAAGAATTATGTTACTTATAACGATTTACCTCCGGGAGACTACATTTTTAAAGTTAAATCCACAAACAGCGACGGCCTTTGGTCGGGTAATATACTCCAAATAAAAATAGATATTATTTCTCCGTTTTGGACAACCTGGTGGTTTTTCGCTATAATAATTTTAATTCTGGCAGCCATAATATTTTTTCTATATAATTTCCAGTTAAGATTAAAGTTGAAACATGTCCTTGAATTCGAAAAAATTAGAGAACAAGAAAGCGAGAAAATCAGGAAGAAAACTGCAGCCGATTTTCACGATGAGCTGGGACATACTTTAACAAGAATTTCAATTCTTACCGAACTGGCAAAAGATAAAATTAACGAAAAGCAAATTGAGGTTTTGCCCCTGCTTGAGAAAATTTCAGAAAATTCCAAAATTCTTTATGACGGCACGAAGGATTTTATCTGGGCAATAGATCCAAATAAAGATACGTTTTATGATTTAATGATTCGATTGAAGGATTTTGGTGATGACCTATTCAGTTCAACTGAAGTCCAATTCCAGGTAAACGGTATTACGGACGAGCTTAAAGGAATTCCGCTTAAAATGGATTGGAAGAGACAATTGTCGTTACTCTTTAAAGAAGGAATGAATAATGCTCTTAAGCACGCTTTATGCAGGCAGGTTTTTCTTGAAGCATCGATATTGGACCAGGAATTCGAAATATCAATAGTCGATGACGGGAAAGGCTTCAATCCTTCGGAATATTTTAATCATAACAATGGCCTGCAAAATATGCGAAGACGCGCCGAGAAGATATCCGGCATTTTGGAGTTTGAATCAAAAAAAGGAATTGGGACAAAAATTTCTTTTAGGGGAAGAATTGCAAAAAAACTTCTCGCAGAATAACAAGATTATAAATTAAATTCTCAACTTATGGAAACTGATCAAACGGAAATTAGAGTAGTTATTATTGAAGACGATGATATAATTCGAAATGGGTTTGTAGAATTATTAAATAAACAAGGCGGGTTTTACTGCCCTGCAAATTATGACAATTGTGAAGATGCAATAAAAAATTTACGGCAGGATAAGCCCGAAGTAATTTTGATGGATATCGGTCTGCCGGGTATGTCGGGAATCGAAGGGATAGTAAAAATAAAAAGAAAAAACCCAACCATCGAAATTATTGTAATTACGATTCACGATGAGGACAGCAAAATATTCCAGGCGCTCTGTGCAGGTGCGAGCGGATATTTGACCAAAAACATTTCACCGCAAAAATTAGTTAAGTCGGTTGAGGAGGTACAAAAAGGCGGTGCACCGATGAATACAAATATCGCCAGGCTTGTTATACAATCTTTCAGTTTAAATAAAAATTCTCCTTTAAGCAGCCGCGAAACCGAAATCCTTCAGCATCTCTCAAACGGTAAAAGCTACAGCATGATTGCCAATGAATTATACATTAATAAAGAAACAGTCCGCACTCACATAAAAAACATCTACAAAAAACTAAATGTACATTCCAAAGCAGGGACAATCGAAAAAGCTTCACTGAAAAGATATATTTAAACAATTCGATAAATAAATCTCAAAAACTTAACAGCAGCGAATTATTTTTTTTTGCTGATAAAATATCTAATGATATATATTTTTACTGCTTATTAACATTAAATAAATTGAATCATAAAAAATAAAGAAGTAATTTAATTATGTAAAGTTCGATTCAACTTAAGAACGGAGCCTGACATGGGAATAAGCAATTACGGGATGAAAGAAAGGGTGATAAAAATTTTTAGAAGCACACCGATATTTAATGTGGACCTTAAAACAATAAAGAGATTTATACTTTTATTAATTGTAAATTTTACATTGTTAACTTGCCTGCCCTTAGGCAGGTTTGCGACATCTTTTGCAACGATACACTACGTAAAGCACGGC
>CAZKUR010000036.1:24474-40545 GCA_964556005.1 uncultured Ignavibacteriaceae bacterium | reverse complement strand
AAATATTGATTCATCACTTTCAATGTGTCGAAATTGGATTAATTATGATTCCGCTTCATGTACATTCATATTATACTTTTTTGCAGGGCGCCGTTTCGGTTGACGACCTTGTTAAAAAAGCAAAAAGCTGCGGATTAACAGCCCTCGCTTTAACGGATACAAACTCTATGCACGGCTTAATTCAGTTTGCGAAAAAATCAAAAGAGGCAAGCATAAAAAGTCTGCTGGGAACGTACATTGATGATCCGGATAATAAAGAAAATTATGCAATCTTTATTGCGCGCAATATTCAGGGTTATGCGGATATATGCAGGATAATAACCACGAGAAAACTTAAAGATGATTTTTCATTAGTCAAACTTTTGCAGGATGATTTCCCGGATCTTTTTATAATAATTCGTTCTTTGGAATTGCTGAAGAAGATTCCTCACAGAAAAAATATTTTTGCGGAACTGATTTCGACTCCAAAGGAAAAAAGGAAAACCCGCAAGTTATATGAATATTGCATGTCGAAAGGAATTGAGTGCATTGCATCGAATCCAATTTATTTTTTGAGAAAAGAGGATTATATAATTCACCGTACGCTGACCGCAATGAAAGATAGAGGAACTTTGCAGAATTTAAATGAAGACAATCTTGTGGATGAGGAATATTATTTTAAAGATCCGCAGCGGCTTCAGTCTAACTGGAAGAAGTTTCCTCAAGTTCTGAATAACATCGATTATATTGTTGAAAATTGCAAAGTGGATTTGGAATTGGGAGAATTTAAATTCCCGCAATATAATTCTCCCAGCGGTGAAGATTCGTTTTCGTTTCTCTGGCGTGTTGCTTTCGAAGGATTGACGAAAAGATATAGCAGTATCACAAGAGAAATAATCGACAGGCTAAAAATGGAACTCGATGTAATAAATGATTTGAATTTATCCGATTATTTTTTGGTCGTTTGGGATATATTGAGAGAAGCCAAAAGAAGAAGGATGATGACAATCGGGCGCGGCTCGGCGGCAAACAGTTTGGTTTCGTACTGCCTCGGCTTTACGGAAGTTGATCCGATAAAATATAATTTTTACTTTGAAAGGTTCCTGAATAAGGGACGTCACTCTCCGCCGGATGTGGACCTGGATTTTTCATGGAAGGAACGCGACGAAATAGTGAAATATGTTTTTGAAAGATACGGGTATGAAAGAGTTGCTTTTATTTCAACTCATGTTACCTTTAGAGCGCGCTCTGCTTTTAGAGAAACCGCTAAGGTTTTCGGGATAGCTGATGGAGAAATTTCGCAGATGAGCAAATTTATTCCATGGACCGATGCAAGAAATTTGCCGGAGATTTCCAAATTATTCCCCGAGGCGAGATCGCTTAAGCTGAATCATGAACCGTGGCTGAGTATAGTGAATATAGCGACGAGACTTGCAAACTTTCCGCGGCATCTCAGCATTCATCCGGGCGGAATTGTAATTGCTCCGAACCAGATAACAAATTATACCGCTTTGGAGTACGCGCAGAACAAAGGAGTTGGGCTCATTATAACGCAGCCCGATATGTACGGCATTGAAGATTTAGGGTTGGTTAAGATAGATCTTTTAAGCCAGCGGTCTCTTGGAGTTTTGCGGGATACGTTAAAACAATTGGAAGTTAATAGTTTAAGTAATATTTCACAAAGAAGAATGGAAATTTATCCCATCCCCGATAGGGGATGAGCGTGAGAAAGCAATTTTTTGAAGGGAGAGAATGAAAATAGTTGTGGGTGACCAAAAAGAAGAATAAGTCATTGCGAACGAGTCCTCGAGTGAAGCAATCTTTTGTTTTTAAATCAAAATTGAGATTACTTCGCTTCGCTCTTAATGACGAAATTACTTTTTGGTCAACCACATGTGAATAACACCGGATGAAATCTCGTCAGAGTCCGTGGACTCCAACGGAGTCTTTGACCGGTGAAAGTAAATAATAAAATGACGGAGAACCCTGAAAGGGTTCAACAAAACTGGCCGTAGACCAAAAATGAACTCAAGAGTTGTACAATGGCAAAGTGAGATTGTCCGCCGATTGGCGAGACCTCGTAAAACGGGCTTCACCCAACCAACATTCAATCTGAACTCTGTTGGGTTTGCAATGACGATAGATAGATTTTTCACCATATTAAAGCGCGGTTACCAACTCAATATTGAAAATTTGTCATTCTATATGATAAATGAAGGCAACGCCTTTTTCAGTAACTCACAATGACTGTTTTTTACTTTTTGATTGGCCCCGTAGAATAACAAATATTTAACCAGGGAGATGTACTGATGACGAAAATATATTCAGGTACGGCAGGGTGGTCGTACAAAGATTGGGTAGGTCCGTTTTACCCGAAGGCCCAATCTTCGAATTTCGACTGGCTGTCGTTTTATTCTCATTATTTTAATTGTGTGGAAGTTAATTCAACTTACTACACTTACTTAAGTCCGAGGGTTGTGGAAGGCTGGGTGAAAAAAGTTGTTGACAACGATGACTTTTTATTCAACATCAAGCTTCACCAGGATTTTACTCATAAAAAAGATTACGACAAGCAAAAGATAAAAGCGTTTTATGATACGCTCGGAATTCTTGATAAGGCAGAAAGACTTGGCGGTTTGTTAATTCAATTCCCGTATTCATTTTCATTTAATGAACCAAATGCAAATTATGTGAAAAAACTGAGGGAAATATTTCAAAACTATGACTGCTTTCTTGAAGTGCGGCATAAATCGTGGCTGAATAAAGATGCACTCGAATTATTTAAGAAACATGATCTCGTTTATACAACAATTGATCAGCCACAGATAGGTCAGTCGATGCCGCTTGAATTGATAGTTACAAACGGTAAAGCATACATTCGCTTTCACGGACGAAACAGGGAAGCTTGGATAAAATCGCTGAATAATTTCGGAAAGAAGCAGACTTATGCAGAGCAAAGTGAAAGATACAGTTATTTATATTCCGCCGCAGAGTTGATTGAAGTTCAGCAGGTAATACAGCCTCTGCTTAAAACAATAAAAGTACTTTATGTTATTTTTAATAATCACCCAAAAGGTGAGGGCGTTGCTAATGCTTTTGAGATGACCTCGATGCTTGAAAATAATATTAAAGTCGATATCCCAAAAACTACATTGGCAACGTATCCGAGACTTAGAAGGATAGTACAAGATGAGAACAATTTTTCACTTAGACCTTGATGCATTTTTCGTATCGGTTGAAAGGATTTTTGATCCTTCGCTGATTGGCAAACCGGTAATTGTCGGCGGCGACCCGCACGGAAGGGGAGTAGTTGCCGCATGCTCTTACGAAGCGAGAAAATTCGGGCTTCATTCCGCTATGCCGATAAGAACTGCATTCAGGCTTTGTCCAAACGGAATTTATCTACATGGACATTACGAAGAATATGTCCTTTACTCAAAGAGCATTAAAAATTTTTTAGCTGAATATGCACCGGTTTTGGAACAGGCTTCGATAGATGAATTTTATGTCGATTTTACCGGATGCGAAAAAATATACGGCTCTTATCTTTCACTCGCTTCGTTTCTCCAAAAAGAAATAATGAAAAGGTTTTCTTTGCCTGTTTCGATCGGAATTGCACCGAATAAAAATCTTGCAAAAATCGGATCGGATTATAATAAACCGGAAGGTATAACTTACATTCCGGAACATTCTGCTAAAGAATTTTTACGTCCTCTGCCAATAGAAAGAATACCGGGAGTTGGAAAAGTTACGATGAATGATTTGCATGCAAAAGGAATTTTTACGGTAGGCGATATGGCAGATTTGCCTGAAGAATATTTTTCCGCGGAATTCGGAAAGCCCGGCATTGATCTCTGGAAGAAAGCAAACGGAAAAGGTACGGAATATTTAACTACGGAAAGAGAACAAAAAAGCATTTCAAAAGAAACAACTTTTACCTACGATGTTTCGAATAAAGAATTTATTGAAAATACGTTATTTAAGTTAGCTGCTTTCGTCTGTCAGAAATTGAGGGACGATAATATATCTGCATCCTGCATTGGAATAAAACTTCGCTACTCCGATTTTAAAACTCTCGTACGCTCAAAAACAATCGAGCCGACAAATGACGATATGAGAATTTTTGATATCGCAAGAGAACTTTACAACAAGGCATACACAAGAAGAGTTGCAATCAGATTAATCGGAATTCATCTTACAAATTTTACTACTGCATCGGAACAGCTTTTATTTTTTGAAGATATGCATGCAAAAAGAAAAAGACTGCTGAATACAATAACTTCTATCAGAAAGAAATACGGCTTTTCGGTGATTAAACTGGGGGCAGTGTAAAATCTATAAATTATATCTCAATCCAGCCGAGAAAACATAATCGGGAGTAGAATTTGATAAACCGGCAGAACCGATCAGCATATATGTAATTTTATTATTTCCTTTAATATTGATACCTAAAGACAATTCCTGCGGTAACTGGTAAAGATCTAAAACTTTTGAATATAAACTGTAATTCAATAATACAGAAAAATTACCATTACCAAAAACTTTTCCAACTCCAATATTTAAAGTAAAAGGATTTATAAAATTAACACTGTCCGGGCTTCCTAAAAATATGTAGCCTCCTGTTGCATAAACTAAATAAGAATTAAAACTTTTTCTTAGAGTTGCAGATAAACCAAAATCAAAATTGCCAGTGCCGAACCCGTTATTAGTTGACGCAGTTGGAAACTTTATAAAACTGCCGAAACCCAGTCCGGCAATTGAGTTGAACTGATCTAATAAATCATAATTTGCATAAAGATAGAGATCGCCAATGCCTGTGTTTTCGGAAGAAGTGGTTGTTACAAAATTTTGGTTTCCCATATGTCCGCCGCTGCCGTGAGTACCATTACCTCCCATTCCGCTTGTACCGGAACTTCCTCCCATACGATTCGGCATGTATATTTGTCCGAATTGCGAAACATTTTGTCCGTTGGAGGCGATGAAAGGGACGGACAAAGCAAGTGAAAAATTATCAGCCTCGTATCTAATTCCACCGTAAATATAATAACTATTCAATCTTTCGCTCGATAAATAATTACCGCTCGCATACTGGAAGTTTGCATTCAGCGACCACTTGCTTTGTCCATACATAACCGATGAAAGAACAATCATCAAAATAAATGATATGAGAATTTTAATTCGGTATTTCATTTACTATTTCTTATTTGTATTACTTGATTCTGTCTGCTGAATATTTTGGAGCATCCCTTTAAAGTTGCTCATCATATTTTTCATATTTCCCATCATATTTTGCATATTTTTATGCATCCCTTGATTCATTTGATATCCCTTATTTTGCATAATGTTGTTCATCTGATCGAGCATGCCTTTCATTTGTTTCGACATATTCTGCATATTGTTCATTAAAGAACCCATTTGCTGCCCATTCTGCATTTGTCCCATATTATTCTGCATCATACCGTTCATCATCTCATTCATATGATTCATCTGCTTCATCATGTTCTGAATATTCATCATTTGATGCTGCATGTTCTGCTGCATATTATTATTCATCATTCCACCCATATGCTGTTGTGCAAGAACTTGCGGACTAACTAAAAAAGTAGAAATTAAGGTTACTGCAAAAAGAATAACTTTAAAACGTTTCACAATATTTAGTGTATTCATGATTTACTCCTTATAATTATTAACATAAATATTTATTTAAATATATTACTTAAGACTTCTTATATAAGCTACCAGATCCCACCGCTGTTTATCTGAAAGTGATTGGTTAAATGCAGGCATTGGCGGATTGCCGTGCGTAATTTTCCAATATAATGCTCCGTCACTTTGATTTTGAACTGCATGAGAAGTTAAATCAGCGGGCCTCGGATTCAAAGTATTTGCAATAGGTCCATTTCCTTTAGCATCGGTTCCATGGCACGTAAAGCATTGAGCATTAAATATATTTTTGCCCTCCCGGCTTGCTTTTTCTATATCCTTTATAGGGGATGTTAAATTATTTGCAGAAGCAGGAGCCTCCCAGTTTTCACCACTACTTGAAGTTTGACTATTTATATTTCCGTAACTAGAATTTCCATAATTTGAATTACTGTTGTTCATCATTCCGCCCATCTTTCCTCTTCCCATCATACCGCCGTTAATCATTGTTCCACCCATCATATTATAACGCATGTTTCCGTTACCGGACATCATATTATGCATCCACCCGTACATCCTGGGATAGTCGCCCATCATGTTGTACATATTATTTGTAAATGAAGAATCACGGTTAGCTCTTGAAAACATTTCATTCATCATCATCTGCCGCGCATTCCGATTATTCAACATCCAGGCCATCATGTTATTCATAGCACCCGAATTTGACGACATATGATTCATGAAATTTTGCATCATCTCCGGATTATTTATAATCGTTTGAATAACTTCATTTTGTGCTGAAGGGTTTTGAAGTATATTTTTAATTTTATTTTTCGATTGTGCAAACAGGTAAGCAAACCAAAATATTAAAATTAATGCAAGAGGGATTATAAATTTAGATTTCATTTTTTGTATTCTCCTTTCAATAGGAATATCAAAATCACATTTCATAATTTCAATTAAAAATTTACATTTTTTAATTAAGTGTTGCGTTATAAAATTTTTCTTTTCTTTTATAGATTTTTAATATTAGAGAGATATTCGCACTGAATCCCGGGATTTAGCTTTTTTGTGAAGAATCGCATAAATATCTCCAAATTAAATTCGTTGAATACTATTAGATAATTATGCTTTAGATTTCGATTTCATAATAATTGTTTCGTGATTTAAGATATAATCCAAAACAAATCAAAGATTAATCGCTTTAGATGGCTTAACTTATTTTTTATAATTTTAAAAAATTCTTTGTTCGATTGAATAAGAGAGCCGTATTACTATTTCTATTGATTTTCGTCCCGGTTTTTACGATTAAATTATTAGCCGGGCCGCCGTTTAGAACGGACGATCCTATCCCGGTTCCTTTCCATCACGGTGAGTTGTATCTGTTTTCTACCGGAATATTTGATAATAGCGGAGCGGACGGAGTTGGCCCTGCTGTTGAATTTAATTATGGCGTTATTTCTCAAACACAATTTCACATTGTTGTACCATTGGCTTTTTCAGCGCCGAAAAATGAAACATCTAATTTAGGTTACGGAGATACCGAAGTAGGAGCCAAATACAGGTTTGTTACTCAAACGGACGTTATACCGGATATTGGTATTTTTCCTCTTGTTGAAATTCCGACAGGTAATGCTTCAAAAAATTTAGGAAACGGTAAAGCTCAATTTTATTTACCACTTTGGCTTCAAAAAGATGTAGGCCAATGGACAATTTATGGCGGCGGAGGTTATTGGATAAATCCGGGTTCCGGAAATAAGAACTGGGAGTTTTCCGGAATTTTAATTCAATATAATTTTACTGATAGTTTTTTTCTTGGGACAGAATTATTCCATCAATCTAAATCTACAATTGATTCACAGAGTTATACAGGTTTACATTTCGGAGGAGGAGTTCCCCTAATAAAGAATTATCAAATACTTTTTTCAATGGACTTGGGAAACGGAATTACTTCATATAAACACTTTGCATATTACCTCGGGTTGTATCATACATTTTAATGAGTACCCAAACTCTTTTATTATTTGAATGATTTTTTTAAATTTACTTTGTGTAACTATGATTTCAGTTAGTGATCTTAAAGCATTATTGACAGAATCATGGTCAGGAAAATATTTGACAACATCTGGGTCTATTACAACAACATTGGTCACTTCTTTGAACTTTTTAGATTACTTACCTTTTACACCTTTACTAAAATCATATTCTTGAAGCATTTCCGGATCTTTTTGCATTTTCTTCATATTGATTCCTTTTATATTTTGTTGCTTTTCTTGTACTAATTATTCTTATTTTATCTTCATTTTAACCGGTAAGATTTATTCAGCAATTTAAATCCTGTTAACCTTAAAGGCAGTTTGCAGCATTCTATTTCTCAACGGCTTTAAATATCCCTTTGAATGTTCCGGCAAATAACAAATTTTCTGGTGAAACGACAAGGGAAGAAATGTGCTTAATAGTTAAACCTGAATCAACTTCGGACCAGCTAACACCATAATTTGTTGTACGGAAAATACCGCCGCCCCAGGAACCGGCAAAAATATGATCATATTTATTTATTGCAAGAGTTATAAGTTCGGTGCTTATCAATCCTGCATTTAATTGTGTCCACGTTTCTCCATTATCGGTACTGCGAAAAAATCCGCCGATATCAGTTGCAGCATCGATGTTTCCTTCATTATCTAAAATAAGAGAATAAACCGGCCAATTGCCTAAACCTTTATTCTTCAAACTCCATGAATTACCGTTATCATCAGAGCGGTAGACTCCGGTGCCTCCGGCAAAAATTATATTATCGGAAACAATCAGCAAAGACGGAAATGTTAGATTATTAAAACCTGTATTTACAAGCGACCATTCGTTAAAATTTTTGCCAGAAATATAAATTCCGCTGCCTCGTGTTCCAACGAATATTGCCCCCTGGCTGTTAACAGCGATTGATGTAATATAAAGGCTTTTTAATCCTCCAATATACCAATTAATACCATTATCGGATGAAACATAAATACCTTTTCCAGCCGAACCTGCTAAAATATTATTTCCCGGGTATGAACAGAAACTTGTTACAGTCCCTTCGGAAATTTCCTGGTTTATAAGTTTCCAGTTTTGACCTTTATCAGAAGAAAAGAATAATCCGTAATTTGTTCCGGCAAGCATATTTCCATTTGATGTGAAAAAAATTGATGAGATATTGCAGCTATCCAATCCTAAAGGCACCCAAACTATGTCTTTAGGCGGAACCGAAACAGGATTATTTTTATTCTCTTCAGAAGTACAGCTAATTGAGATTAAACTTAAACAAATTATTGAAGCTGCTAATATATTTTTCATTTTATTCATCCGGCGTTTCTTTTAAAGTCAACATTATGATTTTAAATTTCAATTTCAAATCAAATTTGAGTGCTGTTCTTTTTATTTAAATTTTTGAAAGTAGGATTATTAAGAATTAAATTTCAAAAATAATATTTTTGATAAAATTTTGCTCTATTAGGTCAAATCAAAACTTCAACAATTACAGTTTAAATTTCTATTTCATGCCGAAGCCAATAATATATTCCGTCCCTTCATCGCTGTTTAATTCAATACACCCGTTATGCTGATCTACAAGAGCACTTACTATTTGCAAACCGAGTGTTGAAGTATTTCTAAAATTCACATTTGCCGGAAGTCCAATACCGTTATCTCTTACAATTACAATAAATTTTCCGTTTCCGGAAGCTTTTAATTTTATTAGAAGTTTACATTTGTTTCCATATCTGCTCACTTCGTCGGGGAACGCATATTTAAAAGTATTGGAAACCAGTTCATTAATTATAAGTCCTATATTTAAAGCAAGATCTACTTCTATCTGTAAATCCTCAATGTTTATATCGAGTTCTATATTATTCGAATTAAATTTAAATGTGCTTAATAGGCTTGAAACCAGTTCGCGGATATATTCAGAGAAATTAATATGAGATAGATCTTTGGAGAGATAAAGCTTTTCATGAATAAGCGCCATTGACCTGATACGATTTTGGCTTTCGATGAAAATTTCACGTGTTTCATCGTCCTTTATGTATGATGATTGAAGCCGGAGCAGACTGGATATCACCTGTAAATTATTTTTAACCCTGTGATGAATTTCTTTGAGCAATGTAACTTTTTCCGTAAGCGACAATTTCATCTGATCGCTTAACTGCTTTTTTTCGGTTATATCGTAGCCTGAACCTATATAACCTAAAAAATTTCCTTCGGAGGTAAAGCGCGGGATTCCTGTAGCTAGTATCCAGCGGTATTGCCCGTCATATCTTTTTAACCTGTATTCAAAATTAAATTCATTTCTTTCTTCAAATGCCTTGTCGTATGTTTCCCAATAATTTGCCTGATCTTCAGGGTGAACTGATTTAAGCCATCCTCTTCCGGTTTCTTCATCAAGCGTGTGCCCGGTAAACTCCAGCCATCTTCTATTGCAGTAAATACGCCATTGATCCGAATTAGACATCCAAATCATCACAGGTGCATTATCTGCCATACTTCTAAACCTTGCTTCACTTTCCATCAACGCTTCTTCGGCTTTTCTCCTTTCGGATATATCTCTAGCAAAAGCGCAGTAATAATTTTTTCCATCATACTCCAGGTAATTGAATTCCACTTCTGCAGGAATTATTATACCATCCTTCGTCTTAAAAAGATGTTCCGTTGTCAAAGTTTTATTATTTGCCGCTTTAATTTTTTTCAGATTAAAATCAGGGTCGATCCTTAAAAACTGAGTACCAATGATATCTTCCCTTAAATAATTTAATCTTGCGATTGTGGTATCATTAACATCTGTAATATATCCATCGGAATTTATCCAAAGAATAAAGTCATCAGAGTGATCTACTGAAAATCTTGTAAGCTGGAGAGCTTTTTCTTTCTGTTTTAACCTGCTGAAAAGTAAATTAAAAGGATCCTGCAATCCGACGACAATAATGGCTTTATAAAATAAATAAAATGCCGCTATCTTCAGTAGATGTCCGATAAGATTAAAAAATCCATATGCAGATGTGTATAAAGTGAAATTCAATTCCGAGAATATCGTTATTATAATTGAAACTTCTATCAAATAAAAAAGATAATTATCAAAATTGTTTTTCTTTTTATAAAGTGCGAATGCAGATGATAATAAAATTATTGAAATAAGATATTCACTGATTTTTTTAAATTCAGTTAATCCATACCCTTCGATGTAACATTGCGGAAAGATTTTCCAATAAAGAATTGAAGCAATTATTACGGCAGTAATCAAACCATATAAGTAAAAAACAATTGAAGTCCTGATTTTTTTCCCGATAAAAAACGGTGCGGCTAATAAAGAAATGCTCTGCAGAAACCGGGCTGCGATCCAGATTTGTGTGGGAAGATCTGTGGTAACTCCCGGAATTATATTTACTCCTTTATAAGAAAAAGTATGCAGAAGGTCTAGCAGGGCTGTAAATAGATAAGCTATGCCGATTATTATAAAAAAATTATTGTCGATATTTCGCCGTGAGTTCCATGTAACCATAAAAATTCCGCACGAAATAATAATGCTGAAACTCTCTGCCAAACTATGAAAAAGTAAATAATTGTGGAGGCTTATTAGATAAAGGGTAATACCTATAAAGATTCCTAATAACGTGGATTTAAATATATTTATTTTAGAAAAATTGTCTAATAGTTCGATATTAAAAGAGTTTGTATTATTGCTTTCTTGTCCCCTTAACATGTCTCCCTCTGAATTAATTTGTGAATTTAATATGTCGACCATGAATTCGGATAAGAAATTATTTTTCCGGAATGTTCGATTCAAAAACTATGATGAGTATAAGAACACGATGTCTAATTTAATTGTTTTAATCTTGTTAATCAATAAAATATTATAGAATGATGGAATGATTTTAAACTCAATATTTTAAGCATTTAAAGTTAATTTATTATTCATCGCACGAAAAGATTAATACTGACTTAAGACAGAGCCATATAAACCTTGTGGGCATTTGTTTTGATGAAATTTAAAAACATAATAACAGCCTTATTTTGATAAGGAATATTAGTGATTCGGTTAAATTTTTGTAAATTTAACATACCGCAAAAACTTATTTCAATAGGAGAATAATATGCTTTTAAAAGACAAAGTTGTAAAAGAACTTGGTCAAATGGGAATAAAAAATATCAGGGAAGTTTATTATAATTACGGAACCCCTGCACTTTATGAACAATCGGTAAAAAGAAGAGAAGGTTTAATCGCCCACCTCGGTCCACTTGTCGTTAGAACCGGGAACCATACCGGCCGAAGCCCCAACGATAAATTCATCGTTAAGGAGACATCGAGCGAAAAGAAAATCTGGTGGGGAAAAGTAAACCGTTCTATCGATGAATTTCATTTTAACAGAATTTACGATAAGATGATGGCTTATATACAGGGAAAAGAATTATACGTTGAGGATTGCTATGCCTGTGCCGATCCTAAATATAAACTGCCTATCAGGATAATTACCGAAACCGCGTGGCATAATTTATTTGTAAGAAATATGTTTTTAAGGTATAAGAATGAAAAAGAGCTTGCCAAACACAAAACCGAATTTACAATAATCAACATGCCGAATTTCCAGGCTGATCCCCAAACGGATGGAACCAATTCATCCGTTTTTATAGTGTTAAATTTTTCAAAAAAAATTGTCCTTATCGGCGGAACAAGCTACGCAGGTGAGATTAAAAAATCAGTATTTACAATTCTTAACTATTTATTGCCTCTTCAAAAAGTAATGTCGATGCATTGCTCTGCAAATGTAGGTGAGGATGGAGATGTAGCAATTTTATTCGGCTTATCCGGAACAGGGAAGACTACTTTGTCTGCAGATCCCGCAAGAAAATTAATCGGAGACGATGAGCATGGCTGGAGTGAAAACGGTGTTTTCAATTTTGAAGGCGGATGTTATGCAAAGGTAATCCGTCTTTCCGAAGAAGCCGAGCCGGAGATTTATGAAACTACAAGAAAATTCGGAACAGTGCTTGAGAACGTTGCAATCGATTCTCAAACACGACGGCTCGATCTGGATGATGATAGTCTTACTGAAAATACAAGAGCTGCATACCCGTTAACTCATATAAATAATATTATTCCCGAGAGTAAAGGAGGCCATCCTAAAAATATAATAATGCTTACAGCAGATGCTTTCGGCGTACTTCCACCTATTTCAAAGTTAACGATTAATCAGGCAATGTATCATTTCATTTCCGGTTATACAGCAAAAGTCGCAGGTACCGAAAAAGGAGTTACAGAACCTAAAGCCACATTCAGTACATGCTTTGGTGCGCCCTTTATGGTTTTATATCCGACAGTATATGCTGAATTGCTGGGAGCAAAAATTAAAAAACACAAAGTTAATTGCTGGCTGGTAAATACTGGATGGACAGGTGGTCCTTACGGAGAGGGAAGTAGGATGAAAATTAAATATACAAGGGCAATGTTGAATGCGGCGTTAACAGGTAAACTCGATAATGTTGAAACATGGAAAGATCCGTTTTTCAATTTGAATGTTCCCCTTACTTGTGAAGGAGTTCCCTCAAATGTATTGAATCCTAAAAATACATGGAAAAATAAAAAAAAGTATGATGAAACAGCAAAGAAATTAGCGCGCATGTTCAAAGAGAATTTTAAAAGATTTGAAAAACAAACTGCTAAAGAAATTAGAGCCGCGGGACCAAATTGAGGTTCTCCTTACTTTTTATTTATTTTTTTTGTCGAATTAAATTTAAGTAATCGGAGAACCTTTTAGTAAATATCACGGATTACGGGATTTTCACGGATTCAATTAACGGTAATCTGAAAAATTCTTGTCTTTAAGATGATATTGTTACGATTTATGTTAGCAGTTCTTATTTTTGTTTTATGTAGTTTCGACTAATTAAGTGAGATTAATATGAGTTCAAAGGAAATAAATCCGACTTTTAATGATTTAATAATTGAATGGATTTTTTAATTGAAATGATTTTTAAACTTTGAGATATTCATATAACCCACCGCAACTAATAAAAAAAATCTTCTCTGGTTATCAGTGGGATACAATTAATGATAAAATCCTTTTTACTTTTGATGACGGCCCGATACCGGAAACAACCGGGAAAATTTTAAGTCTTCTTAAAGAGTACAAAATTAAAGCCCTCTTTTTTTGTGTGGGAGATAATATCAAAAAATATCCGCAGCTTGTAGAAAAAATTTTAACGGAAGAACATTCGATCGGCAATCACACCCTTCATCATAGAACTCTAAAGAATCTGAATAATAAAGCGATTGAGGATGAAATAGATTCCGTCACTCTTCTTTTAAAAAAAGAATTTAATTATGAAGTAAAATATTTTCGTCCTCCGCATGGAAGATTTACAATTTCACTCTCTAAAAAATTAAAGGAGAGAAATTTGAGAAATGTAATGTGGTCTCTGTTAACCTATGATTATAAAAATGATTTTAAACTTGTTAAATTTGCAGTTGAAAATCATCTTAATAAAAATTCTATTATTGTTTTGCATGACAGCCTCAAATCGAAAAATATTATTGAAGACAGTATTAAGCTTATTATCGAAAAAACTTCAGAACTTCACCTGGAAATCGGAGAACCTGCCGGATGCTTGAGATAATATTTTTAATCATCTTAAGCATATATTTTATTCAATCGGTTGTTTTTATAATCGGAGTAAAGAAAAAATTTCCCAAAATAGATGAAAAAGATTTACCTAAGGCTTCGGTAATAGTTGCAGCAAGGAATGAAGAAAACAATATTTTGAGATGTATTCAGTCTTTAAATGAACTTAAATATCCGGACAACAAACTTGAAATTATAATTGTCGATGATAACTCCACTGATAAAACAGGGGAAATTATTGATGAATTTATTAAGGGGAAAGAACGTTTTAAAAAAATTGTTACTCAAAAAGAAATCGGGATGTTAAAAGGGAAAACCAATGCATTAGCAAATGCAATTGAAATTTCATCCGGTGATATAATTTTAACAACCGATGCTGACTGTGCCGTTAACCCGGATTGGGCTTACACAATTGCTTCTTATTATAAAGAAAATGTAGCTGTTGTTAACGGATATACTACTCAGGAAGCGGTCAATAATTTCAGCGGGATGCAGGCTGTTGACTTTATCTATCTATTAATAGTAGCTGCCGGCACAATAAATTTCGGACAGGCAATAAGCTGCATCGGCAATAACATGTCATACAGCAAAAAAGCATATAAAGAAGTTGGGGGATATGAAAATCTTCCTTTTAGCGTAACCGAGGATTCTAATCTACTTCATGCAATTGATAAGCTGAAAAAATACAAATTAATCTATCCGCTTGATAAAGGTTTATTGGCGAGTTCAATTCCGTGCCCTAATTTAAAAAATTTATTCCGGCAGAAAAAAAGATGGGCAATAGGAGGTTTGCAGGTCCCGGTTTCAGGTTTCCTTTTGATGGGAACTGCATTTCTTGCAAATTTATTTATTCTTTTAACACCTTTATTTTTCTCACCTGTGTGGTTTTACTTAGCTGTCTTTAAAATATTGACGGATTTGTTCGTACTTTATCCTGTTCATAATTATTTTGGCATTAAGAAAAATTTGAAATACTTTCCTGCATTTCAGATTTATTATATTGTGTACGTAATCATTTTACCATTTTTAGTTTTATTCAGCAAACGAGTCATCTGGAAGGATAGAAAATTTTAATGCTCCTTTTATGTAATTATTATCTGACATACAGATGTAATGCTTTTTGCGAATTCTGTCATTTTGGTGTTCATGAAAATTTTAATGATACAGCTTATGCAGATATAAAAGATTTTAAGAACAATGTTGCACAGCTTGCAGAGCTTGGGGTAAAATTTATTGATCTTACCGGCGGTGAACCTTTACTGCACAAAGATATTCATTTAATGGCGGGCTTTGCCAAAAATTTGGGAATGCAGACAAGCATCACTACCAATGCATTGCTTTATCCGAAATTTGCCGAAAGACTGGCAGGGAATATAAACCTTCTTCATTTTTCTCTCGATTCTCCCGATGAAGAAGAACATAATAATATTCGTCGGGTGAACTGCTATAATCATGTTTTTAAAAGCATTGAAATTGCAAAATCGCTTGGTGAATTCCCAGATATAATTTTTACGGTAACAAATGAAACTTACAAACAACTTCCCAAAATGCATGATATCGCAAGAAAGCATGATCTTGTATTGCTTGTGAACCCGGTTTTTTCTTATTTCGGAAATCCCGGTTTATCCGATGACGCAATTGATTTTATTGAAGAATATACGGATAGGAAATTAGATATCTATATTAATAAAGGTTTTTTAAAGTTGCGGAAAGACGGAGGCAACGATATAAATGATCCGAGCTGCAAAGCTGTAACAAGAGTAATCGTTATTTCACCTTACAATGAAATCATTTTACCTTGCTA
>CAZKUR010000036.1:21740-24374 GCA_964556005.1 uncultured Ignavibacteriaceae bacterium | reverse complement strand
GAAACCTGGTTCCCTACAGGTTTAAATATTCAGCCCTTTACAGCTAATTTTTTAGAACCTCGCGCCGGCTTTTCTTATTTAACCAAGCTGGATAATATCAGGCTGGATATCGGAACTTCGGAAGATATTTATAAAATTGAGAATGGGAATAAAACCATTTCATTCGGTGCCGATTTATTTACTTTTACGAGACTTCAGGCTACTAAAGAATTTCGCTTTCCGGTTGAAACTATCGATTATCTTTTCGGAATAAATTCAGGTTATAAAATTAAAGATGGAAATCACTCGTACGGATTTCGTTTTAGATTTAGTCACATATCCGCTCATCTCGTTGATGGACGATACGATTCTCAGATTCACTCATGGGATCCTGGTTATTCTCCTATAACTTACAGTAGAGAATTTTTTGAACTATTTCCATTCTATAAATATCGTAACTTTAGAATATATACAGGATTCACTTATCTTTTGCACATAATACCGGAAAATTTTGGAAGATGGATTTTCCAAACAGGGTTTGATTATTATGCGGATTCCTATATAGCAAAAAATATTTCACCGTTTGCTGCATACGATTTTAAATTGTCAAAAATCAATAAGTATTCGGGAAATAATATTATTTGTCTTGGAATAAAATTCGGGAATGTTAACGGAAGGGGAGTGAGCCTGATTTATTCCTATATTTCTGGAAAAAGTATTCACGGTGAATACTATAATTTAAACGAACAATACTCAACTATCGGAATTAACTTTGATTTATAATGGCTGATTATCCCGAACAAGAATATTTAGAATACGAACAAAAGTTTATTAAAAAAGAAAAACAAAATTACTTTCTTCATATAAGTTTGTTCCTTATAACTTTTATAACCACAACAATTGCAGGCGCTGAATGGACAACCGGTTCGATGGGGCCTTTTGAACTAAGCTATCTTAAAATCGGCCTTCCTTATTCAATTGCAATTTTATTTATTATTACGTGTCATGAGTTCGGACACTATTTTGCGGCAAGATATCATAAAGTGAATTCAACACTTCCATATTATATTCCATTTCCGACTGTTCCCGGTTTAATCAGCTTTGGAACAATGGGTGCCGTGATAAAAACCAGGACCCCTGTTCAATCAAACAAAGCTATGTTCGATATTGGAATTGCCGGGCCGCTTGCCGGGTTTGTTGCTTGTTTAATTGTGTTGATTTATGGGTTTACACATGTTCCGGGAGTTGATTATTTATTGAAAATTCATCCCGATTATTTTTCACCAAACTTCGGGAAAGAAGGTTACAACTTAATTTTCGGTAATACATTATTGTTCTCATTTTTTAAATGGATATTTATCGGTCACAGCCAATTTTTCCCTCCGATGTCTGAAATTTATCATTATCCTTTTTTATGCGTTGGATGGTTTGGTTTATTTATTACTGCAATGAATATGATCCCGGTCGGGCAGTTAGACGGGGGGCATATCGGATATACTATGTTCGGTGCAAAAAAACATTATACCATCGCAATAATTTCTTTCTTTGTTTTAATGATTTTAGGATTACTCGGAGTTATTGAAGCAATATTAAATATGAGTTTGCCGTTGGGATGGGCAGGCTGGTTGTTTTGGGCTTTGATTCTTTATTTTATTATAAAACTTAAACATCCTCCTGTCGCCGAAGAAAATGAATTGAACCCCTTTAGAAAATTTTTAGGTTATTTTTCATATTTTATATTCCTAATTTCTTTTTCTCCTGCACCGATTATCTTGCTCGGTCCGAAATAAAGGGTTAGAGATTTTTACCTTGAGCTAATTTTTTTATAAAAAGATATTGTATCTATGAAAAAATTTTTATTCTTACTTATAATTCCCTTCTTTTTCTGGGGATGCGAAAAAACCTTCAACGGAACTGTTGAAAGTACGCCAATTAATTATCAAGTATCATCAATAAATCCATTTGACACAGCATATTATGCTCCTGATGACTCTCTAATTCTTGTCTCCGTTACTTTTAGTTCAATAACGGATTTAAAGAGTACATACTTCGATATATATAATTCAGCAGGAGATCAATTAAATAATAGTCCGGTTGCACTTTATGACAACGGTAAATCCGAAAACGGCGATAGTCATGCGGGCGATAAAACATATTCGAATTTGTTTCCCCTGAGTAAAGCATATCCGGTTGGAACTTATAAGATAAATTACTTTGCCACCGATATAAACGATAATACGAGAAAAATAGCCGAACATGATTTTTATTATAACAACGGGCAGAATAATGTAGCTCCGGTAGTATCAAATCTTATAGCTCCTGATTCTGCCAAGATTGGCGTAGATACTTTAATTACATTACATATTACGGTTAACGATTCAAACGGTTTATCCGATATTAGCACTGTTTTCTTTAATTCATTTATACCTCCTGATTATCATCCCTCGACTAATAATCCATTTTTAATGTATGATGATGGTCTCACAAATGATGATGGTGATCAAATTGCTGGCGACGGAATATATTCACTAATAGTCAAGTTGCCCAATAATGCACCTACTGGTGTTTATAGATGGGAGTTTCAAGCCAGGGATAGGGGGCATCTTTTAAGTAATAAAATCATTCATAACATTACAATCTATTAATGAAAAAAAC
>CAZKUR010000036.1:0-21640 GCA_964556005.1 uncultured Ignavibacteriaceae bacterium | reverse complement strand
CCGGTAACCGTTGCAATTCAAAATTTAACTTATGATATTGCTTTCACTTCTAAGTATGTTTGGACGGCAAATTTTGCTGGCGAGCTTAGAAGAGCGCCGATTGACAGCGTAATTGCAAATCCAAATTACCAATGGCAGAGAGTCGTACTGCCGCCGGATTATTTAAACAATATTTCACCTACAGATACTTTAAATTTTTGCCTTGAGCCGGTATCGGGGAAGTTTTGTTCGGAAAACAATTTGAATCATCGGCTTTTCTCTGTTTTAGCAACTAATGATTCAACATTGTATGTAGGTACGGCAGGCGGAATAAATAAAACAACTGACGCCGATAATTTATACCCTTCATGGACGAAATTTACTCACACAAATGAAGAATATCCGATAAGCGGAAATTTTGTAGTCGCTTTAGGTTACAATCAAAATTTGAATAACTCAATATGGGCAGCTACATGGCAGGCTGAAGGCACTGATGAATTCTACGCTGTTAGCTATTCTACCGATGGAGGCCTAACCTGGGGTACGGCGCTCGACGGCGAACAAGCGCATAATTTTGGTTTTAAAGGAAACAGTGTAATTGCGGCTACAGATGATGGCCCTTTCCGAAGCACCGATATCGGAGCAACATGGACATTGCCTACATCAATTGTCGATAACGAAACCCATTTATCTATTTCAACACCTATTTTTTATGCTGCGGGTTCGCAGGGATTATATCTGTGGCTCGGTTCTATCGACGGTTTGGCAAGATTGGATGAAACACCGGGAACAACCTGGGGCGGTACGTGGAAAATTTATTTTGCATCTGTTCCTTTAACAACTAAAGAAGATTCTTACGCATACCCGAATCCCTTTTCTCCAAAGCTGGATCTGTGTAAAATAAAATACAGTACCGGCGGGAAGCAGGCAAGTGTAACAATAAGAATATTTAATTTTGATATGAAATATGTTCGCACTGTTGTTCAAAATGTTCAGAGAGGAGAACCGATTCATTCAATAGATAACAACGGAACCGGTACCAACGGTGTAATTGATTTCTGGAACGGGAAGGATGACAACGGTGTAATCGTTCCAAACGGAGTTTATTTTTATCGTGTAGATGTAAGCGGTTTATCCCCCGTATTCGGGAAAATTATAGTTCTTCAATAACCTGAAGGTAAAGAGGAAATTTTGAAAAATTTTTTATTAATATTTATACTACTAATCAGTCAGGCAGTTTTTTCACAGCCTAAGTACAGTGAAATCAGCAGTATGCCCGGAGCATTCAGCAGGGTGGGTTTTGGTGCCCGTGGTATTGGTATGGGCAATGCAATGTCTGCTGTTACCGAAGGAAATTTAGTTTCGTATTACAATCCTGCACTATCTGCATTCCAGGAAGATAATTCTTTCCAGACATCATATTCATTTTTATCTTTAGACCGTTCTTTAAACTTCTTGAGTTTTACGAGAAAATTTGAGTATTATTCCTCTAAAAGCAGATCGCATAAAAAACCTACGACAATTGCCGGAGTTAGCCTAGGAATAATTAATTCCGGTGTGAGTAATATTGATGAAAGAGACAACAGCGGTGTAAAAACCGGGGACTTATCTACTTCGGAAAACCAATTTTTTATCGGGCTTTCCAACCGGTTTTCGGATAAATTTGCAATCGGTATAGCTGCTAAATTTTATTATTATAAGTTATACCAGGATATTAAATCGAACGGACTGGGTTTTGACATTGGTGCAATTTATATTCTGAATCCCGAGTGGAATTTTTCTTTTGTTATTGTAGATTTAAATAGTAAGTATAAATGGGATTCAACCCCATTATATGATGTAGATGGCGGAAATACTGAAAACAAATTCCCGAATCTTCGAAAATTCGGTGTTAGTTATCATAATAAAGATATTGGGTTGATAGCGGCTTTTGAATTTGAGAATACTGATGCAAGTGCAAATTTTATACGCTTCGGCGTTGAATATAATATTATAGATAAATTGTATCTTAGAGGAGGAATTGATCAAATAAATATTAATAACAAAGATTATCCTTCAAATCCTTCACTGGGATTTTCATATTTCAAAAATTTTGGCGATGTTGTAATCGGAGTAGACTATGCTTTTGTTATCGAACCATATTCACCGCAGAGCAGGCATATTGTCGGTGTGAATGTCAATTTTTAATAATTTATTTTTGAAATTATTTAGTTGTCTTTTTTAAATTTAAATTGTTGAACTGTTAAATTGCTATATTGTTGAATAGAATGCTTTTTTTTAGTTAAATTATTAATCGAAAAACAATTCAGCAATAAAACAATAGAACAGTAAAGCTTATAAAAAAAATGAAAAAAATATATACTTTAATTTTTTGTTTAACAATTGTTTCAGCAGCAATTTACCCTCAGTCGGCTGGCAATACAGGTCTATCTTTTCTAAAGATAGGTTTCGGTGCAAGAAATATCGCGATGGGTGATGTGGGTGCTGAAACTTCGAACGATGTAACTGCACTTTATTATAATCCGGCAAGATTAGCGGGAAATAATAGCAGCGAAATAATGGTGATGCACAATGCCTGGATTCAGGGAATAAGTAATGAACTTTTAGGCGCGAAAACTTCTCTGTTTGGTCTTCCATTTGCTTTTGGATTTAATGTTACTAATGTTGATAACATAGAAGTTAGAACCAAACCGGGCAATCCGGAATCAACCTTTAATGCGAATTTTTTCTTCGGCAGTATTTCCACAGGATTTTTTATAACAAAAGATATTGCTTTCGGTCTATCAGGAAAATATATCTACCAGGGAATTTTTGTTGATGAAGAAACCGGATGGGGAATGGATCTCGGATTAAATTATTTTACATCATTGGATGGTTTGACCGTTTCAGCTGTTGTTAGAAATATTGGTTCGATGAGCAAATTAAGATTTGAAAAAACAAAGCTTCCTACCGATATAAGATTTGGTCCGGCTTATAAATTTTCTTTGCCTGATCAAAAATTAAATATTGTTGTCGGCGGTGAGTATCAAAAATACTTTGCTACTCAAGATAATCATCTGGATTTCGGTGCTGAAATTTGGTACAATAATGTAATTGCGATACGCGGCGGATACCTGACCGGTTATATTTCAAAAGGTTTTACTGCCGGGATTGGCTTGCACTGGGGCAGTTTAAGCTTTGATTATGCTTTAACACCGTTTTCATATGACCTTGGGACTGGTAATTCGTTATCATTAAATTTTGTATTTTAAGTCCATCCGGATTCTTTATGACCAGATGAAATAATGCAAAAGTTTTTCATCTTAATAAAAAATAATTTTAAATTTATTCTTTTAGCCTATCTTCTTGTTCAGTTAACTTACATCATTTTCTCGCCGGTTGAATTTAGAAGCGACTCACTTTACTATTATAAGCTTGCCGAAGAATGTATAAAAGCAGGTTCATTTTATCCGGCTCCGCAGCATCTATATAGTGATTATATTATAGCTCCGCTCTATGTAAATTTTATTATTATATTATTGAAGATTTATAATTCTACTTTTATCATTAGGGCATTTAATCTTGCCATTAACTTTTTACAGTTATTTTTACTTTATAAGATAACGGATAAATTATTCAACAAAGATACTGCAATTTTAACGGCGCTAATATATATCCTTTATTTGAATAACATCGGTTTCGTTTTGCTCAATTACACCGAATTATTTTTCGGCATACTTGTATTAGGCAGTATTTATTTTTATTTGAAGAATACTAAATTATCTTTATTTGTTTCAGGGATACTTGCTGCCGCATCGATAGCAGTACGGCCGCTGGGCTGGGCATTAGTTATTTCTTTTATCATAATTTATGTGTATCAACTGATTCGGAAGAAGAAAAATAAAATAAAAATTTTCAGATTTGCTTCCGGACTAATAATATTTATTACCTTATTAGGGCTTTTTAACTTAGCGCGTTTCGGTCATTTCATTTATACGGCAACTACCGGTTCTTCTAATTTACTAATAGGTGCAAATGAAAATGCTACGGGAGCATTTAATGCAGAAGTTTTTGATTTAGGGAAAGCCGGTTATATCCCCGATTCACAAAGTAAAACTTATTTTGAAAAAGAAAATTACTGGGGTGCTGAGACTGTTAACTGGATTAAGGCGCATCCGTTTAAATGGGTTAGCCTTATACCTTTAAAATTCTTTTATACATTTGCATGGGATGATATTACGATATCGACTTTAATGAATAATCAGGATTGGGATCTTTACCATATTTTAAAATATATAAAAGAGAATAAAACCCTTAACGGAATTATGCCTAACTCATCGACTTATTCTAAAGTTGTATACTTTGGATTGCAAATTTTCAACCAGTTTTATTACATACTTATTTTTGTTTTAATTATAATGGGAATAATTTTGAGCAGAAAATCAAAAAATTTAGATGAGAAAAAATCTGTTTTACTGCTTTTTTCTATAATTGGAATCGGGATTACAATTCTAGTATACGGAGTACCAAGGTACAAATATCCTTTTTTGATCTGCTGCCTTCCGTTTGCAGCGTTTATAATTGAAACTTATTTGAGAAAACATCAAAGACTTCCAATTGAAAAGTAAAGCTTACTTATTTGGTATTGTAACATTAGCTGTATTGCTAAGGCTCTATTTTCATATGGGTCATGTATTTTCCGATGATGCATATTACTCAAAATTAGCTTATGATTTATATGCCGGGAATTTCCCCGGCAATTACCTCGGATATCCTATTTTTCTTCTCAGAATTAATCAAACGGCTTTGATAGCATTTTCATTTTTAATATTCGGAATCAGTGAAACTGCAACGATAATTTTCCCGTTTATCTTTTCAATTATTAATATTTTTCTTGTTTTTGAGTTGGCGAGACTGATAACGGTAAATGAAACGACTTCCTTAATAGCTGCTTTTTTATATGCACTTTTCCCAACCGACATCATTTTTTCAACTCTTGCCTTTCCCGATTTAATAAATGCTTTTTTCATTAACCTCGGCATTTTCTTTTTATGGAAATCTTATAAAGATGAGAATTTAGTATTATCATTTATCTCCGGTATCAGCTTTTTTATATCTATACAGTTCAAAGAAATTATTTATTACATATTTATTCTTATCATTATTCTCTTACCTTTTGCCGTGAAGGAAAAAAAGATAAAGTATTTGCTGCCGCCCGTTATTATAATCATTCTTAATTTTTTCGTGGAAGGAATAATTTATCTTTTTATTAATGGGAATTTTTTTTACAGACTTAACATAATGAAGCTGAATTATTCATACAGCTTTTATGATTTTTTCCCATCCACCGTTTATGAAAGCATCGGACACCATGTGAATTATTGGTTTGCTCTTCTTTATCAAATTTTTATTATAAATTTCAAATCTACTTTCCTGAGACGATTTTATTTGTTTATTCCTGTCATAGCCTTGGTCCTTTCGATTATTAATCTTAAAAGAAAAAAAAATGTACTGCTTAGTTTTTGGTTTTTAGGTTTGGCAATATTAATGATTGCATTCACTACTTCGTTAACTCAATACAAGCCTTTAGACTTGCACAGAAACTGGTATATTTACCCATTGATTATGCCGATGATAATTTTAACGGCAGTTTTTCTTGAAAACATTAAAAAGAATTTTCGTTGGCTTCTGTTTACAGCATACATCGCGGCCGGAATCTTCATGAGCTTTAATTATACTCTTTACTTCGGAAAAGATAATTTAAGTAATCTAAAAAGTTTTATCAGAAGCAATCCAAGCAAAATTATTTATACAGATCATTTTACAAAATACAGTGTGGATTTAATTAGAGATTATAAAACACCCGGTTTGACGAAGCGGATTTCCGGTGAAAACTTCGATTTACGGTCAATTCCTATTGGGGACTGGGTTTTATTTAATCAAAAACATATCGATGAACTTAAGCTTCAAAACTATAAATTCCCTAATTTTACTATCTTAAAATCGGATTCTTTTAAAATCGTTAAAAGCTTTGATGATTTTAAGATTTATGCTAAACAATTATAGAAAGTACTTGTTGAATATTTATGGAAATAATTGAATATACTGATAAATGGAAAGACAGATGGGATAATTTTGTCCTTAATTCAAATAACGGCACTATCTTTCATTTACAAAAATTTTTCGACTATCACGAAAAAGGAAAGTTCACTTTTACGCATCTTATCTTTTTAGAAAAAGGTGAAATTGCAGCAGTCCTTCCGGGAGAATTAAGAAACGGAGTTTATGAATCGCCAATTGGTGCAAGCTATGGTTCAATTGTTACAGGTGAATTAAAATTTTCTAAAGCAATGGAGCTTATAACGACATTGCAGGAATACGGTCTGAAAAACGGGATAAGAGAGTTTATCTTAACATCGGCGCCGATGATTTATGAAAGGAATATGAATCAGAATCTTGACTTCGCGATGCTGTGGCAGAATTTTAATTATGATCTGCATTATATTTCCAGCGCAATAAAATTGGATAAGAATGCAGATATAATTTCGAGATTTCAGCCAACTGTCCGGAGAAATATTAGGAAAACTCTCAAGGATGCTGATGTTCGTGTTGAAATAAATGAAAAGTACGATGAATTTTATCCGATACTTTTAGATAACAAAGCCCGCCATGAGGTAAAACCGACACACAGCCTGGATGATTTATTGAGGTTGAAAGAACTTCTGCCGGAAAACCTAAAACTTTTTATGGTTTATTATAAAGACAAGCCTATTGCAGGTTCTTTGCTTTTTATTTGCAATGAAATTGTAACGCTTTGTTTTTATAATATGCTGCTTTACGAATTTCAGCATCTAAAACCGATTCATCGTGTAATGTATGATGTTGTAAAGTGGTCAACGGAGAACGGGTACAGGTATGTAGACATCGGCGTAAGCCAGGATACTAAAGCGGAAAACCCGATGACACCGAGCATGAGCCTTATCGATTTCAAGGAAAAGTTCGATGCAAAAACGATTATGCGAAACACTCTTGTGAAGAAGCTAAATAATTTTTAAATAATGCCAAAATCAAAATCTGTTCTGATTTCATTTCTAGGTAATATTAATTACGACTCTCGCTGCAATAATTTATTTACCTCTCTAAAACAAAGCGGATATAAGATTAAATTTTTCGGTTTCGATTGGCAGGTTGAAAATTTTCAAACTCAATCAGGTGAAAAAAACATTATTAAGCTGAATAAAGGTAAGTTCTCCGTATTTTTCTATTTAAAATTCGCTCTGCTGCTTTTCACTCACTTATTAAAAAATAAATATGATATTTATTTCGCCGAAGATATTTATACACTTCCGCTTATTATTATGGGTTCGAAAAAAAATGCTCAGGTCTTTTATGATTCCAGGGAATTATACGGTCATCTTGCAGGATTAAGAAAGAGAAAAATAATACAGTCTTTTTTAACCATGCTTGAAAAAATTTTTATTGAAAAAGTTGATTACGTTATAACAACCGGAAACATGGATGCTAATTTTTTAAGAAAAAAATATAATATCGGCCGAACTGTTCTTTTGAGAAATTTGCCTAATTTTATTAAACCCAATGAGCCTATAAATTTCAGGAAAAAATTTAATATTCCGGTAACAAAAAAAATATTATTATACCAGGGTGTGATACTTCACGGCAGGGGATTAAGATTAATTTTTGATGTTCTTAAAAATACGTCGGAATTTGTTTGCATAATTATCGGCGGGGGAGAGCAAAAAGAATATTACGAAAATTTATCGGTTCAGTTGGGAATTAAAGATAAGGTAATATTTTATGGGAAAGTTCCGCAAGACGAATTAGTAAACTTAACAGCCGGTGCCGATGTCGGGTTATCTTTGATTGAAAATGTAAGCTTAAGTTATTATTACGCATTACCTAATAAACTATTTGAATATATTATGGCTGGAGTTCCTGTGCTTGTAAGCAATTTACCTCAGATGGAAGAAATTATTAAAAAGTATAAAGTTGGTGAGGTAGTCAATCCATATGAAAAAAATCAGATCGAAGAAGCATTAAATAAATTGACCGGCGATAAGGATTATTATCAGTTCTTAAAGAATAATTGCAAACAGGCATCGGAAGAATTAAATTGGGAAAAAGAAATAATTAACCTGTACAGAGTTTTAGAGTAATTTTTATTTATGAATCAGCATAGAATTTTAATTGTTCGTCCCGACCGTATCGGAGATGTTGTCCTTTCAACACCGATACCGAGGGAGATTAAACGAGCATTCCCTCAAAGCTTTATTGCGGTAATGGTTGGAAATTATACGAAAGATATTTATCAAAATAATCCTTACATTGATTCAATAATTATTTATGATGAAAAACAATTGTCGTTGAATTATATATTTGAAATAAAAAGATACAATTTCACACATGCATTCATGCTTCTTCCGACCGAAAAAATAAACTGGATACTTTTTTTCAGCGGCATAAATAAAAGAATAGGTGTGGGCCATAAATTTTACCAATTCATTACTAATACGAAAAGTGTTTATAGAAGAAAGTACAATCCTCCCCGTCATGAAGCGGATTATTGCCTTGATATGGTTAGAAAACTTGGAATTAAGACAGAGTCAATAGAACCGGAAATTCATCTAACGGAGGATGAAATTGGAAAAGTAAATATATTAAAAGATTCTTATTGCCCGTTTGGTGAAGTATTAATCGGAGTAAATACAACAAGCGGAATTTCAGCTCCTAATTGGAGACCAATCGAATACAAAAAATTAATTGAGAAATTATTAGCTTTAGAAAGATTTAAAATTGCGGTAACTGATAATAATCCGCCTGAAGAAATAAGAAAAATTGAAAAAGTATTATATCCGAATATCGGTAATTCATTGAGGGAATCCATGTTAACATTTGCTGCTTTGAATTTATTGGTCTCCAATAGTACCGGGCCGATGCATATCGCATCGGCATTGAAAGTAAAGACGATATCTTTATTCAGCAGGGAACCGGCATGTTCTGCACAGCTGTGGGGACCATTAGGAAATGAACAGATAATCCTTCTTCCAGACGAAGAAGCAGATAAAAAATATTCATTCCCGGCTCCTAAAAATTATCATTTTGAAGGAGATGGTGGAATTAGTGCCGACAGTGTTTTTGATGAAATTATGAAAATATTCAATCTGAAATGAAAAAAATTTTACTTGCTCCCAACAGTTTTAAGCAGTGTGCCGATTCAGTTAAAATTGCGCAGATTTTCAAAAATCATTTATCAAATAATTTAAACTTTGAAATTATTGAAAATCCTATTTCCGATGGCGGTGATGGTTTTTTCGAAGTTTGTACTAAATACTTCAAAGCAAAAGAGTTAACATACAGTATTTCAACATCTTATGACAATTCTTTAATGAAAAGCAACGCTGCTTTTGATGTGGAAAATAGAACCGCTTATATAGAATCAGCAAATATTTTAGGTCTTAAAGTTATTCCATTAGAACATCATAAACCGATGATTTTAACATCAAAGGGAATTGGTGATTTGCTGATTCAGATTAATAATGAAGTAAATAACAGGAAACTGAATATTGAAAAAGTAATTATTGGAATTGGTGGTACTGCCACCAATGATCTTGGGCTGGGAATGTGCTCCCGATTTAACTTGGAGCTTATCGATCTCTTTAATAAACAAATGGAGATTTTGCCGGAAAATTATTACAGGATTAAACAAATAAATTGGACTAATCCCGGGTTGAATTTTCAGATTGAAATGGTGTTAGATGTGATAAATCCCCTTCTTGGAAAGACGGGAGCAACAAGAACTTTTGGAAAACAAAAAGGCTTGAATCGCGGTGAAGTTGAGGTTTTGGAATTAGGATTCACAAAAATTCTTCATACGTTGGAAAAGCAAGGACTTTCTGCTAAAAATAAATTATTATATGGCGCCGGAGGCGGTTTAGCAGCAGGCCTTCAGATTTTTTTTGATGCAAAGGCAATAACTGCTGAGGATTTTATTTCGAATGAGCTGGGAATTAAAAAACTACAAAACGATGTAGATATTATTATTACAGGTGAAGGTTCTTTCGATTCACAAACTCAATTGGGGAAAGGAGCCGGCATAATTCTGAAATTGTTTGAAAATACAGGGAAAAAAGTTTTTTTATGCTGTGGTTCTATAGATGAAAATGTAAAAGAGAAATTGCCGGAAAATGTTTATCCTATTGAATTAAGAAAATTTTTTACAAGCAAGGAAGAATCAATACAGAAATTTGAATCGGGGATTGAAGAAGCATGTGAAGAAATTAAAAAAGTGATTGGCAGTTAGATTTCTTCACATCTGTATTTTTTATTAAATTTATAAACCGGATCTAAAAAATCAATTATCTAATTTAGAATTTTATTATAACATTTCTGGAAACTAAATGCGTCAATATTTGGATTTAGTAAAATTAACAATCGATGAAGGTGTTCGTAAACATTCCCGAACCGGAGTGGATACAATTTCATATTTCGGTGCTTTTTATAAAGTGGATCTGGCTAAAGGATTTCCTCTTCTAACAACAAAACAAATGATGTGGAAATCCCTTTTAAGTGAAGTGCTCTGGTACTTAACCGGCGAAGAGCACATTAGAAATTTACGTGAACATACTAAGATTTGGGATGCATGGGCAAATAAGGAGGGTGAACTTCAAACTGCGTATGGAAGATATTGGAGACGCTTTCCGGTTCCGCAAAAAAATGATGCTGTTGGTGGAGAAGTTTTTGTAAATGAAAGTAATCCGTTTGTAAGAAAAGAAAGCAACGGCAGTTTAACATTCGATCAAATCGGCTGGGTAATTGATCAGATTAAAAATAATCCTAATTCAAGAAGAATGATTGTTTCCGCCTGGCACCCGGCTAATGCTGTTGTTAGTAAGCTTCCGCCATGTCATTATACATTTGCCTTTAATGTAAGCGGCGGAAAACTAAATTGTCATCTTACTCAAAGATCTGGAGATATTGCTTTAGGTATTCCATTTAATCTTGCTGCCTATGCTTTGCTTACCCAAATCATCGCACAAGAAGCAGATTTGGAGTTAGGACAATTTGCGCATACTATTATTGACGCCCATATTTACGTCGCGGAAAAAGGGTCTCCGATGGAAAGATTCGATCATCTTGCAGGATTAAAAGAACAACTGAAAAGGAAGCCGCTTCCTCTACCAACATTAAAAATTGTAAAGAAGCCGATTAACCAACTTAAATTTGAAGATTTTGAACTTTTAAATTACCAGCATCATGACAAAATAAAATTCGAGGTTGCTGTTTGAAAATTATAATCATCTCTGCAATTGCAAAAAACGGAGTGATTGGAAGATCGAACGGCGAAATGCCCTGGCATGTTAGTGAAGAGTTTCAGCATTTTAAAAATACGACGCTCGGTTATCCGATAATAATGGGAAGAAAAACTTTCGAAGCCCTTGGAAAACCGCTTAAAGGACGATTAAATGTAGTTTTAACAAAAAGCACAAATTTTCATACGAAACTTGATGAATTGAAAATTTTTAATAGTTTAAATGAAAGTATAAAGTATTTTAACGAGCAAAATATCGAAAAAATCTTTATTATCGGCGGCGGAAAAGTTTATGCGCAGGCAATTCAAATTGCCGATGAAATGATACTTTCATTTATGAATTTTGAGGCTGAAGGCGATATAATTTTCCCGGAATTTAATAAAAGTAATTGGGAAGTGCTCAACAGAGATAAAAGAAATGAATTTGAAATTTTTTATTATGCAAGAAAGAAATAGATGTCAACGAAGATAAAAATATTACCGGAAAATATCGCCAATAAAATTGCTGCCGGCGAAGTGGTGCAGAGACCTGAATCTGTAGTGAAAGAATTGATGGAAAATTCGATTGATGCCGGCGCTAAAACTATCGAACTTGTTGTTAAGCACGCAGGTAAAACATTAATCCAGGTAGTCGATGACGGATTCGGAATGAGTGAAGAAGATGCGGTGCTATGTATTCAAAAACATGCTACTAGTAAAATTTTTAAATATGAAGATTTAGAAGCTATTTCAACTTTGGGATTTAGAGGTGAAGCATTAAGTTCGATGGCTGCCGTAAGTCAATTGGAAATAAAAACCGAGACTAGCGAGGAGGAAATAGGTACGTTTATAAGGATAGATGATCCGGGTAATATTGTAACAGAAAAAGGTTCATTCCCAAAAGGAACATCGATAGCTGTAAAGAATCTTTTTTATAACACGCCTGCCAGGAGAAATTTTTTAAAGACAGATGCAACCGAATTAAAACATATCATAGATGTATTCAACAAAATTTCATTAAGTCATTTCGATATCGGCTTTAAATTATTCAACGATGATGATTTAATATTTGATTATCCGGCAGGTACGCTCGAAGAAAGGATTCAAAAAGTTTTTGCGGATAATATGCTCGATGCTTTGATTCCGGTGGAGGAAAAAACCGAATTTATGAGTGTCTCCGGTTATATAGGTAAACCGGCTATGCTGAAGAAAAGCAAAGGTGAACAATACGTATTTTTAAATAATAGGTACGTTATCAGCAAGCAAATCAATCATGCAGTCTTTACAGCGTACGAGAATATTCTGGAAAAAGGAGATTACCCGTTCTTTATCCTTTTTATTGAATTGGATCCTCAGAGAGTAGATGTGAATGTGCATCCTTCTAAGCTTGAAGTAAGATTCGAGGATGAAAAAGATGTTTACAATTTCGTTATGGCAGTAATTAAAAAAAGTCTCGGCACGCATGACCTTGTTCCTTCAATGATGTTTACCGAAGTTACGGAAGAAAGTGAAAAAATTAGATTTAATAATTTTAAAAAAGTTGAACCGAATGATTTCAGCGACAGGCCGAAATCTTCAGGAACGTCGTATGCAAAAACAAGATTTTCAGATAAAGAGATAGATTTAATATTCAGTTCAATCCCCGATGATATTGTGAAAGCTGAACCCGGAAAAGAAACATCTCACCCGTTCGAGAAAACAGAAACTAAAGAGGTGTACCACGTTCCTTCTGAGAGATCTGCCGATACCAATAAAAATGAAGAAATTACTTTTATAGTTCAGCTTCATAATAAATATATTTTGTCCCAGATTAAATCCGGACTTATGATTATTGATCAGCATGTTGCCCATGAACGCGTACTCTATGAAAAAGCCTTAAAGCGAATGGAAGCTAATTTACCTTTTTCACAGCAATTGCTTTTTCCTAAGAAATTAGAGCTTGATCCGGGGAGTTACGCTATTTTAAAAGAAATTTATCCTTTTCTTGCAAAACTCGGATTTAACATTAAATTTTCAGCTAAAAATATTATATTAATTGAAGGAGTTCCCGATGATGTTAAAAGAGGCTCAGAAGAAATTATTTTAATGGATTTGATACGGGAATATTCACAGGAACAAAGGGAAAAAGATCTGGAAGAACGAGAGCGGGTCGCAAAAACTTATTCATGCAAGGCCGCAATAAAAGCAGGAGATGGTCTTTCCGAACGTGAAATGAGATTGCTGATAGATCAGCTGTTTGCAACTTCAATGCCGTATGTATGTCCACACGGAAGGCCGATTGTAGTTAAAATCTCACTTGATGAATTTGACCGGAGATTCGGCAGAACTTAATATGAAATAAAGAGTTTAAATAAATATTAAAGGTACAATCATGCAGAATGAAGATTATAAAAAGAAAAAACAGGAATTTGAAGAAAGATTAACAAATTCAAAATCAACCGGAATGAAATTTACAACAGTTAGCGGCAAAGATATAAATGCTCTTTACACACCGGATGATATTGAACATTTAGATTATGTAAATGATATCGGATTCCCGGGTGAATATCCATTTACAAGAGGAATTCACACAAATGGTTACAGGGGAAGAATCTGGACGATGCGGCAGTTTGCCGGATTTGGTTCTCCCGAAGATACAAACCAACGGTTTCATTATCTATTGGACAATGGTCAAACCGGGCTTTCCGTTGCATTCGATCTTCCAACATTAATGGGCTGGGATTCAGATGCCGAATTGAGTCAAGGTGAAGTTGGAATTTGCGGAGTTTCGATTTCTTCGCTTCAGGATATGGAAATTCTTTTTGATAAAATTCCTCTTGATAAAGTTTCTACATCCATGACAATAAATTCTCCTGCAGCAATGATTTTTGCATTTTACCTGACAATTGCTCAAAAACAGGGCGTGGATTTTAAAGATTTAAGAGGAACATTACAGAACGATATTCTTAAAGAGTATATTGCACAAAAAGAATTTATTTTTCCACCGAGGCCTTCGATGAGAATAATCGTCGATATGGTAGAATATTGTAAAAATGAAGTACCTCAGTGGAATCCAATCAGCGTAAGCGGATATCATATAAGAGAAGCAGGTTCGACAGCAATTCAGGAATTAGCTTATACTTTAGCAGATGGATTTGCATACATTGAAGCCTGCATCGAAAGAGGAATGGACGTAGATGAATTTGCTCCGCGTATTTCCTATTTCTTCAATTCTCATTTAGACTTCTTTGAAGAGATAGCGAAATTTAGAGCAGCACGAAAAATTTATGCTAAAAGATTGAAAGAAAAATACGGTGCGAAAAATCCGAGGTCATGGTGGCTGAGATTTCATACACAGACAGCTGGTTGTACATTAACAGCACAGCAGCCTGAAAATAATATTGTTAGAACTGCTTTCCAGGCACTTGCCGGTGTTTTAGGCGGAACACAATCACTTCATACAAATTCAATGGATGAAACTTTAGCATTGCCTAGCGAAAAAGCCGTAAAGATTGCATTAAGAACCCAGCAATTAATTGCTTATGAAACGGGCGTAATAAATACAATAGATCCTCTTGGCGGCAGCTATTTCATTGAATCATTAACAGACAGAATGGAAAAAGAAGCTGAAGATATATTCAATGAAGTCGACTCATTGGGCGGTGTCATTCCGGCAATCGAAGCAGGCTACTTCCAGAAAGAAATTGCCGATGCAGCTTATCGCTATCAAAAAGAAATTGAAAAGAAAGAAAAATTTATCATCGGCATAAATGAATTTATTGAAAAGGATGAAAAGATTGAAATCCCGATTCTCTATATTTCACCCGAAGTTGAAAAAATGCAGAAGAAAAGGCTTGCAGAACTTAAGCAGGGAAGAAGTCAGCAAGCAGTAAAGGAAAGTCTAAACGAAATTCGAGATGCTGCAGAAAACAATAAAAATTTAATGCCGGTATTTATTAAAGCGTCGCATAATTATGTTACAGTAGGAGAGATGGTTGACGAATTGAAACATGTATTCGGTATTTACGAGGAATCAGTCGTTTTCTAATGATAAAGTCTTATTTAACTTTATTCCGAGTTCCTCAATGGATTAAAAATTTCTTCGTATTTGTACCGCTAATTTTCTCCAAGAATTTATTTCACGGAGAATATTTTTTAATCACCTTTTGGGGATTTTTACTATTCTGTTTAACATCCTCTGCCGTCTATGTAATAAATGATATCATAGATGTTGAAGCCGACCGCGCTCATCCGTTAAAACAATTCAGGCCGCTTGCATCCGGAAAAATTTCAAAAAGAGGCGCTCTGATTTCCGTATATATTCTTGTTATTATTATTGCAGCTTCTTTATATCAATTCAATTATTTATTTGCAATCGTACTATTTTCATATTTTATCTTAAATATATTCTATTCGTTCTACTTTAAGCACATAGTAATTCTTGATGTATTCAGCATAGCAGCAGGATTTATGCTGAGAATACTGGGAGGCGCGTTTATAATACATGTGGAAATTTCCAGCTGGCTTATCCTAACAACAATGTTTATTTCGTTATTCCTAGGTATAATGAAGAGACATTCGGAATTGACGCTTTCAGCAGAAAACGATACTCTTCAAACAAGGAAAGTGCTTGTTCAGTACTCGTTGAATTTTGCGGATCAGATTGCCACTATTGCAGCGGCCGGTGTTATAATTTGTTATGCGCTTTATACTGTATCTGCAAGAACAGTTTCTGTTTTTAAAACCGATAAGCTTATCTATACGACGCCTATAGTTGTGTTCGGAATTTTTAGATACATGTTCCTGGTATATATCAATAAAAAAGGCGAAAACACAACTCATATAATGCTTACCGATATATCGATGATAATTACCGTTTTATTGTATATTTTAGTGACGGTTCTAATCCTATACAAGATTGTATAATAATAAATTAATTCTTAAGCTATGAAAAAGTTCAATTTGTATTATTTCTTCCCGTCATTATTAGTTCTCTTGTTGGGTTATACAATTGAAATTCTATGCCAAAATAGCATGGCGGTAAAATTAAATGAAGTTAATGCATGGGCCGATTTTATGCCCGGCAGTGTTCACTCTTTTCATGTGACCGGTAAACTTGAAATAATTAGTTCTGATACAACTGCGGTTTCAAAATTTGTACTTGATTCGGTTTATGTTTTTCAAGCAGGCAAAAAATATTATTCCTTCAAACCGGAATTTAAAAAGGTTGGTACATCAGCTCAAAACAATTCACATTCGGGTTATAGTATTATTTTTTCTTTTGGAAATAACGCGATTTTAAAATTAAAAAAAAATATAAATCTCGATGAGAAGATTCATATTGAACTTGAATTCCGGATGAAAGGTAAAAGCTATATCTTAGAATCACATGAAATTGAAATTAAGAAGACTTACTGATGCAACTAAATAATATAATTGTCTTAATCGTTTTAATACTAATAAGCGGTTTTTTTTCCAGTTCTGAATTAGCTTATATAACGGCTAATAAATTAAAAATTGAAGTCAGGGCAAGACGCAAAAATATTGCCGCTCAAAGTGCACTTTTCTTTACAAATAATCCGCAGGATTTTTTTTCAACAATTTTAATAGCTAACAATTTAGTTAACATTGCTTTTGCCTCATTAAGTACAGTGCTGCTGGTTACTGTTTTCGGGATGGGCGAGTTTAGTGTTTTAATTATATCTACGTTTTTATTATTGTTCTTCGGAGAGTTAATTCCAAAATATTTTGCCAGTGAGTTAGCGGATAGGATGATTTATTTTTCATCTCTTCCGATAAGGGCAATTTATATCGTATTATACCCATTAATTAGGTTCACTTCTTCGGTATCAAACATTGTAACACAAAGCCCAAATGTTAAAGCAGAAAATTTAAGCTATCTTTTCAGTAAAGAGGATATTGAATCCCTTGTAAAAGAAAGTCATGCTGCCGGCATAGTAAATAAAAAAGAAAGTGATATTATCAGCAAAGTATTCGATTTGGGGGATCAAAGAGTATATGAAGTAATGCGGCCGAGAACAGAAATTGTCGGCATCGAAATTAATCAAAGCATTGAAGAAGCTACTCATGTTTTTATGGATTCCGGTTTTTCAAAACTGCCTGTTTACGAGGACAATCTCGACAACATAAAAGGGACGATTCACATTTATGATATGTTTAAATATCCGGAAAATATTCAAAACATAATCAGGGAAGCTATCTTTGTACCGGAGACGAAAAAAACATTCGATATGCTGAACGAATTTTTAAGCAAGCAGGTATCGATTGCAATAGTTATCGATGAATTCGGAGGTACTGCAGGCGTTGTAACAATTGAAGACATCGTTGAAGAGCTTTTCGGTGAGATTAAAGATGAATATGATGTGGAAGAAAGCATCTGTAGGAAGGTCGGGCCAAATAGTTATATTATAAGCGGAAAAGTCGAAATAGATTTTATAAATGAAAAGTATAATTTAGAAATTCCTTCCGGCGATTACGAAACAATTGCCGGGTACATCACTTCAAAAACAGGAACCATTCCTTCCCAAGGTGAAAATTTTGCAATCGATAATTTTAACATTCTAATAATACGGGCAACTCAGTCCCATATTGAATTGGTTAAACTCACTCTCAACCCGGAGTCGATACTTCAATAAGTAAATTAATAATTTTAATTTTTTTCCGTTATTCCATTAACTTCATAATTTTTTCACTTTTGGATTTTTGATAAATTATTACGTAAGGATAAAATAAACTAAGCCAAGCTCTTACCCTTTCTTAATCGCCGCAAGCACTCTTTCCGGTGACATAGGCAGCTGGAATACTCTTACACCGGTGGCATCGAAAATTGCATTTGCAACCACAGCGCCCATTGTAATGATTGCCGGTTCCCCGCCTCCCTGCGGTGCAGCTTCTATATCATCTATCAATACAGTTTCAATCTTCGGAAGCCATGAAAAATGCGGAATTTCATAAGTATCAAAATTGACATCTAAAATTTCTCCGTTTTTAAAATGGATATCTTCTCTTAAAGCATATCCGAGTCCCATTGTTATGCAGCCTTCCATTTGAATCTTTGCACCTTCCGGATTTATTACCAATCCCATATCTTGAGCGGCAACCACTCGATTAACTTTTACATTACCGGTCTTTTTATCAACTTCCACTTCGGCAATAGTAGTAACAGAAGTTCCTGCATCAATACCGCATGCAATACCATAACCTTTGCCTTTTGATCGTGAAGACTTCCAATCAAATTTATCAGCAGCAGCTTTTAATACTCTCTTCATTTTTTCATCGGTTAAATTCCGGAGCCTAAATTCAAGTTGATCTACGCCTGCTGCATGTGCCATTATGGAAATTTGAGATTCTCTCGCAAATGTATTTGTATTATTTCCGGGTGCACGCCATGCACCTGTAGCAAAAGGATGAGCTGAGCCGCCCCCCCAACCGGAACCATAAATCGAAGTGCGGTGATTTGGTATATCGTAAAATTGTTTTGAACCTCTTTCACCGGCATAATAAACGCTGTAATCCCATAGATTAAGTTTTCCATCGTTAGTTATGCCTGATTTTATTTTAACGATTGCTGCAGGCCTGAATGAATCATAAAAAAATTCTTCCTCTCTGCTCCATGCAACCTGAACAGGTTTTCCGGATAATTTTGCAAGACGTGCAGCTTCAACAATTTGCTGATTTCTTGTTTTGCCGCCGAAGCCGCCGCCAACAAATACCTGCATTACATGTACATTTTTCTCAGGTATATTTAACTCTTTTGCAACCTCACTTTTTGCCGGGAAGGGAGTTTGTGTAGATGCCCAAATGGTTACTTTATTTCCTTCGATATTTGCGACTGCCGTATGAGGTTCAATTGGTGCATGAGCTTTATAACCGTCAAAATAAGTTTCTTCAATTACTTTTTCAGATTTCTTTTCAGCTTTTAATAAATCACCCCCGCTTGCCACTACTTCTCCTTCAGGCGCTGATTTTAAAAGATGATCAAAAATATTTTTATCGTTAAGAGTAGAAGGGGATTTATCGAACTTCGCTTTTATTTTTGAAAGTGCATCTTCAGCCACATCAGGATATTTGTGAAGCACTGCAATAAAATCACCATCTCTTATAACTTTAACATCTTTTACTTTTTCAGCTTCGGAAGTATCAGCCGAAATTAGTTTAGCACCATGTGCTGGAGGACGTAAAATTTTTGCGTACAGCATCCCGGGAATCTGAATATCTCCGGCGTATTTTGCTTCCCCAGTTACCTTTAAGTCAGCATCCCTCCGTGTTTCGGGTCTACCGATTATCTTAAATTCTGATGGTTTCTTTACTTCAACATGACCTTTAATATGCTTCTCAATTCTTTTACCTTTTGTAATTTCGGCGTAAGAGATTTTCTTTTTCCTATTCTTTTTATCGAATATAACGCCATTAATAACCGTTAAATTCTTTTGAGGAACTTTTAATTTTTCCGAAGCTAATTCAAGCAGAACATTTCTGGCTTCGGCACCGGCGGCACGAAGTACAGGTCCGAAAAATCTTGTGGTTAATGATCCGAAAGTTCCTCTATCGTAAGGGCATAAATCGGTATCGCCCATTACCATATCGACTGAATCGAGAGAAACATCTATTTCATCGGCAAGCTCCTGTGCTAATGAAGTTATCACGCCCTGTCCCATTTCAATTTTGCCGGTGTAGCATGAAACCCTGCCGTCTTCACCAATTTTCAGGTAAGCATTAAAATCAGATGGAAGTCCCTGCTCCTGCCTGATTTGTTTTTCTTTTGTAAAGAAAGAAACATCCTTTACCGTGAAAAGAATGAAAACACCTGTGCCGGCAGTTTTAAGGAAATTCCTTCTATTCATGGGAAAGCTTTCTTCGATATCCTTAAAATCAATATCTTTATATTTATCATCGTTCATTTTATTTCCCTCCTTTCATTTCTCCGGCAGCAGAATGAATTGCCTTTACAATCCTGTCATGAGCACCGCACCTGCATAGGTTATCATTCATCCCTTCAAGAATTTGAGGAACGGATGGATTGGGATTTTTATTCAAAAAGGAATAAGCTGTTAAAATCATACCGGGTGTGCAATATCCGCATTGCATTGCATCATGATCGGCAAATGCTTTCTGCAGAGGATGCATCTTTCCGTTTTTGGATAAACCTTCTATAGTTACAACACTTTTATCTGCAATTTCTTTAACAGTTGTTTGGCAGGAACGAACAGCTTCGTTGTCGATGAGAACGGTACATGCACCGCAATAGCTAATACCGCATCCGTATTTTGTTCCGGTTAATTCTAAATCTGTGCGTAAGACCCATAGAAGCAGCCTATCACTGTCTACGGTTAATTCGACGGGTTTTCCATTCAGTTTGAAGTTAATTTTCTCTATCATACATAACCCCTTTCCCCCGGTTAAAAGGTTAAACAAATTTTCTATTTTTAAAATTAGTTAATTGTCAAATAAACAAAATGACAATCACTTACATTTTCAAATTAAAAATATTTTTTTTAACAACCAATGTTAATTAATTTATCTTTAGGCTATAATTTATCAGGATTCATTATTAACGAAATTCAGCATCAATATTCATTAGAAATGTAATACCGCATTATTGTTTGAAAAATAATATCAAATTGTAAATAAAGAATTATTATTATGTAGTCATTTCCCTTCAAAAAATTAATATCTTTGAAATGACAATTGTTAATCCGTGAAAAACCGCGTCATACGTGTTCTATTAATTGTGTTGAGTTTATTATAAATTTTTACTTAAACGAATTTTATTTCCTGTAAAAAACAATAAGTATTAAGTTTGGAGGCTGAAATTTTTTTTATAGCAATAAGTAGGTATTGAAATTCTTAATATGAAATACTTTTTTGTAATATCTATAATTTTATTTTTTATAATTATAACTTTTGAATCAAACAATATTGCCGAATCTCAAATTACTATTGCAGTTGCAGCAAACGTACAGTATGCGATGGATGAATTAAAAACCGAATTCACAAAAGAAACCGGCATCCATGTTTCCGTCATTATCGGCTCTTCGGGACAGTTAACCGCACAAATTAAAAATGGCGCACCTTATGATGTTTTTATTTCAGCAGATATGAAATACCCGGAAACTTTGTTTCGTGATAATGCTGCCGTCGATTCTCCCAAAGTTTATGCAGAAGGTTCATTAATTATTTGGACAATGAAAAAGGGAATTGAATTCGATAAAAATTTAAAAATACTTCTTTCTGATAATATCAATAAAATAGCTCTTGCGAATCCGATAAATGCACCTTATGGTGCTGCGACAGTTGAAGCTTTAAAATATTTTGCTATTTACAATAAATTAAAAGACAAATTGATCTACGGCGAGAATATTTCTTCTACAAATCAAT
>CAZKUR010000035.1:0-40647 GCA_964556005.1 uncultured Ignavibacteriaceae bacterium | reverse complement strand
CTTTAATATTTACACCTTCAAGAAGAGGACTGGATATAGCTTTTTGTGCAGCTTCTATCGACCTGTTTTCACCGCTTGCAATTCCGCATCCCATCAAAGCTTCGCCGCTCTGGCTCATTACCGAGCGTACATCGGCAAAGTCGACGTTGATAATTCCTTCGACAGTAATAATATCCGCAATGCCTCTTGTAGCTTCATACAGGACTTCATTTGGTTTGTCGAATGCAGCAAAGGCATTTATTCCTTTATCCAGAATGTTGAGCAGCCTTTCATTCGGAATTACTATAAGGCTGTCGACATGCTGCTTTATTTCCTGGATTCCATGTTCGGCATTCAACATTCTTTTCTTACCTTCCCATCTGAAAGGTTTTGTAACAATGCCGACTACAAGTGCACCAATACTTTTTGCGATAGAAGCCACGATCGGAGCACCGCCGGTTCCGGTACCGCCGCCCATTCCGGCAGTTACAAAAACCATATCGCTGCCGTTAAGCACTTCGGTAATCCTTTCGCGATCTTCTTCAACAGCTTTTCTTCCGACATTAGGATCGGCTCCCGCACCTAACCCTCTAGTGATTGTACTGCCAACTTGTATTTTATGATGCGCACTGCTGCTGTTCAAAACCTGGGCATCGGTATTTATAGCTATGTATTCGACACCCTCAAGACCTCTTTTAATCATACTTTCAAGTGCATTGCAGCCACCGCCGCCAACACCTATAACTTTCAAGACAGCTGACAATTGATTGTCTCTATCTATCGTAGCGAATTGTAACATTTGTGCCTCCTTCTTGTTTTTTATAATTCATCAAAAAACTTTTGAATTCCTTTAAAAACCGGAGAAACTGAATCCTTAATTCCGTTAAAAAATTGTACTATTTTCCCTTGATTCGGATCTTTTCCAATTTTACTTATTATCTGGAATTCACTCGACTTCCCACCGGGTACACCTCTTATTAACCCGGCAGCAGTAGCAAACTCAGGACTTTCGATTTCATTTGATAATCCCTCACCTAATTCCTGCGGCACACCTAATCTTGCAGGCAAGCCAAAAACATCTTCCGCCAATTCAGAACATCCCTTTAATAAAGAACCTCCGCCTGTCAAAACAATTCCTGCTTTTATTTTATTTTTAAATCCTGCAGTTCGTATTTCATTATCAACAAGAGTAAATAACTCTCTCATTCTCAAGCTTATTATTTGCGTTAAAAGACTAATTGGTATTTTAGTATTGCCTCTTGCACCGACACCCTTAATAAGAATATTCTCATCTTTTATGATAGCCGAATCGATTGCATATCCGTATTCTCTTTTTAGTTTTTCAGCTTCCTCAGTTACGATACCTAAAGATTCTCTTATATCGTTTGTTACCTGGTTACCAGCAACTCCGATTACTTTTGTATGCTTTATAGATTTCCTATGGAATATCGCAATATCCGTTGTTCCGCCTCCTATATCGATCAAAGCTACTCCTAAATCTTTTTCACTCTCCTCAAGAACAGATGTACTGGAAGCCAGAGGCTGCAAAATATAATCCTTTACCTGGAATCCGGCTCTTTCAACGGATTTTTTAATATTCTGAATAGCAGGTATCGAAGCAAGCACAACATGGTTGGTTGCCTCGAGTCTCATTCCCGACATGCCAATCGGATTTTCAATTCCCAACTGATGATCAATCGAAAACTCTTCAGGGATTACATGTAGAATTTGTCTGTCCGAGGGAATCCTAATTGTTCTTACATCTTCTTCAAGTCTCTCAAGATCGGACTTTGTAATTTCATGTTCCGGGTTGCTGATTGTAACATAATTTCTATGACGCATGCTTGTTATATGTTCACCTGCAACTCCGACATTTACAACTTTGATTTCAAATCCGGCCTGATTAAATGCTTTGGACATAGCTTCCTGTATGGCTTCGGCAGTTTTGCCGATATTCGCTACCAGGCCCTTATGCAAACCTTCGGATTTTGCAACTCCAAATCCTAATATGTTCAACTTATTTGACTCAGGAATTTTCTCGGCTATAACTGCACATACTTTTGTCGTTCCTAAATCCAGTCCTGCGATTATATCTTTTTTCATCGATTCAGTCCTATCTTTCCGAAAGGCCGAAATAAACCACATGGTTAAACCTCAGATCAATATATTTGCTTTCATTAATTAATTTTGAATCAATTTCTTTTCCGTTCCATATAGCATCAAGATAAGCTATCTTCTCGGCTTCTTCTCCTCTGCCGAAGATTACAGGCGATTTCAATCCGGAGAAAGTAAGGATTATATCTCCGCCGTTCTTCAAATCAATTTCGGATAATCTTTTTGACAGATTTAAATCAATAAGCTTAACGGCATCGATTATTTTAAATGCTTCTATCAAATCATTTGCTTTGTGAACAGTTAAAAGTTTGAGCTTTTCAATGCCAGGACAATTACTTATTACGGGAATCTCTTCAAATTTAGTATTCATAAAAAGTGGCAATATCTCATAATTATCCGTGATCAAATACGGGTCTTTGCCGCCTAATAAAACTGCTTTTATTTTTTTCTCCGTTAACAATACAACTGCTTTTCCTTCTCCTAAATATTCAACATCGGCATAATCGACATACGGATGTTTTTCGAATCGCGATTTGATAACCGGCAGCATCAAATCTTTTTGCGAATTCAAATCATCAAGCTTAGTATATTTTAAATAATCTTTTGTCGACAGCAATGAATTTCCGTTTACTTCAATCATTGTAATTTTATGTTTTATTCCTTTGTTATTTGAAACTACAGCTAAATACACAACAAGAACCAGTAAAACAATAAATATGAAAACACTAAATATTTTTTCCTTTTTCCCGGGCATATAATTATTTTTTCAACATATCGACAAACTTCTCCCCGTATTTCCAGATATCGCCGGCGCCCATAGTGACAATAATATCGTTATCCTTTTTTATGCTATTTAAAAATTCCGGTATCATATTTTTATCTTCAATGTAATGAACATTTTTATGACCGAATTTTTGAGCAGCATTCGTGATGAGCTCGCCGGAAATACCTTCAATCGGTTCTTCTCTCGCAGGGTAAATATCCGTGCAAATGAAAATATCGGAATTTAAAAACGATCTTCCGAATTCAAGATAAAAATCTCTTGTCCTCGAATAAAGATGAGGCTGAAAAACAGCGACCAATCTTCTATCCCAGCCTGCTCTTATTCCCGACAATGTTGCGGTTGTTTCAGTCGGATGATGCGCATAATCATCAATAACCATCAGCTCTTTGTTATATTTAATTTCAAATCTTCTGTACACGCCGGTAAATGATTCAAGCGCTTTTTTAATAACTGAAAATTCAATTCCCAATTCTTTTGCAATGCACACTGCAACTAAAGAATTTTTTACATTATGTAAGCCGGGAATTTTTAAGTTTATTTTTCCTAATTCTTCTTCTTTATATCTTATCGTGAAAGTACTTGTAAACTTATTATGAGAAATATCCACTGCCCTTATATCAGCCTGCGTAGTTAATCCGTATGTAAAAATTTTCTTGTTGATAAAGGGAATTAAATCCTGCAATGCAGGTTCATCCATGCACAGAACAACAAACCCGTAAAAAGGAACTTTATTTGCAAACTCGATGAATGCCGATTTCAAGTCATTCAGATCTTTATATGTATCTAAATGTTCGCTTTCAAGCGTTGTAAGCGCTGCAATTGTCGGAGTCAGCTTTAAGAATGTTCTGTCGAATTCATCGGCTTCGACTACTATAAATTCGCCGTTTCCCAGCCTTGCATTCGTTCCGCCTAAACCACTTAATTTTCCTCCGACAATAATCGTCGGATCGATTCCGCCTTCGGTCAGGGTTAATCCTACCATAGATGTAGTCGTAGTTTTCCCGTGCGTTCCTGCAATGCCGATTCCATATTTCATTCTCATTGTTTCGGCAAGCATTTCGGATCTTTTAATAATCGGAATCTTCCTGTCGATTGCAGCTTTAACTTCGGGATTATCGATTGTAACCGCAGAGGAATAAACAAGCACATCGACATCTTTCAGGTTTTCGGAATGATGGCCTTCATAAATTATAATACCGAGACTTTTAAGCCGGTCGGTAATTTCGGTTAGTGCTTTATCCGAGCCGGAAATTTCAAACCCCTGGTTTAAAAGTATTTCCGCAATACCGCTCATTCCTATTCCGCCGATTCCAACAAAGTGAACTTTTTTAATATTTTTAAACATTTATTTAGCTTCTAATTTCAATTTTAATTTTTGAAGAGTTTCCACTAACAATTTTTCATTTTCATAATCGTAGGGCCTTATTATTAATGGTCTTTTCCTATTTTTTAATACTATTCTTATTACTCTGAATGCCCTGTTTTTAATTGTCTTTCTTTCCTTGAACAGTCGTATGATCTCAATTTGATTTGCAGATATCGTTTTTGTTCTGAATCTATCGACAATAGCAATTGCATCATCATCGATTTCCAGGTGTTTATTTTTATATAAATTATATAAAATGCTTGCAATCGAAATCAACACAATGATTGCAAAAAAATAAATTATCGGATCTTTCGTTATTAGTATGAAACGCTGCTCAACAAACTCGCCGCGGATGATAATATAAAGGATGAAAGCGGCTAAATAAATTATAGTCGATTGATAATAAAACGACATATTATATCTAAACACTAATTTATTTTTTTCTTCATTACTCATTTTAGTTCCGCATATTTTAATGCACTTTTAGCAATTACCATTGCAGCTTCCGGTTTACCGAACCGTAAAGAGTTTTTTCTTAAACCGGACAGCCTACTTTCATCAATGATTAAATTCTTCACAGTTTGAACAAGCTTATTTTTTAATTCTTTATCTTCAATTAAAACTGCTGCACTTTCATCACTTAATGATTTTGCATTATAATATTGATGATTCTCCGCAACATTTGGTGATGGGACTAAGATACAAGGAATGCCCAGAACGGAAATTTCAGCAATTGTTGTTGCACCTGCTCTTGCTAACAAAAGATCACAAGCCGAAAAAGCAATATTCATATCATCTATAAATGCTTTAACTTTTACAGTAACGGATTCATATTTTTTATACATTTCGTAATAAATTTTACCTGCCTGCCAGATTATTTGAATATTTTCCTTTTTCATCAATTCGATTGAATCAGCTATGGCATTATTGATTGATGCAGCACCAAGGCTTCCGCCAATTACCAGCAGGGTTTTTTTCCCTATTGATAATCCGAACTTCTTCAGTGCGTCCTCTCTTTTTATTATTTTCAAGCTGCTTCGAACTGGATTTCCGCTGAGCTTTAATTTTTCTTTATACTTAAAATATTTTTGTGAATCCTCAAAACTTATATGAATTTCGTCTGCATATTTTTCAAGTAATCTTGTCGTCACGCCCGGAAAGCTGTTTTGTTCCAACAATAATATTTTTGAACCTGTCAGATGAGAACCGTATATTACCGGTCCGGCAGCATATCCGCCGGAACCAATCGCAACTGATGGATTAAACTTCAGATTTATAACCAGCGATTGAACAAGCGATACAAAAAGCTTTACCGGGAATAAAATATTTTCGATATCGAATCTTCGTGCAAATCCTTTAATCCAGATTGATTTAAATTTATAACCCAACTTAGGAACCAGTGATCCTTCAATTTTATTTTTAGAACCGACGAATAAAATTTCCGCATCCGGCATTAACATTTTTATTTTTTCCGCAACTGCAATTGCCGGGAATAAATGTCCGCCGGTTCCGCCGCCTGCAAATAGAAAACGATATTTTTTTTGCGTGCTCATACTTCCGCTTTAGCCGTCAGATCTTTCAATTTAGTATTTTTTAAAGACGAATTTGATAGAGCAATATTTATAAGTATCCCGATTGAAATACATATAAAAACTAAAGATGTTCCGCCGTAGCTGATAAACGGAAGAGGCAATCCGGTAGTCGGAACGATTCCGGTTGATACGGCAATATTTATAAATGCATTCGTTACAATAGAAAACGTAATTCCGAATGCAAGCATCTGGCCGTAAGTGTCTTTTGTTTTCTTGGCTATAAGAATTCCTGCCAACAAAAGAATCATGTAACAACTTATCACAATTACGGACCCTATAAATCCCATTTCCTCACCTAAAATTGCAAATATAAAATCGCCGTAGGCCTCAGGTAAAAACAAATTACTTTGCATACTGTGCCCTAATCCGACACCCCAAATGTGGCCGCTGCCAAGACCGAGTATTGCCTGTTTTACCTGGAGATTTATATCGCCGCCGTACATCAAATGATGAATAAAAGTCAATATCCTGCTCCGCGAATGAGCAAATAGCATTGCCACTGCACCGCCGCCGATAATCGAAAATATTACTGTAGAAAATATATGTCTTAGTTTGGCGCCTCCTACAAAGAGCATCGCAAGAGAAATTATTATGATTATTACACCATTGCTGATATTCGGCTGAATAAATACCAAACTTGAAATTAAAATTGCCCAGAAAAACATGTACATGAATCCGAACTTAAAATTGCCGATAAATTCCTTTTTATCTTCAATCATTCCTGCCAGGTGAATTATAATTACAAGCCTCGCAATATCTGAAGGCTGGAACGTGATAGGTCCAATTGAAATCCAGCGTCCCGCTCCGTTAATTTCAGTTGCACCGAACAAAGTATATATTAAAAGAACGGTTACCGCCAGCATTGCTGCCTTGCTGTATTCTTTATAAAACCTATAAGGAATTGCGCTGAAAATTATAATGCAGACAATTCCCAAAAGGACTTTTAATAAATGCCAATTAAAAAGATGAAAAAGGCTGTCGAATTTAATATCGCTGTAAGTGCTGCTTGCGCTCATTACAATAACAAGCCCTAACAGCAGCAAAATAAACGAATCAAAAAAAACGGTTGCAGCTAATTTTCTCATATACTTATAATTTGTTTACAGCCTCTTTAAATACTCTGCCTCTATGTTCGTAATCGTCGAACATATCAAAACTTGCACAAGCAGGAGAAAGCAGAACGACATCGTTGTCTCTTGCTTCATTATTTGCAGCAATTACACAATCTTCAAGAGTTCCTTTAACTTCCACTTTAACTATATTGTGGAAAAAATTAAAAACTTTATCCGCGGAAGAACCGATTGCATATATCTTTTTAACTTTCTGTTCTACAAGTTCTTTTATTTTATTGTAATCATTACCTTTATCCTGCCCGCCTAAAATTAGAAATATATCATCATCAAAGCTTCTTAATGCATACCAGACAGAATCGACGTTGGTTGCTTTCGAATCATTTATAAATTTTACTCCGTCAATTTCCCTTACCAATTCAATACGGTGCTCAACTCCTTTGAATGAAGAGAGAGCCTTTATGATTTTATCATTATCAAGATCGAAAATTTTTGCTGCCGAAATTACGGCCATTGCATTTGCTATGTTATGCTCACCTCTTAGGCTTAAATCTTCAGCTTTGCATTTGAATTTTAATTCCCCGTCTTCGTTAAAAAGAATTTCATTCTCCGCGAGAGTACAGCCGTCTTTTTTATTTTCATTTAATGAAAAAAGAAACGGTTTACTTTTAAAATCTTTTACATTGGACATCAGAGTTTTGTCATCGAAATTTAATATCAGATAATCGTTCTGCTCCTGGTTTTTATAAACTCTTAATTTGGATGCGATGTAATTTTCAAATTTATTGCCGTACCTGTTCAAATGATCGGGAGTAATGTTTAATATCATTGCAACTTTAGGCTTGAATTTTTCTATTAGGTCTAATTGAAAGCTCGAAATTTCAAGTGAAACAAATTCATTTTCTTTTACATCCGTAGCAATTTCTGAAAAAGCGAGGCCTATGTTGCCGGCGGTATAAGTTTTAAAGCCGCATTCGTTAAAAACATGTCCGCATAAACTTGTAGTTGTAGTTTTGCCGTTTGTCCCGGTAATTGCAATAATTTTTCCTTTACAAAAACTTGAAGCTAATTCTATTTCACTGATAGTTTTAATTTTATTTTCATTCGCTTTTTTGATAACCTCTGCATCCGACGGAACGCCGGGACTGACAATCATTATTTCACAATCGAATACTCTTTCCGAATGATTGCCTAATTCAAATTCAATTCCATTTTGTTTTAGTATTTCAGACGATGCGATAGTTTTATTATTTTCATTAAGATCGCTGACAAATGGAATTCCGCCTAACTTTTTTACAAGCTTAGCGGCTGCAACACCGCTTCGTACAGCACCGATTATCGATATTTTTTTGTTTTTTATTTCCATTATCTCACCTTAAATGAAGCTAAGCTTACTATAGCAAGAATAATTTGAATGATATAAAATCTGACAACAATCTTTGGTTCCGGCCATCCGAGCATTTCAAAATGATGATGTATAGGTGCCATTTTAAAAACTCTCCTGCCTTCACCGTATTTTTTCTTTGTGTATTTAAAGTATAATCTTTGAATAATCACCGAAATTGTTTCGAGAAAGAAGATGCCGCCTAAGATCGGGATCAACAATTCTTTTTTAATTAGAACTGCAAGAATTCCGAAAGTACCTCCTAACGCAAGCGAGCCGGTATCGCCCATAAATACTTGAGCAGGGTAAGAGTTAAACCAAAGAAATCCCAAGGCAGCACCAATTACTGCGGCGACAAATACCGTCAGTTCTCCCGAACCTGGAAGATGAATTATATTTAAATAGTGAGAGTAAATTGCATTACCGCTGACATAACTCATAATTGCCAGTGCGAGCATCACTATAACCATTAAACCTATCGCGAGTCCGTCTAATCCATCCGTTAAATTAACTGCGTTGGAAGTTGCAGCAATTATAAAAACTACTACCGGGATATATAAATATGAAAAATCAAGATTTACATTCTTTAAAAACGGAACGGTGGTCAAAGAATGAAAATTTGCAAACTGAGGCGAAAAATAGATTACACAGCCAATAATCAAACCGACTATCACCTGGCCGAGCAATTTATATCTTCCGATTAATCCGTTTGGATATTTCTTTACAACTTTTAAGTAATCATCGAGAAAACCTACGCCGCTTAATAAAATTGTGCCTGCTAAAATTAAATCAATATAAATGCTTTTAATATCGGCCCACAAAATGACCGGGATAACAATAGAAAGTATAATTATTATTCCCCCCATTGTCGGGGTTCCGGCTTTCGACCAATGAAATTTAGGGCCGTCAATTTTTTTTGCTTCTCCTATTTGATTCCTTTGAAGATACTTAATAATCCGTGGACCTAATGCTAACGAAAGCAGCAGTCCTGTTATTGCTGCAAGTGCGGATCGAAAAGTTAAAAACCTGAATAGATCAAATCCGGGCGGATTAAAGGTTTTGTTTATATAATTGAATAAATAGTAAAGCATTATTTCATTATTTGTTTTCGAAAATTGTTATAAATTCTTCCATCTTCATACCGCGTGAGCCTTTCATCAAAATCACGCTTTTACTAAAATCATTTTCACTTAAAAATTCGAATAAACTATTTCTGTTTTTAAAATGTTTATGAATTATTGAAGTTGATTTTAATTCACCGTCTAAATATTTCATGAACTTACCGGTTGAATAAACTTCATTAATTTCATTCTTTTTAATTTCCTTAGCTAATTCTTTATGCAATTGAATCGACTGCTCTCCCAATTCAAGCATGTCACCGAGTACTGCAATTTTCCTTTTATATTTCTTGATCTTCTTAAGAAAATCAAATGCAAATTTTGCAGAGTCCGGATTTGAATTATAGGTATCATTAATTAAAATAAAATTGTCTAACTCTTTAACATTCAGCCTGTTATTTAGTGATTTTAATTTTTCAATACCTGAAAGTATTTGAGCTTTAGTTAGTCCAAGCTTAAAAGCGACTGCTGCGGACGCTAAAAAGTTTAATGCATTTTGATTTCCGTCAAGCCTAAGTTCTCTAATAATTTTTTTGTCCTTAAAATTTATTTCCAAATTAACATCGCCCATTGAGTTATAGCTTAAGATTTTCCCTTTCACATCCGAATTTTTAGAAAATCCAAAGGAAATTCTATTTAGATAACCGGGGAAAATTTTTTTCAACATTTTATCATCATTGTTAATGAACAGGTATCCGTTACGGGATAACGTCGATTCAAACAAAGAAATTTTCTCTTGCAGAACACCTTTTCTATCTTTTAAAAATTCGAGATGACTGTCGCCTATATTCGTAATCAAAGCATAATCCGGTCGAAGTATATTTGCCGAATAAGAAATCTCTCCAAAATGATTTGAGCCGAGTTCAGCAACTAAAACTTCGTGAGAATTATTTGTGCTCAAGATAGTAAGCGGAACACCAATATGATTATTATTGTTTGCCTCTGTTTTATTTACTTTAAATTTGCTGCTTAACAATGAAGCTAAAATTTCTTTTGTCGTTGTTTTACCGGAACTTCCTGTAATTCCGATTACTTTTGTATTTAATTTTTCACGCCATGTTTCCGCAAGATCGCCTAAAGCCGCAGTGGTATTTTTTACTGTTATTACCGGAACATCCAAATATTCAAAACTGCCGTACTTTGCTTCATTTACAACAACTGCATTTGCACCTTTTTTAACAGCTTCATTTACAAATTTATGTCCGTCGAAATGTTCGCCTTTTAAAGCGATAAATAATTCGCCGGGCTTGATGTCCCTCGAATCAATCGAAGCCCCGGATGCAGCTTTATAATCATCCGGATTATATATAACCGAAGTCGGTAAATTGAACATGTCTTCCAATGTAAAGCTTAGCTTCTTCATTTATTTAAATATTTTTCAGCAGTTTCTAAATCGGAAAAATGATTTTTAACGCCTTTAATTTCCTGGTAATCTTCATGTCCTTTGCCTGCAACTAGAATAACCGCATTTTCTTCAGTAGTTTCTATTGCAGCTTTGATTGCAAGTTCTCTATTCTCAATAACTTCGTAATTAGATTTTTTTATTCCTGTTTTAATCTCATTTATAATTGAAAACGGATCTTCGCTTCTCGGGTTGTCGGACGTTATAAAAACTTTTTTGCTTAATTCAGTTGCAATCTTTCCCATCATCGGCCTCTTTGTTTTATCCCTGTCGCCTCCGCATCCGAATACCGTATAAACCGGGTAATCGTTTCCGACTATATTTCTAATAGTCGTTAAAGCTTTTAGCAAACTGTCTGCCGTGTGCGAATAATCCACTATCACTTTCTTTTCCCCCCTTCCAATCAGTTCAAATCTGCCGGGTATTTGATTCAAATTTTTCATCGAATCAAGGATGATGTTCGAATCGATACCGGATAAAATTCCTACAGCAAAAGCAGCGCATGCATTATATGCATTAAATTCTCCGATTAGAGGAATTGAAATGTTATAATCTTTTTCTCTAAAAAGAATTTTAAATTCGGTGCCGCTTAAATCATAACTAACATCCTTTATCCTGAAATCTGCATCTGAACTGATTCCGTAAGAATAAACTTTTGAATTTGTATTGCTGACAATTTCTTTACCATGAGTGTCATCGATATTATAGATAGAAAACGCTTCCGGAGAAAGTGAATCAAATAATATTTTTTTCGAATCAAAATAATTTTCAAACGTTTCATGAAAGTCCAGATGATCCGAAGTTATATTCGTAAAAACAGCGGAACGAAAATTCAATCCGTAAACTCTTTTAAGAGCAAGCGAATGAGATGAAACTTCCATAATTGCACTCTGACAGCCTTTTTCATACATGTTGAACAAAAGTTCATTTAAATCGCTTGATTCAGGTGTAGTTAAGGAAGATTTTATTTTCTTCTGTCCGATATAATTTGATATTGTACCAATCAATCCTGTTTCCTCGCCGGCTTTTTCGAATAAGTTTTTAATAATATATGTTGTTGTCGTTTTTCCATTCGTCCCGGTGACACCAATTAATTTTAATTTTTTTGACGGTTCATTAAAAAATTTATGAGAAATCTCCGCCAGGGCTTTTCGGCTGTCGGCAACCAATATTTTTACAACTTTATTTATTTCAAATATTTTTTCAGGAACAACTAAGTCGTTCTCTAAAACGACAACTGCTGCTTCTCTATTTATCACATCAGTAATAAAATTGTGGCCGTCAACCTTAAAGCCTTTAATAGCAATAAAAATCGAACCTTTAACAACCCTCCTCGAATCATAGAAGATGCCGGTGATATCCGCATCGATTATGTCCCCTGTTACTTGTAAAACAGGAATGTTATTTATAATCTGGCTTAATTTCATTAATATACGGCGGCGCCGCTCACCGTAATTTCTTTGCAATTAAGAGTAATAAAAGAACCTTGTTGTATTTTTGAGCCGGTCGAAATACTTTGAGAAATAACTTTTCCGTTTCCTATTATTTTGTATTTTAATCCAAGGTCCGAAAGCGCGAACACCGCATCCCTAACGGAATAACCTGTTAGATCCGGCATTACTTTATTTTTTTCTGATGCTAAAATTTTATTTTGCTCCTTAGAATATTTATTCTCTAAAGCAGCGGTATTCGAATTTGTATTTTTTGTAAATGCTATTTTTGTTTTGATATTATCTTTTTCGTTATCGTTTTGTTCGTTATTAAAATTATAACCTGATTTAACTATTTGTTCGGTAACTTTCTTAAAAATCGGGGCGGCTACCAATCCGCCGTATCTGCCCAGCTCAGGAGCGTTAACCAAAATCAGGCAGACAACTTTCGGATTATCTGCCGGAAAAAATCCGACGAATGAAGAATTGTATAACTTCTTGGAATAGCTTCCATCAACCAGCTTTTGTGAAGTACCTGTTTTACCTCCAACTTCGATTAAATCGGTATTGGCATTTTTCCCGGTTCCGTTTTTAACTACTCCAATCAATAAATTTCTCATCCTTTTCGATGTTGAAGGCGAAATTACTGTTCTTACTTTTTCCGGTTTACATTTCCACACAAGTTGTCCGTTACTGTCGACTTCCTTTTTCACAATTTGCGGTTTATAAAGAATTCCGCCGTTTACAATTGCACAATATGCTGATATTAATTGTATCGGCGTTACCGATATTTCATACCCGAAAGACATAAAAGCTTTGGTAACTGCCGACCATTCACCGGGTTTTTTCAAGAAACCTTTTGCTTCTCCCGGCAGGTCAATTGATGTATAATTGCCGAATCCAAACCCTCTGATATATTTGTAATAAATATTGTTGTCGATTTTTTGAACTAATTTCGAAATACCTATGTTACTTGATTCTTCGATAATGCCTTTTACTGTCAAATAAGTATTTTTATGCGTGTCGCTTATGTACACATTCTTAAATTTATACCTTCCGTTTTCAACATAAACAAGATCGCTTTCTTTACATAAATTTTGATCCAATAGTGATGCTAACGTAAACGTCTTAAAAGTTGAACCCGGCTCATAAGTATCGGTAATGGCTCTATCTCTTCTCTGATCATCCGTAAAATTCCAATAATCGTTCGGATCAAATGTTCCCTCGTTTGCAAGCGCCAAAATTTCTCCGGTATTCGGATTCATGATGATGCCTGTTGCAGAAGTTCCGCCGTAATCTTTCAGCCCGGTATTTAATTCATCTTCCAAAATCTCCTGGAAGGTTTTATTGATCGTTAAAAATAAATTATCACCTGCAACTGCTTTTTCCGATTCATTATCTGCAACTGCGATTATCTGCCCCATTGCATCTCTTTCAACCAGCCTTGAACCAGGAACTCCTTTAAGCTGACTATTAAAACTCTTGGCAATTCCGTTTACTCCCGAATAATCGGTATTGACATACCCAAGAATGTGAGAGGCTAAACTGCCGTAATGATAAACTCTCGCAGGCTGGGCATCAAATGCCAAACCCGGTATGCCGAGATTTTTCAGCAGTGCCGCCTTTTCAGACGTGACTTTTTTATCAAGATAAATTATTCTTCTTTTTTCTTTCATTAATTTCATATAATAGTCTACACTTCTTCCAATTACTTTAGAGAAGCGTTCTGCTATTGCATTCTTCTGTTTTGATAAAAGCATAGCCTTGTCGGCAAAAAAAGTATAATTAGTCGCATTATAAACCAGCAGGACTCCATTCCTATCGTAAATTAATCCTCGTTCAGGCGTAATGTTTTCAACTTTGGTCTGCTGCCTTTTTGCAAAGTATGAAAGCTCTTCACTTTTTACAATTTGGATATCAATTAGTTTTGCAATCAAAACAGCAAAAAAGATAACGCCGAACAAAATGATCATTAAAGCTCTATTATTTACCATACTTTCCTTCCAGCGTTTCTTTAACATCATCTATTTTATCACTATCAACAAAAACCGTATCAGGCCTATCCGCAGATTTTATCATCCCTAATTCTTTCGAAGCCAGATCGGTTATCCTCATTTCTGACGATAAAAATTGAATCTGGGCAATCAAATTGACATTCGAATTATTAACTGCCTCTAATGTTTTTTCGGTTTCGTAACGTTCTTTTGACATCTGATCGCATTCTTTTCTTAAACCGACATACGTTAAAACGATCGCTGCCAGCATAAAACAAAAAAATACCATAAATATTAGAAACGGTTTAGAACCTTTTTTCATATCCTCTCGGCAGCTCTTAATTTTGCGCTCCGGGCTCTCCGGTTTATTTTAATTTCCTGTTCACCTGGGACGACCGGTTTTTTGGTTAATATTTTTAGTCTCTGTTCCTTATCGCACCGGCAGACAGGAGCATCCTTCGGGCAAATACAATCAAGCGTTTCATACTTGAATGCTTCTTTAACTATCCGGTCTTCCAAAGAATGATAAGAAAGGATAACAATCCTTCCTCCTATATTTAAAAGACCGACCGACTTTTCAATAAAAGTTTTTAAATTTCCAAGCTCATCGTTTACATATATACGCAAAGCCTGAAAAACCCTGGATAATGTTTTCGACAAATACCTTGGCGGGGTAATCTCTTCAATTACTTCGCTTAAGCCGGTTGTTGTTTTTATAGCATTAATATTTCTCCGTTCACAAATTTTCCGTGCTATTTTCCTAGCATTCTTTTCTTCGCCGTATTTGAAAAACAATTCCGATAATTTTTCTTCCGGGAATGAATTTATAATATCTGCCGCTTTAACCTTAATTGATTTATCCAGCCTAAGGTCGAGATCTGCATCATACCTGTAAGAAAAACCCGAACCGGGATTATCCAACTGAAAAGATGAAACTCCGAGATCGGCAAAAATTCCGTCAAAGAACTTTACTGATTCTATTTTTGCAATTTTATCAATTAGAGAAAAATTAAATTTGTATAAACTAACTCTCTGATCTTTCTCAAATTTCTTTTGCGAAAAATTAAAAGCATCTACATCAACATCGGTCCCGATAAATATTGCATCATCATCAAGCGCATTAAGAAACTTATCGGCATGTCCGCCGAATCCGGTAGTGCCGTCAAAATAGATCCCGTTTTTTTTTGTTATTAAATAATCGGCACTTTTTTCTATTAATACAGGTGAATGAATTACATTCATCTTTATACCATTACTTTTGCGGCCATCTCTTCATAAGTATCAGGCGTTTCATTTAAATAATCATCGAATATCTTCGGATTCCAGATTTCAATTTTCTTCAGTATACCTAATATCAAAACTTCTTTTTCTATTTTAGCATATTTGATTAAATTTTGAGGTAACAAAATTCTTGATTGTGCATCAAGAGTGAGTTCTTCGACATTTCTCAGAAACATTCTGGTAAACCTTGAATCCTGAGGATTAAACTGATTTAGCTGATTCAATCTTTCCTCAATAGTTTGCCATTGATCGAGCGGATAAATTTCGATACACGGAGAAGTTCCCTGAAGGACGATCACAGAGTCGCTTGCATCGGGTTTGAAATGCTTACGCAATTTTGCCGGGATAGCAATGCGGCCTTTTGAATCAATAGAATATGTATATGTACCTTTAAACATCTTCCTTCAAATTTTCCTGGGAACTTTCACCACTTTTCCCCACCACTCCCCAAAAATAATGTAAAATTTCTTCTAAAGTCAAGAATATTTAAATAAATATTTTAATTTTTTCCGGTTGAATGTAATTAAAGGGAGAGATGAGAGATAAAATATAAATTATTCTATTGAGATTTGATAAAAAATTAGGTTTTTCAGTTTAATCTTAAATTATTTTTCAAATCACACAGATTTTTTTCTTTTGTCAATTTTATAGCTTATTAAAATATTTTGTAGTCTATATTTTATAAAAAGGATTAGATCCAGCGTAGTATATATGCAGTCTTATTAATATGAACAAAGAATATAGCTTGTAAACAAATGATTAGAAGCTATAATTTATTCTTTAACTCTCAAATTGATACCAAATTTATCATCGTTTAATAAATTACATAGGCAATCAAAGGGTGATCAAATTTTACACAAAATAAAAAACCCAACACTTGTATTAAGTGTTGGGTATATTTTTATTTGATTAAAAATATTTCAGGCTTTATTTCATTACAGTCATTTTCTTTACCAGAACTTTATTATTTTCTTTTAGCTGATAAAAATAAATTCCGCTTGCTAAATTAGATGCGTTGAATTCAACGTAATGTTTTCCTGCCGGCATAAATTTATCGACAAGCGTTTTAACTTCATTTCCTAATACATCGTATACTTTTAAAGTTTGCCAACTATCTGATGATGACTGCCAACTGATTACTGTGGTCGGATTAAACGGGTTAGGATAATTCTGTTCAAGATTAAATGTTAATGCTTTAGTTACATTCACATCAACTTCATTTGAATATTTAAATTGTCCGTTAAAATCAATTTGTTTTAATCGATAAGTGTAACTGCCGTTTTCAACATTCTTGTCGATAAAGGAATAACTTTTCGGCTCAGTAGTCGTACCGTTACCATCACGAAAACCAATTGTTGTAAATTGTTTAGTGTTGCTCTTCCTTTCTATCTCAAATGTCCGGTTATTCGTTTCAGTTGCAGTTGACCATTTAAGCAGCACTTCGCCATTAGTATTAATATCCGCAGCAAATGAAGTAAGCTCAACCGGGGTTATCGGCACCACATCAACACGGAATGCGCTCGCGGTTTCATTGGAAATTGGCAGCCAGTTTTCCCCTTCCCTTCGGATGGTATGTGGAGCTGTTAATGTAGGATCTAAATTCATAGCCCATCCGCACCATGTGGTTTCACCGCCGACCGCCCACAACCAATACCATTCACCATCTTGAAGCTGGGATGAACCGTTTCCCTGTAAGTGCTGCGGCGGATTCCATTGCGACCACGAACCAAAATCCGTAATTGTCCACTCTTCCATAATTTCTGCTGAATCAGGCGGCAATCCTTGATGAAAAGGAGTTAGCATGATAGTAACTGTATCTAATCCCGGGTCTAATGGTACATAAAATATGGCTACCCAAATGTCAGATACCGTTCCCGTTAAGTTGGACTGAAATGCCATTGCCTGCTGGACACCATATTGTGCCTGGACATTATCGCCTGCAATAGTCCAGCCTAAACCGAAGTTGTAATCAAAACCATTATGATCTGGACCAAAGTTATTATAAACAGTTTGTTGTGCAGTTGCGATAGGAATGTACAATAAAGAAAGGATGATGAATAGATGCAATAACTTTGTATCAAAGATTTTCATATAGTTACACCTCTTTCTATTAATTAATTTACTCATTACATATAGTAATAAGCTATTTGAAATAAATTATTATTATTAAGTTATGCTCACATTTACTTTAAGAAAAGTCGCACACACTAAAGTAATATTATCCTTCCTGATTAGCAATTACGGCGGAACCTGTCAATAAAAATGAGACAAAAAAATAATTTAATTAATCAACGAGTTAAAGCAATATGTAAAAGTATCAAAGAAAAATAGGATGAAAGCATTTAGATTCATAAAGAAATATATTTGGCTAATTGACAATAAAATTCAAAATCAAAACTTCAACTAAGGGAATGATTAATTTTCAAAGGAAATATAATTTGTTAAAATGTTAACAAGATTCCTTGTCGAATAAAAAAGAGATACATTAAACTCCCGATGCTTTAATTAATTTTAATTGAGTTCCGTAATAAAAAAAACCTATCTCAATATTTATGGGATAGGTTTTAAATTTTTCAGCATAAAAAAATTAAGTGATAATTGAAATAATCTTACACTAATCTTCGACAATTGCTAAAATATCGCTTCTCTGAATTATTTTATAAGTGCCGCCGTTCATATCGATTTCTTCACCGCCGTATTTAGCAAACAGAATTTTGTCTCCCTCTTTAACTTTCTCTCTCAAATCTTCGTCTGTTCCGCAGGAAATAACTTTACCCATCCGCGGTTTCTCTTTAGCTGTATCGGGAATTATTATTCCGGAAGCAGTTTTTGATTCTTCCTCCATTGGTTCTACTAATATACGATCATCTAAAGGTTTTATTTTCATAAAGGTTCTCCTTATTTTATACCTAACATTGAATTTATTTTATGAACGTCAAAGCCTACAATAGGCCTATTATTTATTAAAATTACGGGAACTCCCATTTGTCCTGTTCTTCTTCTCATATCGATCGCTGCTTTTTGATCTCTTGAAACGTCAACTTCAGTAAAGCGAACATTTTTTTCACGAAAATATCTTTTTGCACTATTGCAGTAGCTGCATGTTGGTGTGGTGAATATAATTACTTTTGCTGAAATCTTATTTTCCATAAAAACCTCAATTTTTTATTTTTATATGATGCCGTATTAAGATGGAAGATTCACAAAAAGTTAATCCGAATTGTATCATTTTACAGGGAAAGGATTTATATTTAAATAACAAAATAAAAATCAAATATTTTAATCAGGGAATCATTATTCGAAAGGGGATAAAATGATAACTTGTACCATTTTCCGTAAAAGCCTTCAAAATATTTCAATTACTTTCGCGGCTTTTCTTTTAGTCTTTATTGTTCAAATAAATGCTCAAACATATAATAATACAAATGGAATCAGCGTTAATGTTTTAAGCACAACTCCAAACAGCACAACACTGGAATTTACTTTAAATAATTACGATTCAAATCCGGTGCAGATCAACGGCGCCGAATATGTTGATTATAACATTCCGGGAAGCATACGTTTGATGGAAAAAGGGTTTCCTCAGCTTCCAACTCACAGGGTGAGTATTATTATTCCCGATTTAGTCGGAATGAATTTTAGAATACTTGATCAAAATTTTGAAACAATTACCACCAAACCTGTGATGCCCTCCAAAGGCCATATTACAAGAAATATTGACCCGGCATCCGTGCCGTATTCTTTCAATAAATCTTATAATAAAGACGAGTGGTATCCTTCGATAAATTTATCATTAGATAAACCTTACATCGTAAGAGATCTTAGAGGAATAACGGTTCAATTTAACCCTATGCAGTATAACTCGGATAAAGGCTTGCTTAAAATATGCAAACGATTAGTTGTTGAAGTTTACAGCGATCCGAACGTTTCTGTAGTAAATCCATTTAATAGAACAAAACCATTTATAGGTGTAACAAAAGAGTTTACGGGAATATACAAAACGCTTTTTATTAATTACGGAAAAAATTATTATGATTATGTTCCGCTGGACGAAACGGGAAGGTTATTAATTATTTATCCGACTCAATATGCTTCCAATATAACTCCTTTTTATGATTGGAAAGTTGAAAAAGGAATGACTGTTTTAACTGCAGAGTATCCTACTGAAACAGGCAGCGGCTCAGCTTCAATAAAAACTTATATTCAGAATCTTTATAATAGTACCGATGGCTTAACATTTATCATTTTGGTGGGAGAGTCAAACCAAATACCGACAATGAATGGTCAATTTGAAAGCGCACCTTCCGATCCGTGTTATGTTAAATTAAGCGGCAGTGATGCATATCCCGATGCTTTTATTTCAAGAATTTCTCCTACCTCCTCAACAAATCTTGATTATATTTTATACAAATTAATTAAGTATGAAAAATATCCGGATACCGGCCCAGGTGCAGCATGGTATTTAAAGGGTACTGGAGTCGCCAGTGATCAAGGTAGCCCTATGGATTGGGAACGCTGCGAATTATTGAGGGATATGCTGATTAATAATATGAACTTCACCGATGTAGATCAAATCTATGATCCAGGTGCAACAAGTTCACAGGTAACCAACGCTTTGAATGACGGCAGAAGCATATTAAATTATATAGGGCATGGTTCAGGTACATCGTGGGGAACTACAGGCTTCGACAATAATGCTATTCATAATTTATCGAACGGGTATAAAGATCCTCTAATAATCGATGTAGCATGCGACAACGGTGATTTCACAATGTCTGAATGTATGGAAGAAGCCTGGGTTAGAGCAGGAGACATGCAGGATCCCAAAGGAGCTATCTCCTCTTTCGGCGCTTCCACTTTAGCAAGCTGGGTTCCTCCCTGCGATATGCAGAATGAAGCCGTGATGCTATTGACCACAAGGGATAAAAAAACTGTCGGTGGAATTCTTTTTAACGGAATAATGCATGCAATGGATTTATGGGGCGGAAGTACAGGTGAGGGATTAAAGCTGATGGAACAGTACAATATAATGGGCGATTGTTCCCTGACCTTGACATTAGGGATGACACCGGATTCAACCGCACCTGAACAGATAACAGATTTATCTGCTTTGGATCCTACTTCAAATTCTATCACTGTCAACTGGACTTCAACTTATGATTCTTCTTTTGGTGGAATTTATACTTATGATTTGAGGTATTCACTAAATCCAATCGTAACTGAAGAAGATTTTGATAATGCTCCTTCTGTAATGATTCAAGGTGGACCTGATACGGCAGGAGTAGCTAAAAGTTATATTTTGCGCGGGTTGAATTTTTCTTCAACATATTACCTGGTGATTAAGGCAATGGATATCTGGAACAATGCTTCAACCATGTCGAATACAACTTCTATGGAAACCTGGAGCGCACCTCAGATTTCTTATTCGCCCGATTCAATTTATCATCACCTGGCTATTGATACAGTTTATATAGATTCTGTTTTAATATCAAATATCACTACTGAAAACTCAACTCTTGATTATTCCGTTGAACTCACAAACAATAGTTTTCCCGGAAAAATAAAAGCTAATATTGTCCAAGTAACTAAAAAAGTAAAACAAACTTATAACAAGACTCATCCCGATACAAAAAACGGAAGCAGTGTTAGAGGTTCGGGCGGGCCGGATAATTTTGGCTATACATGGATAGACAGCAATGATCCCGATGGGCCTGAGTTTGTGTGGAATGATATTTCAACTACAGGTACACTTGTAACTAATTGGATCCCAACCAGCATTTATACCGGGGAAGATGAAGGAAAGGCAGGGCCTTTTGATCTTGGGTTTGATTTTAAATATTACGGAATATCATACAACAGCATTTATTTTAGTTCTAACGGCTGGCTCAGTTTTATTGATATAACCGATGCGGCTATGACGAATGATAATATTCCTTCAACCGATAACCCAAACGGTTTAATAGCTCCTCTATGGGATGATCTTGATGGTTCAAACGGAGGAAGCGTTTATTATAAACAAGAACCGAACATGTTTATTGTTGAATATAAAAATTGGCCAGGTTATTCAGGTGGAGTTGGTCCATTTACTTTCCAGGTGGTGCTTTATAAAAGCGGAAAAATCATGGTTTATTATCAAACAATTTCCGGCTCATCAAATTCGGCAACCGTAGGAATAGAAAATCAGGATGGAACGGACGGATTACAAGTTGCTTATAATGCTTCATACCTTGAGAGCAATCTTGCACTTCAATTTTCTGCTGAACCCGAGTGGCTGACACTTGATAATTTAGAGGGAACAGTTTACAATGGAAACACGGTCGCATTAGTCCTCAATTTCATTACAGCAGATATTGATACTGGGAATTATTCAATGGACATGGTAATAACCAGCAACGATCCTAATTCTCCTCAAATTACCGTTCCAATCCACATGTATCTTACTAATGAAGTTCCTGTTCAACTGACATCTTTCACTGCGGAAAATGATCTGGATAAAGTTATTTTAAAATGGCAAACGGCTTCTGAAACTAATAATAAAGGATTTGAAATAGAGAGAAATCAGAAGTCAGAAGTCAGAAGTCAGAATTGGGAGAAGATAGGATTTGTCAATGGTAAGGGGACTATAACTAAGTTAAATTCCTATTTATTTAAAGATGAAAATGTAACCCCGGGTGTTTACAAATATCGTTTAAAGCAAATCGATTTTGACGGAACAACAAAGTTAAGTAATGAAGTTACAATAAATATAACCGGCCCGAAAGAATTTGCACTCTATCAAAACTATCCGAATCCGTTTAACCCGGGTACAACAATAAAATTTGCTTTACCGGTAAAAACTAAATTATCCGTAACGATTTATAATTCGTTAGGTCAAAAAGTTACAGAGATTTTTAACGGTGAGAAGGAAGCAGGTTATCATGAAATAAACTATAATGCTTCTAAGCTTGCTTCGGGAATTTATTTCTGCAGGCTGGTTTCACAGTCTTACGTTAAGACTATTAAAATGCTATTAATTAAATAGCGGCAAATCCTAAATAAATCTTTCCTTTTAGCAACAGATGCCGGCTGAGATAAACTTAGCCGGCATTTTTAATAAAATATTTTCTGCGAGGCAGTGTGTTGCAAGGAGTATTAATTGTTAAAAACAATTTAGCAATAAGACAATTTAACAATTATAATTTGCTTCTCTTATTTCTTAAGTTAATAAATTATTACTACTCATACCTCAGCGCATCAATGGGGTTTAGCATCGCAGCTTTTCTTGCAGGATACTCCCCCAAAAGAAATATATAAAATTTGTTTGCCAAGTCCATCTTGGTCTGGAAAAAATAAAAATTTCATTCGTTAAGAAATTGAGCGATTATCTACTGAAACGGCAACAACTTTATTGCTTTTACTATATTGAATTACTCTCAAAAAATATATAACTTATACTATAATTTAATAGGTAACAAAATGAAATTTGGAGCTATAAATATTGATCATGAAACAATGGGAGGAACTCCGGTTTTTTCAGGCACAAGAGTTCCTATCCAAACACTCTTTGATTATCTAGAAGGCGGCGACACTTTGGAGGATTTTCTCGATGACTATCCTACAGTTGCAAAAGAATTAGTAATTGAAGTATTAGAAATAGCAAAAAAAACAATTACTTCTGAAAAAATTCTTAATGAAAATAATTCTTGACGAAAATTTACCACGAAAATTAAAATCGGATTTCGGTCCTGGCTTTGAAATTAAAACAGTTCGTGATATGGGATGGCTGGGAAAGAAAAATGGAGAATTACTTAATTTAATAGCAATCAATAGGTTTGATATTTTTGTAACTATTGATAAAAATCTACCACGCCAGCAAAATCTTAATAAATTTAATTTTTCAATTTTTATTTTGTCTGCTAAAAATAATCGAAGAGAAACTCTTCAAAAACTTATCGAAAAAATCAAATCTATAATTCTGAAAGGCAATTTCAAAAGATTAATAGAAATTTCCTAAATTTTCCCGGCTTATATTTCTTAATAATACAGAATTTTATAATACGACATCTCATTCTTTACTCATACCTCAATGCATCGATCGGATTAAGCATTGCAGCTTTTCTTGCCGGATAAAATCCAAAGAAGATACCTATTAAAATCGAAAAACCAAATGAAAGAATTATCGAAAACGGTGTTATGAATGTCGGCCATTCCGCAAATCCTGAAATTACTTTTGACGTAGCAGCGCCGAAGAATATTCCGATAATGCCGCCGATTAAGCTCAACACTAAGGCTTCGATTAAAAATTGAGTTAATATATCTCTTCCTCTTGCGCCTACCGACATTCTAATTCCAATCTCGCGTGTTCTTTCCGTAACCGAAACAAGCATGATGTTCATTATTCCGATACCGCCGACTATAAGTGAAACTGAAGCAATACTGGCTAATAAAATCGTTAGTATTTGCGAAGTCTGTGTAGCGGTATTAACCAGGTCTGTCTGATCTCTAATAGTGAAATCATCGGCATCGAAAGGTTGAAGCTTATGTCTCTGGCGAAGTAATTGTCCAATTTCGGTTTTGGCTGCCGGAATTGCTTTTTCACTTACTGCCGAAACGAGTATTTGTCTTAAGTATGGAAACCTTGACAATCTTACAAGCACCGTTGTATAAGGTGCTAAGATTATATCGTCCTGATCCTGTCCCATTGCATTCTGACCTTTTTTAGCAAGCAGTCCGATTATTTTAAAAGGTACATTTCTTATCCTGATAGTTTGCCCAACGGGATCCTGCCCCGGGAAAAGATTATCTGCAACTGTTTGACCGATTAAGCATACTTTGGAATTTGCTTTAACATCCTGTTCGTCAAAATTTTCACCGTATGCCACATCCCATTTTCTAATCGTTAAATAATCAACGCCACATCCAGTAACGGCTGTAAACCAATTTAAATTACCTGCAATAATTTGTCCGCCTGCCATTGAAATCGGAGAAACATAAGCAACATCAGGACATTCATTAGCAATTGCCTGCGCATCGGCTTCAGTTAAATTAGTCATTGTTCCGGCGCCGGTTCTTATACCGCTTTGTGAGGATGAGCCGGGAAGAATTATTAAAACGTTTGTTCCAAGCGCATTTATTTGCTCCTTTACCGAATATTCGGCTCCCTGCCCGATAGCGAGCATCGCAATTACCGCTCCCACACCTATAATTATCCCGAGCATTGTAAGAAACGATCTCATTTTATTTTTTTGCAAAGCACGGAACGCTACAATAAAAATATTTGTTGTACTCATTTTTATTCCCCTTCCTCGATTACAGGGATGGTTTTTATTACCTCAGAAGCATCCTTTACATTCATATTCAATTTATCCGATCGGATTTTTCCGTCACGAAATGCTACCTGTCTTTTGGCGAAACCTGCAATATCAGGCTCATGCGTAACGATTATTAAAGTAATTCCTTCATCATTTAACTTTTGAAATATCTCCATTACTTCGACGCTGGTTCTGCTGTCTAAATTTCCCGTAGGTTCATCCGCTAAAACTATAGACGGATTATTGACCAAGGCTCTTGCAATAGCAACTCTCTGCTGCTGTCCTCCTGATAGCTGGTTAGGAAAGTGATCTATCCTATCACCTAATCCGACTTTATTAAGCGCTTCTACTGCTCGATCTTTTCTTTCTTTACTGCTTATCGAAGTATAAAGTAACGGCAATTCAACATTTTCAATTGCCGAAGTACGGGAAAGCAAGTTGAATCCCTGAAATACAAAACCGACTTTTTTATTTCTGATTACTGCAAGCTGATCCCTGGTTAATTTATTTACATTTATACCTTCAAGATAGTAATCTCCTTTGGATTGCTGATCAAGGCATCCTAAAATGTTCATAAAAGTTGATTTTCCGGAACCTGATGCACCCATTATTGCAACAAACTCACCCTTTGTGGTTTCAAAATCAACCCCTCTTAGCGCATGTACTTCAACTTCTCCCAAAAGATAAGTTTTATGGAGATTGTTTATATAAATTAAATTTCCGTTTGCTTGATAATTAAGCTCTTTCTCATTTTTATTTTTCATCTTATGGACATCCTTCTTCCGCCACCCCGGTTATTATTAAGGAACGGATTTGATTGCTGTGTAGGTTGTTCCTCACTATCCGTCGTTGCACCAATAACTACTTCTTCGCCGTCTTTTAATTGTCTAGAGGCAACCTCGGAATAGCTTCCGTCGTTCAATCCGATTCTTACAAAAAGAGGCTTCAATTTTCCATTTGATTCTTTCACCCAGAGTCTTCCGCGGGTGAATTGATCCACAACCGACGAAGAGTTTTTTTCATATTGAGGATAAATTTGAGATAATCCAAACTTGGCAAACTCATCGTTATTTAACTTTTGTTTTTGTGAAGTCTGCTTACTACTGTTTTCTTTAGTTATAATTTTCTTTCCATTTTTCAAACCGGTTTGTAGATTGGAATTATTAAAACCTTTCAAAGAATTATTTCCAATGTTCGATGAAGAATCCGCATTTGCTCTGAATCTTGAGAATCGCTCTTTCATGTATTTAATTGCTGAAGTATCAACCAATTCAATGGGAGGCTGAAATCTCAATGCAATATTTGGAACACGCAAAACATTCTCTTTTTTAGCAACAAGGATCTTTACATTAGCTGTCATACCCGGCATCAGCTTAAGATCGTTATTCAGAACATTAATAACAACAGTATAATTAACAACGTTTGAAATAACTACCGGGTTAAGCCTTATTTGTGAAACCGTTCCTTTAAAAGTTTCGTTGGGATAAGCATCGACTGTAAACGTTGCCGTTTGCCCTACACTTACCTGCCCGATGTCGGATTCATCTACGGTAGCTTCTACCTGCATTTTTTTAAGATCATTAGCAATTATAAAAAGAGTCGGAGAGGATAAGCTTGCTGCTACGGTTTGGCCAACTGAGACCTGCCTGTCTATCACTACCCCGTCAATCGGCGCTTTAATCGTGGCATAGGCAATGTTTATTTTGGCCTTATCGAGATTTGCTTGTGATGAGGAGAGGTTAGCTTTATCAATCTCATAAGTAGTTTGGGCTGCATCCAGGTCGGTTTGTGATTCCAGCTTTTTATCGTAAAGTGTTTTAATTCTATCGTAATTTCGCTTGTCCTGTTCAAGTTGAGCTTTTGTTTTTTCAAGTGAAGCTTGAGCATCTTTTACTGCCTGATATAAAAAAGTTGTATCGATCCGTGCAATAACATCGCCGGCTTTTACGACGGAATTGTAATCGGCATATAATTTTGAAATTGTGCCTGAAACCTGAGTACCCACCTGAACGGTATTTACGGCATTTAGTGAACCTGTTGCCGTCACATAAACCGTCAAATCGCCCGTACTAATCTTATCAAGTCTGAGAACATATGAATTGCTGCTTCCGTTGAAAAATATAAAATAAACTGAAAGAAATGCAATTATTAAAATAGCAATTAAAATTAAGGTTTTTTTCATTTCCCACCCGCGTTAAACATTTATAATTTATTTATCGGCCTCTCCTTTGACATGGACTAATAATTAAAAGTTTAATCTGTATTAGTGTTATAAAATAGACAAGAATGTAATGAATTGGTTATCTCAAAGTATTACACTTAATGCTTTTTTTTCTTTCCATTTAAACTTTGATATTTTTTTAATAATTACTTATTTTATAACTGATTTTTTAATTTGAAGAAGTGTAGAAGAATTCTAATTTGTAGTTTCGATTAGAAGGTTTCATCTGAAAATTTACTTTCATCCCTATTAAAAAATTTCTTTCTTCGATCGAAATAGCACAGCTTGAATTAACAATAAGTACAATACGAAAAAAGTTTAAATTTATATCAAACCTGGACTAAAAGCTTATGTTTAAAAAAACAAATACGGAAAAAAACTCTGACCCCCTTGAAAAAGGGCGGAAAGGAAATACTTTAGTCTTCGTTGTTGTATTAATATTAACTTTGTTAATCTTATTTTTTGCTTTAAGTCACTTAGGTTAAACCGGTATTACTTTTTATGATTTTTAAAATCATAAATTGATAATTCGTATGATTTCTTCAATCAGGCGTGCAGTTAACCCCCAAATAACTCCTTCACTTGTTTTATAAACCAGGATTCTCTGCTTCCTTGTATGCCATGGCTTCCAATAAATTTCGGGAAGGCCTAATTCTTTAGTTGGGAATAAAATTATCTTCTTACCATTTTCATCCAAATATTCCGGTTGAACTTCAGTTCTCAAGTGATACTCATCCGGTTTCGTCTGCAAAAAATACGAAAGCGGAACGGTAAAAATTTTTTCAACTTCGTTCTTGTCGAAAGGAAGATCATCAATATTATTTATTTTAATGGTGCCTATGATTGGATCAACAGTTACTCCCATTGGTCCGACTAAAGTATCGAGACATCCGATAACAGAAATTTTTTCTCTTTCAATTCCAAGCTCTTCTATCGTTTCCCTAACGGCAGTTTCAGTAAACGATTTATCGATTTCAGGATCATACTCGCCGCCGGGAAAACAAATTTCACTTCCCTGCCTGATGTTTTTCGCCCGCTTTTCAAATAACAGATGAAATTCATTATTCAGTGCAATTAGCGGAATAAACACTGCGGAATTAAAGTAATTTGCTTTCCCGAGTATTCCAGGTAACTTTGGCAGTTTCTCTTTTAAGTTTTCTATTTTGATTTTTATTGCAGACATTTAATCTTAAGAATTTTAATTGAATACAAATTAAATTTAGGTAAGAAAATTTTTTAAACAAATAATTTTTTATGACTATAATCAACTCTACTTTAATCCAAATATTATAGCCGGTTAAAAAAAATTATTTGCCAAATTTTAGCTCATATATTTTTAAACGCCCGGTTAAAGAATTTTATTCTTTTAAATTCGTAAAAATTTTAAAATAAAAAACCCCCACATCGCTGCAGGGGTTTATTGGGGTATTGCTGATGTTACTTAATTCTTACAAATTCAATTCTCCTATTTTTTGCTCTGCCTTCAGGCGTAGTGTTGGGAGCAATAGGATTATCCGGGCCAAATCCTTCGGCAGTTAATCTGTTAGCATTAATACCGCTTTGTACTAACCAATGCATAACTGCTTTAGCCCTTTCTTTAGAAAGCTTCATGTTTAATGATCTGCTACCTGTATTATCGGTATAACCGCGTATTTCAACTGAAATATCAGGATGAGAGTTTAATGTTTTAAGTGCCTTCTCCAAAGTAATGTCTGAGCCCGATTGAATTTCGGCGCTGTTAACTGCAAAGGTAATCCCTTCCAGTACAATAGGAGCATTAACTTTAATTACATCATCGCCAGGATCAAGCGGATCAGAACCTCTATTTACTTCTACTCCGTCATTAACGGTTCCACCGTCGGTATCCATTTTTAACGGGTCGGTTTTATACTTAAAGACTTCATCACCGTCCTTCAAACCATCTCCATCTGTATCGGAATTTAAAGGATCGGTTTTATATTTTAATACTTCATCGCCGTCATTTATTCCGTCATTATCGGTATCGGCTTTGTTGGGGTCGGTTTTATATTTCATTATTTCAGCTTGGTCGCTTAACCCGTCTCCATCGGTGTCGGTTTTGTTGGGATTTGTTTTATACTTCATAACCTCATCATAATCCGAAAGACCGTCGCCATCGGAATCAACTTTGTTTGGATTGGTTTTATATTTTAACACTTCATCACCGTCTGTTAGGCCGTCTCCATCGGTGTCTTTGTTTAGTGGGTTAGTGAGGTATTTGTGAACTTCATCGCCGTCATTCAAGCCGTCACCATCCGTATCCGGATTATTGGGATCAGTTCCAAATTGTTTTTCTTCTTTTTTAGTTAAACCGTCATGATCTTTATCGGTATTTCCACCGCCGCTTACAAATTCCAGAGCGATACCGGCGCTGTAAAATGCATCAAAAGCTTTTCCATCTCTGTAGTAATTTAGATTGTCTGTCGTTGTCATGTTTACTCCGCCATTGAAATCAAGATTATACCCATCCGTTAATGCTATTTCAAACCCTACTCCAGCTGGGAAAACTCCGGCCCATCCTGTAGGATCAACAGAATAAGGTGAAATTGCTGATGGATATTCACGCATTTTATACCATATTCCTCCCGCGCCAATATATAAATACGGATTCCAAGAATCTGAGTTGAGAGGGCATAATAATATTCTTGCATCAATAGGAGCAAGCTCAGACTGCCAAAACTGGGAATAAAAGTCCATACCTCCAAGGCGGCCATATCCCATTCCAAATTCAACCTGAAATGTTGAATTTAATTCGGTTCTAAGAAATACTCTTCCCATTAACGAAGTTTTAATCGGATTTGTATTAAATTCAGTTGCAGGAAGTAAACCCGATACCTGCCAACCCGATTTCCATGAATAATCTTTTACTTGAGGGATAGCTGTAAAATTTATCAAAACTATCAAACTAATTATTGTAAAAATTTGTATTGAAATTTTTTTCATTTTTTTCCTCGTTTTGTTATAAATACTTTTTATTTTGTCCGTAAGAGATCTCTAATCTCCGTCAATAAAATTTCCTGCTTTGTTGGTGCAGGGGGAGGAGCAGGTTTTTCTTCTTCTTTTTTCTTAAAAGAATTTATGGCTTTGATAACAAAGAAAATTGCCAAAGCAACTATCAAAAAATTGATGACCGCATTTATAAACACACCGTAATTTATAGTTACTGCCTTTGAAGTATCGGTAGCTGCCTTAAGCGGTATCGAAAAACTTGAAAAGTCGATTCCGCCTATAAGTATTCCAATCGGCGGCATTATAATATCTTTAACCAACGAAGCAACTATTCCGCCGAAGGCAACGCCAATAATAATGCCAACTGCCATATCAATAACATTGCCTTTAATAGCAAATGTTTTGAATTCTTTAATAAAAGACATAAGACACCTCCTATTGATTAAAATAATGTATATGATAAGCCAACTTGAAGAGCCTCTTTAAATTGTGTCTTTGGAGACTGACTTTTTTGATATATAAGAAGAGCGTTCAAATTTACATTAATGTATTTATTCACCACAACTGTTATTGTATTATCCCAGCGGACATCCCAAACATCAAGGGCTTTAAACCTTGTGAATAATGTCAACTGACTTGAGAGCAGAAGATTATTCTGAAGTGCATAATTCGCCCCGGTTACCGATTCCAAACCGGTTTCAAGTTTGAACTTTTCGATCTTCTGTGTAGCAGGATCATCGGAATACTGAGGATATTTGTTGGTGAAAATTTCCTGCAGAGCTAAACCGAGCCTGGTATTGAAATTTTTATCTTTGTTGTATATGAAACCTAAACTTTGAATTACATAACCAGGATCAAAAAAAGCTGCAATTTGGACAGCGGGAGTCGTTGAGTAATCCAATCCAGGCGCAACTGACGTTCGTACTGAATTACTAAAATAAGGATCGACTACCCAGCCGATTGAATAAGACAGAACACTAACAAGGTACAGCTCATTATCGTTTGTCCGGTAATCAGCATTTCCTAATTTAGTTCTGCCGTATGCAAGCTTCAAATCATTTTTAAGCTGCCAGGGTTTGGCTAAATAATGGAATCCGAAATTTGAAAAGAAAGTCCATGCAATTGAATTTTCTCCTCCCTGCGACCAGTTGGTGAAGGAAATCTGGCTTAAATTTAAGCCAGCAACACCACTTGGGTTCCATCCCGGATGAAGCGTTGTATCGGTTTGAGCAACTGAATTTACGGATATAAAAGTTAAAAATAGTAGAATAAATATATACTTCATATTGTTCCCTTATTATTTGTTAATTAATTGTTCTAAAATTTTTGATGCTATATCAAGAAGGAAAATTGTTCCCGGCCTATATATTTATTTTCAAAACTGGAGATGATCAATTGGCTGCAAAAAAAATCTGAGCTTCCGTGAATGGAAAATCGAAAAAGTAAAAATTTTCATCCTCCGACACTACCTTGTTTTTAGTTAAAAAATATTTTTCTATACTTTTTTTATTGAGCTGATCCGGGTAGTATAAAAAGTATAGATCATCTTCGAAGTAATATTTTGGCAACCGAATCTTTTTATGGGAAACCAGATATGCCATATCGGCCATAAATTTCCGCGTAAAATTGTTTTGATCCTTATTGAAATAAACTGGGCTCATGCTGGCCAATTTTATTTAAGAATTGTTTGTTAATTTAGATTATCGCGCACATCCCTTAAATGCCATTATAAAAAACATAATTCCCGAAACGGCAACGAGCAAAAAAATTATTATAGATATTGAATCGAACTTCTTCATAAAGGTTACTAAATTTTGTTATTTAATATCTTCCTATCGGAAAAGGGTTTTTATATAAATCTAAATTTATGAAGAAAAAATTTTAATTAATGTTATATAGAAGGGATATTTAAAAATAATTAAGTTGATGTGACCTGAATTTTTTAAATAAATTAATAGAAAATATTTCCAACTTAACAACTATTTTTAGAAAGAATAGCTAATATTCAAATAGTCAGTATGATTTCCCAGGCTTGGGAAAAGAGTGAGTTGGCCGCCTTTTCTTTTTTTATTATTTGTTTCGTCTAAATTTTGAACAGGGGAAATAATATTGCCCATAGAACTTCCTATGATATAAGCTAACGGTAGATCGCTGTACCAGTGCATTCCTCTGCTGACAAGCGTTAAGCTAAGCAGCCCGAGCAGAGAGTAACCGACGGGTTTAATCCATTTAATAGAGGGATAGTTATTCATAATAACAGTTAGTGTTGCTGTTGCAGAGGCTAAATGTCCTGATGGAAAAGAATAATATTTTGCCTGGTTGCCCTGGTATTCGCTGACTTCAGGGAAGAGATCCCATATTCCGCTTTTATACGTAGCCGCTGCCGGACTCTCTCGACCGGTTATCCTTTTCAAAACTTGAACGAGAAGGCCGGTTGATAAAACCGCTTCAGCAATATTGCTTGCAGTTCTTAAGGCAGTTTTGTCATGGCTTATAAATCCGTAAGTTGCAAAAAGACCTGAGATAATGAAATGAGCTCCGCCGTTGCCTAACATTACGGAATAATTAGAAAAGCTTTTTAAAAATGGTGACTTGGCTGCAACATTATGCGTATATTCCCAGCTACTATGGTCAAAACTCACTAATGCACCGGTCAATACACCGATACTGAGATATAATGGAATTTTTTCTTGCCTTAAGTTCGCTGCAAAAAAACCATATTCATCTTTAGGAATATTTGAAAACATCTGGTACCATGTTATTTTTGTATCAGTATTAAAATTAGAGATGTACTTATTCTCTTCGGGCAGTGAGTGAAGCTGCTTTCTTAAGTTTATTTGTGCGTTTAAAATCCCCTGAATTGTAAAGAGTAATATTAATATCAGTTTCATAATGCAATTTATTAATATTAAAAAAATGAAAGCTAAAACTTTAATGATAATTGAATGCCTTGAGAATAATAATTGATATAAGGACTAAGTGACATTTCAATTTTATTACTATTTCCAATCCTTGCCTCATTTCCTAAAGGATGAGCTATTAATTTCCCAAATCCATAACCGATTGCAATTGCCAGCGGATAATCACTGTACCAGTGGATTCCTTGATTTACCATTCCAATTCCAAGTAGAGAACACACAGTGTAAGCAACCGGGTATATCCATTTCTGTTCGGGATAGTTTTCGGCAATAACTACAAAAGCAGCTAAAGCCGTAGTCAAATGTCCTGAAGGAAATGCATCGTATGCCGATACATGCTTATGATATTTAATTTGATTGGGGAAAAATTTCCATTTACCGCCTGGTTCTGTTTCAGAAATAGGGCTTTCCCTGCCGGTTAAATGTTTAAGCACCTGCACAACCGCACCGCTTGCCAGGACTGCTTCTGTAATCTGGCTTGCAGTTCTAAGTGCCCTGCTGTCTTTTGCGATAAAGCCCCATGACGCAAAGATGGCAGCCATACCGAATTGCGATCTGCCGTCTCCTATTTCAACAAAAACATCGCTTACTGATTTTACAAACCCTGAAGTGTGATAAATTTGATCCGACTGCCTAAATGTATGTTCATCAGTGGCAATAAGAACGGCAGTTAATGCGGCAATTGAAATGTAGGCCGGTATTCTTTCGGTTATAAATTCCCGGTGATAATACCGGACCATATCTCCGGGCAGATTTGTAAACATAGAATACCATTCGGGCACATATTCTCTTTTTAGATTTTGAGAAACCGATGCCGAATCAGCATAATCGATAAACTGCTTTACATCCGGTTCAATGTTTTGAAAAGCAAATAATAAAGGGATGGCAGTATTATTATTGATAATTTTATAATTCTTTATTTTAAGCTTAAATGAATGAAGAGGTTGGTTTGAAATTTTTAAAATTAAACGGGAACTGTTGCCGGATAATTTACCTGCAGCAGCAACTGTTCCTTGAATAATAATCAAAGGAATAAACAGAATGATTTTTATGTTCATCTATAGTGGTCGGGAAATAATCGATAAATTTACCGGAGAAAAATGAAAATTCAATGAGTTTTTTAAGATTTTATTTAAAAAAAATACCGTAGAAAAATAAAAAGTCTCGAATTTATTCTAATTTATATGTTTTCAGTTAAATCTTCCATGATTATTATATTAGAAAAAAACGAATGTGGGTGCAAAACCGGACGCTTTAATATCTATGGGTTCGCGGTTGGATGGATTAGTGTGGGCGCTATAGAAAAGTAGAAATATACTTAAATGTAAATAACCATTGTGGATGCAGCACACCTTTAACTATTGTAAAATTCACCCCTACTGTCGAAACTCTGTTTTGGTTGATTCAGCCGTCTTTGCAAAACCCAATCACTTTCACAGTAGAAGTAACGAACTAAGTTAAAAATCTAATATCCCCTATCATCAAATTTCATCAAAACAATTCTTTGATAGTGTGCTAAATTAGCTCTGGTAATCCCTTATCGAATGTTTTTTAGCATTATATTTCACAAAGTACAAAATTTGGTCCTTGTTAATAAAATAATTATCACCATCTAAAGTAGCCTTAATAAAACTTACCATGCTTCTTTCCAATTGATTTGTATCTACTTCAAAAATACGAGTAATATTACCGACAAATGTAATTACTAATTTTTCCATTTTTATTACCTTAATTATTAAAAACTTTTTAAGATTGCTTTCTTAATGTTAATGTACTGATATTTTTCTAATTAACTCACTACCGGTAAACTGCCCCCCGTAACGTGGACACAAAAAGGTTGTTAAATTTGTGCAAATAAAAGAGATTACATTCTTTCTTAAAATATAAAACACCGGAAGAGGTATATAATTCTATAATAATTAGTTAATTTTTGTCTCCACTTTTAAAGATGCAGATTATATATAAAAGCGCAAGTATGGCCTGTCTGCCGAAGCATTATTGGGCAACTAAAATTTTTTTTTGAAAATGTGAAGTTAGGCCATTAAACATTTAAATGGCCGGATTGCTGTCTTATATTAAAAAGATGACCTTCAGTTTCAATTAATTATTAACGTTCTATCCCCTTCTTAACATCTAAGTACGCTTAAAGTGCGGAGTTCTAAGTTTTTCGATATATGGTTTACTCAGTTTAAGTCAAGTCCGCCGCCGTTCTTCAAAAAGTTGCGCTAAGCCATCTTCATTTAGGCCGGTAGTTTGATATACAAATTTGGGCATGTGAAGTCCGGTTCATTTGTTAGATATCAATTTTAATTCATTATAATATCAATATATTTTATTTATTATTCCGGCTCAATTTAAATCTTTCATATAATTAACTCAAATTCAAATAAGTTATAGATTAATAAATATAAGAAAGGGTTTTTATAATGCCCGATAAAAAAATTATTGCTGTTATAGGAGCTACCGGTACTCAAGGTGGTGGGTTAGTTCGTGCTATATTAAATGATCGTGATGGCGGTTTTATCCCTCGTGCAATTACACGTAAAGTTAATGCGGATAAAGCAAAAGATCATTCAAAAAAAGGAGTTGAAGTCGTACAGGCTGATCTGGATGATGTTGAAAGCCTAAAGAAAGCTTTTAAAGGTGCATATGGTGCATTCTGTGTAACTTCATACTGGGAGTATTTATCCCCGGAAAAAGAAAAAGCTCAGGCAAAAAATTTAGCTGAGGCAGCAAAAGAAGCGGGTGTTTCGTATGTAATCTGGTCGACTCTTGAAGATACGCGAAACTGGATTCCGCTAAATAACGATAGCATGCCTACACTAATGGGGAATTATAAAGTTCCTCATTTTGATGCAAAAGGTGAATCAAATAAATTTTTTAAAGAATATGGTGTCCCTACAACATTTATGATAGCTTCCTTTTATTGGGATAATTTTATTTACTTTGGTATGGGACCAAAGAAGGGTCCCGATGGTAAACTTGCAATCACATTGCCATTAGATGATAAAAAACTTGCAGGCATATCTTCTGACGATATAGGTAAATGTGCATATGGTATTTTTAAAAGCGGCGATAAATATTTAGGAAAAACCGTTGGTATTGCCGGTGACCATCTAACAGGAAGCGAAATGGCGGAAAAGTTTTCAAAGGCATTGGGTAAAGAAATTCGTTATAATTCGGTTTCACCCGATGTTTACCGAAGCTTTGGATTTCCTGGCGCAGATGATCTCGGCAACATGTTTCAATTTCACAGAGATTTTCAGAAAGACCATCTCGAAGTACGCGATCTGGCAAGATCTAAATCATTAAATCCCCAGCTAAAAAACTTTGAACAATGGTTAAATGAAAATAAATCACAAATTCCTGTCGAATAACCTGAGCAAAATTATTTCTGCAGCTTAAAATATGTTAATAGAGATTCGCATATAAAAAAAATTCGTCAACCTGCCGGCAGTGGCATGTTGATAATTAAGGATATTATATTGTTCTTGAAGATATATGATATGCTTGAAAAAGAAATTTATACTTTAATAAATAATGAAACTATAAGTCCTGGCACATACAAAGTTAAAACTAACGCAAGCAACTTACCTAACAGTATCTATAATATAGACTGCAAGCCGGCGATTTAATACAAACAAAGAAGATGATCATATTGAAATAAAAAATGGGGAGGCAACTCCCCTTTTTAATCCAACCCATCAACTGCACAAAGCAACAAATATTAATAACTTATGTTACGCATCCCTTGGAATATTGGAAAAATGGAATAATGGAATTGTCTCATATTTTCCATAATTCCAACATTCCAAAAGTTGTAGATTGTGTAAGGTGAGTTAATAAAATAAATGTATGGTTTAAAGATATCGCCTTGAAACTAAGTTATTCAATCGGTTTTTAGAATAATCCGGAAAACTTTGTAAGGCCAACATTGGAAGCGGAATTATAGAATATTTTTTATTTTAATTTCAAACCTGGGAAAACAGATATTCCGCAAAGTATTTCAGTTAATATGAAATTGCTAATTAGTACATTCACAGAATATTTATATTGCAGAAACCTTTGCTGTAAAACTGAAGTTATCAGCTGCTATATTTTTATTAACCATATCGGTTATTAAATCACGAAACTTTTTTTCAAGAGCGGTTATCTCAAAATCCGTTTTCTTTTTAATATCAAAAAACTTACCCCTGGTAGCTGAAAATAACTGTTTATAATATTCAATACCTTCCGAAATATTTTCTACGAAAGTGTTAAAATATTTAATTTGATTTTTTGACGCAGGCAGATCGATAGATGAAATTTTTTCTTCAAGATAATTGAGGTAAACTTTAAGCTCTTTCATAAACATATTCGGACGGTCATTCCTGACTATAAGGTTAATCCTTCCGTAAATATGATTTACCATTTCGCTTAATGAAACAATTGATGAAAAATAAGCCATATTCGGACCCGGACAAACTGCAGTTCCGGCACCGTCAAATTTTGAACTTATTTTATTTACTTGTAAAGCTGGAAGTGCAAGGCCTAAGCATAAACAAGTTTTTTCAATTATTTTTTTATATTCTTTTCCCTTTTCGGCTTTACTTAAGAAAGAAGCATTTAATTCTTCAATTTTTTGGGATTGGAATTTAGCGGAAGCAGTACAAATAGCTTTTTCACCAAATTCGGTATTAGAAATTAAAAACTTTTTAGGGCATGAACTTCCCGGTTTCCCTTTTGCGGCATTCCCTTCTTTCTCAAGGTCTTTAGTATTTCCGAGCAAACTGTTAAAAGGAACACCCAGAGGCGATGTGTTGCTTAAATAAAGATCCTTTTCTTTAGCGCTGCTGAGAAGAGCTAATGTGCTATCATCAACATTTGTTACTTCAGGTACTAGGAGGAACGGAGTTCCCCAGCCGACAGAGTCAACCCGGTAATAATCCAGCAAGAAATTATTTTCTTCAAATGTACCCACTCCACCTTGGGCGGTTATCTTTAATTCCGGCGGTTCTTTACTGAATAGAATATTCTTCTTATTTAAAGCATCTTTAAATAACTCATAAAGTGTATTAATTAAATAACTGCGGTTGTTTTTAAATTCTTCAAGTATTGGTCCCATTAAATAACCATTAGTTGCAAATGCATGTCCGCCGCAGTTAAGCCCGGACTCAATCCTATACTCCGAAACCCATAAGCCTTTTTTTGCAAGGTATTTTCCCTGGATAATCGCAGAACGGAAATCACTTACTTTTAAAATAATTTTTTTCTTAAACTTATTTTTATAATCCGGGAAAAAGTCAGGAAAACTTTCCAAATAACTATAAAGTTTCGCGTTCATTCCTGCCGATAATACAACGGATGAATTAAGCTTACTTTGTGCAAATCCGCGCAAAGATGCATGTGCATCATTAAACTCAACAGGAAGCTGCCCGGATTTATCATAATTAACTTTATCCACTTTTGTCATTATGTTTACATCAATATTTCCCGGATGCAAAAATCTATCCAGCAGAATTTTAATTTCATTTCTGCTTAATAAGTTCCGTTTGTAATTTTTTAATGGCTGTCTCAATTCAGAATTATTAGGTAGGAGACTATAATATTTTTCAAGTTCCTTATCTTTGTGTAGTATTTTATCTTTTAAAGTGATAAAGCTTTTATTTACCAGCTCATCTATAAGATTAAGATATAGTGTAATTCGTTTTGCGCGATAATCAGGTTCCTTTGTCGAAACCGGAACAAACATGATATTATTATTAGCAGAATGAATCATCCTCATCTTTTCAATTAGATCATCATCAACAATTGAGATTACAGAATTTATTCCATATTGAGCAACCTTTAAAGGTGTATCAATTGTAAAAGCGAGGCCCATCACGGGTATATGAAAATTATGCGTGTTAGTTTTTATCATGACTTTATAAATTATTAAAAGCAGTACCCGATTTTATTGCCGGGGTTTGTATCTGTCATTACCATCTTCCGGAATATTCGTTGCTATAACTCTTAAAGTTTCTTTGATTCCTGCCGCCTGGACCATTGCTATTTTTTGAACGAGCTTCGTTTACTACGATACTCTTACCCTTTAGCTCTTTGGCATTAAGCTTACTAATAGCTGTCTTCGCTTCCGTCAGACCGGATAATTCTATAAAGCCGAATCCCTTTGATATTCCGGTGTATCTATCTCTTATAATTTTTACACCGATGACATTTCCGTACATGGAAAATATTTTTTTTAAATCTTCCTCGTTAACTTCCGAGGAAAGATTTCCTATATGAATGTTCATACATTTTTCCTTTTGATAAATTTCGACTATTCCGGAATACTAAATTGGATTATTCTAATGAAGTAGACGGAAAGTGATTATATTTGAATTTGAAGAAATACATTAAAAAGGAGAACACAATTAATCAAAAATCTATGTTTGAAGGCAGTAAAAATGAAATGCTTACCAACGAAATTGTTCAGCTTTTTTATTTTTTCTTTAATTGTTTATTTAACCTTAAATATAAATTTAAGTTCAAAATTTTACTTATGTCAATTTAATTACAATATATTACTATTCCAACTAAAAAAGTTGGACTTAATGCAGAAGGAATGAGAGAATGGATTAAAAGCAACATTTTGGGGAAATGAACAATTGACCGTTCCGGGAGTTCTGATGCCGGATATATTTACAGATGACTTTGTAAGCTGGTGAATTATCGAAGGAACACAAATCGGGTATAATAATGTTTATTCTTGGATGTTTAACTCTTTTTTTTCACATCCCAACCGTTCTATCAGAATCGCTATAACTACTTGCAATTATTCCTTTAACATTCCCTCATTTATTTTGTAATAATATTTAGGTGTTCATAATATGTGATAATTGCATCAATGTATTACATGGCTGAGTTTCTTAAATTCACTCATATCTTAAAATTAGTAATTTTCAGGCATTGCCAAATGTATATCAACACCTTCGAAGAAGGTAGATTACTAATTTACATTAAAAACCCTGTAAGTGCTTTTCTTACAGGGTTTTAGTTTTGTGGGTGCTGGTGGATTTGAACCACCGACCTCCTGCGTGTGAGTCAAGCGGATTCTGCGAATATGAACCAAATTCCCATGATTTCAGAAAGTCCATACATACTCCATACAGAGATGAAAGGACGATCAGTATGTATTTGGTACTTAACAAAAAGTCAAAATTTTACCAGTTAATTTATTTAAGGGATGGTAAAAGAACCTCAGTTTCAACCGGCACAGCCAACAAACAAGAAGCAGAAAATTTTCTAAACTCTTTTAATCCCGGTTCGCATATAAAGCCGGTAAAAAAAGTTAATCAAAAACTATCCATCAGACTAAGCGATTTCATAACCGAGTACGAGAATTATATTGCCAATAACTACTCTAAAAATTATCTGAACAAAATTGTCAAATATGTACTCAATGTTTTTCAGAACCATTTGTCGGATCTTCCCCTTGAAAATATTACAGTAAGAAATATCGATCAATTTATTTCAACTATTGCCGCAAATTCTAAGCACACCGCCTCCCTATACTACCGCACCCTAAAAGCTGCATTCAACAAGGCAATTACCTGGGAGTATATCAAAGACAATCCATTCGATAAAATCAAACCGCCCAAAGCATCAAAAGCTTTTCCGGCATTCGTTAACCTTGCTGAATTTCAGAATATCATGAATAATATTGAAAGAGAATATCTTAAGCCTCTTTATTTTACTGCTATGTATACCGGGATGAG
>CAZKUR010000034.1:0-41849 GCA_964556005.1 uncultured Ignavibacteriaceae bacterium | reverse complement strand
AACATCGTTTGCGCTTTACTGCCGATTGTTAAGTCCGGATTTACAAAATAATCATATCCGATTACATTCGAGTGATTATAAACATTGATTATATCGAGATAAAACGTCCAATCTAAATTCCAGTAATTTGCCAGCGCGCTTAATCGTATGTCCAGCCTGTGATAAGCAGGGAGCCTGGTATTTCTCAAGTTGTTTCCATAATTGATATCGTAAATAACCTTTTCCGGTGCGTTTGGGTTCGAGGATTCTTTCCGTGTTGCAATAATGGGTGTATCAGGAATTCCGTCATTATTTGTATCAATGACCTCTATTCTCGGTTTTACACCTACAGGACTTGTACGGGGAAATCCTGAACCGTATTGCCATCTCATACCAAGTGTAAGCCATGTACTAATTTCATAATTAAGCACGATATTAACTGTATTTCTTTGATCATACCTGAAAGGAATTTCTCTTCCGTACTCATCTCTATTTGCGTAAGCAAGTGAATATGAAATCCAGCCGGACAGCCTGTTGTTATTCATTATATTTTTCTTTGCTAAAAAGAATTCGATTCCATAAGCTTGACCGCTAGAACCGTTGACGGGAATTAAAGTTAGAGAATCAGTTTGCAGAGAAACGGGACGAGTCCATCCCGATAAATAATGCGGATCTTTACCAGGCACCGGTTCGGTATAGTATTCTGTTCCCTGAACTTGCTTCTGAGTATATAGATCGGAGAAATCTTTTAAGTAAAGATTTACTTTTAAATTCCATTCATTGTTCAACCATCGATCGATACCGACAATGTAGTGAATTGCTTCTTCGGCTTTTAAATCCCTGGTATACTGATCGCTTAAGTTATAAAGAATGCCGGTATCTCTTAATTTTTCATATCCGGGAGATTCAAAATAAATTCCCCAGTTCGCACGAAGCGTAGTTAATTTATCAATCGCGTAAGAAAGTGAAACTCTCGGAGCAATATAACCTTTATGAAGTATATTATAATAATCATATCTTAAGCCGGTCTGAAAATGGATCTTATCTCCTATAGAAAAATTATTTTGAATATATGCCCTGTAACGGTTATAATATCTCAAATCTTTTAAGTTATCGAATACTGCACGGAAATGAGGATTTGAATTTATTACAGCGCGTAATTGAGGATCGATGTTAAAAAGAAATGTCAATTGAGTTCTCATTGCATCGGCGCCAAAGCCTGCTTCGAATTCGTTGTCATTCCAGAGGTACGTCATCTTATCGTCGAATGCATATTTTCTTAACCCGAAATCACTGTTGAAACTAACTCCAAGTAAATAATTCGAAAGAGTATCGGGCAGAGAATGTTTAAAATCATTTCTATCTAATGACGGATCGAGAACTTGCGAATTAAAATCTGTAAGTCCGCTGTTGGTGTAGTAGGATAAAATAACCTTATTTAAAAATATTGATGAAGGAGCATAATGCCACGCAATACTCGCAACTTCATTTAAGGTTGTATTGTATAAACTTACGCTGTCGGCAGTTCTTCTGTCTTTACCACTAACGACGTCAACACCGTCATGTGAGTTTATTCCGTTAAAAATAAATTTGTTCCCATTGTAAGGTCCGATTACAACTTTCGCCTGGAAATCATAAAAATTTGGGAAGGTAGTACTCTGATCGACGAGGCCAGCTTTTTTTGCAAACGGTTCGATGATTAAATCGTAATAAGTTCTTCGTGAATTGAACAGCCAGCTTCCTTTTAGGCTGAAGGGATTTTTGCCTTCCAGAACTAAGTTTGCATCTATTATAGATGCATTCATACTTCCGGATAAATAATGCTGATCATTTCCTTCGCGGTAAGTAACATCCAAAACTGCAGAGAGCCTGTCGCCGTATTTTGCCGGGAATCCTCCGGTAATTAAATTCACATCCGCAACGGCATCAGGGTTAAACATGCTGATTACTCCATATAAGCGGTAGGGATTAAAAATTTCAACATCATCCATAATTATTAAATTTTGATCCGGGCCGCTTCCGCGGATAATTAATTGTGAAGAAAAGTCGCTGGGCGCAAGCACACCGGGCAGTGCTTGAAGTGTCCGCAGCACATCTTCACCAGCGCCTGGTAAGACTTTTGCGCTTTTTGGATTGAGGTCAATTAAGCTTGTTCTTGTATCGGATTGCTGCTGTCCTTTATTGCCGGTAACGTTTACATCCTGCAGCTCAACCGGAATTGATTTTAGCTGCTGATTTAATTCCAAAGTTTTTCTTCTTGTAATTATAATTTTCTCATTTTCGGTTTTATAACCAACGGCGCTAAATCGAATAATATATTCACCGGCAGGAACATCTTTAATTACATAATTTCCCTTTTCGTCTGAAGCGGTACCTAAGTTAGTATTGACTATAACTACATTAACGGAGAAAAGAGGATTGGATTTTTCATCTGTTATTTTGCCTTTAACGTTACCGGTCTGTGCAGATGCTGATGCAGCTAATGAAAGGATTAGAAATATTTTTATTGATAAACTTCTCAAATTCGATCTCAAGATTTTTAGTTTCTATTATTCCTATCTTTTGTAGAATTAAGCTTTTTGTAAAAAGAATCAATACAATAACCCTTTCTTAGATTAAGGTTTTAAAAGTACAACGAGAAAAAGCTTGAATATAAACCGATTGAAAATTCGCTGATTGTCTTACTATTTGTACCGGGTAAAATATCAAGTCTTCCTCTTGTATAAATCGTGAAAGCATTAAGGATTTTAATCAACCCGATTGAAAGTTCGGGAGTGACGGCATTAAAACCTTTAAAATTCGTTGTGTAATTTATTCCCGGAGAGACATATCTTAAAACAGGTATTTCAATAATGTGTTTATACCCGACTCTAAAAAAATTTTTATCAAATGGTTTAAAGACATGCGAGTATTCAACTGAAAAATATCCCATCGGGTAGTTAAAGCTCGAACCTCTTAAAGAGATGATTGGAATTTCTTTTGTTAACGAAAATGACTGATTTCCGTCTGAAATTACAACAGCAGGCGAAGGTAATGCAAACACTGCGCCGCCGAATAAACAGAGTAAAAGAAAATTCGCATCGCTGCCCGTCGTTTTAGGTTCAAACGGAAGTTCGACGTCGTACTTTTCACTTCTGGATTTTCTTCCCATTGAATCTTCAACTATAATAACAAAGGGAATTGACTTACCTGTAAATTTAAGATTTGAAACATCTATTTGGGTTTTGTGACTTTCAGTTAAAGTATCCGAAACAGTATAATTATATTTATTGTCTATCAAAACTTTTGATTTACAATCTTCACTCGTAAAAAAAGACAGCATAAATTTGTGCGGGACTTCCGGAGTTATGTAAGAATCGATTACTATTACTTCAACAGAATCTTCCCCATTTGAATTACTCTGTCCAAAAATAAATCCGTTTAGAATGAACAGAAACAGTACAGTCGCCCTTAAAGTTAGTTTTCTCATTTGAAATATTTTTTGTTAAGGAAATGATTCAAAAATTTTCAATAAGTATAGTTAAGAAAAAGGCCACTTAATTCAAATATGAAAAAAGTGACCATGATCATTTAAAGAATAATGGGAATAATTATTATATATTGTTTAAACAACTCTCCAGGTCATGTAAAATATCGTTAGGTTTTTCCAGGCCGATTGACAGTCTGATTCCACTGGGATCCAAACCGAATTCATTCAATTGTTCCGGTGGAATCATCGAATGAGTCATTGATGCAGGATGTTCAATTAATGTTCGCGTATGGCCAAGACTTACTGCTAACGTCATTGTGTAAGCATGTTTTGCTGCATAATTAATAAATTTTATTCCGACTTCTTTACTTTTAGCAGCACTTTTACCTTTTAATACAAAATAAATTAAACTGCCAGGAGCAAAATTGCCGTTATAATCTTTCATCTGTTTTTTTGCAAGCTTATGATATTTATAGTCTTTTAAGCCGGGATAATTTACGAATTCAACTTTCGGATGTGAGTTTAGATATTCGGCGACTATTTGTGCACTTTTCATTTGTTCTTTTATTCTTACCGGAAGAGTCGGCAGTCCGAAAGTCATAATGTTCCAGGCGCTTTTATTGTTCAGCACTGCACCGAAATCTTTTCTATAAAGAAGAAGCATATCTTTGTATTTTAGTTTGCCGATTACTACTCCACCCATATCTGTTCCGAAACCGCACAATCCTTTTGTCAAAGAATGAATTGTAAAGTTTGCGCCAAGTTCAATCGGTCTCTGGCAATACGGAGTTGCAAAAGTATTATCAACAAGTATTTTTATTTTTTGCGCTTCATCTCTTTTAGCATTCAGCTTATCAACAACTTTTCTTACTTCGGCAATATCTATTATATCCAGGTTCGGATTTGAAGGCGATTCAAAAAAAACGATTTTAGTTTTATCATTTACGTAATCTTCAATTCGTCCTGGATTTGTTAAATCGACAAAATGAGTCTTTATATTATACCTTGGCAGCCAGTTAGTAAACAGAGAATAAGTACATCCGTAAAGTGTATGGTTACTGATTATTTCATCTCCTGACTTTGTAAGAATTCCTACAATTCCTGAAATTGCTCCCATACCTGTAGCAAAAGTAACTGCTGTTTCTCCTTTTTCCACATAAGCAAGATTTTCTTCAAGCATATCTTTATTAGGTTCGCCGAGCCGGTCGTAAATATAAATCGGCATCGGTTCTTCGCCGGTAAGAGGTGAATGTGCGAATTCCTGGAATCCTTCCGCTCCACGTTCAACGGAATCCAATCTGTACAAAACCGAAGATGAAATCGGCGGAAGAATGTGATGAGAATAATCCCATTTTTTACTAACGTTTTTGCCGTAAATTAAATGAGTGTCCATCGAGTATTTTGTATCGTCTACAAAATTCCCGTTTTGTAAATCTTTAGTAGCTTTTTTCATTTTAGCCCCTCTATGTATAATCATAAAAATTGTGATGTAAAATTAATCAGAAAAATTCAGAATAGATACATAAATTTATTTTCCTTTTAATTACAATGGTATAAAAAGTAAAAAGAATAAATTTTAGAAAGATGACATCTTTTTATTGTAAAAAAAATTAAGAATTTTACTGCAATTTTCTTAATTATTAAAATGTTGATTTATTTAATCAAAGATATCATCTTTGAACGCTGTAAAAATTATTCAAATTGGAATTTGTAAAGATGATATTAAAATATTATCCATATACTCTCCAGCTAAAAGAAGTTTTCACATTATCTTCAAATAGCCGGTCAACAACACCAATTGTTTTAACTGAAATTGAACATGATGGAATTACCGGTTATGGAGAAGCTTCTCTGCCGCCATATCTTGGAGAAACTCAGGAAAGTGTTATTAAATTTTTATCGAAAATAAATTTAAATCAATTTAAAGATCCTTTCGACCTTGATGAAATTCTAAATTATGTTGATGCAATTGATGAAGATAACAATGCTGCTAAAGCTTCAATTGATATTGCACTTCACGATTTAACCGGGAAGATGAAAAATATTTCCTGCAGAGAGATGTTTAATTTAAAAGAAGGAAAATCAAAACTTACATCATTTACAATCGGGATTGATTCAATCAATAATATAAAAAGAAAAGTTGAAAATGCTTCGGAGTTTAAAATTCTTAAAGTGAAGCTTGGCAGGGGAGACGATAAAGAAATAATTAGTGCAATCCGTGAAACAACTAATGTACCAATAAGTATTGATGTCAACCAGGGATGGAGAGATACAAACTACGCATATGAATTTACAGATTGGCTGACGGACAAAAATATTTTATTTATCGAACAGCCTTTCCCGGTAGATTGGTTCGATGAAACAGCACAACTAAAAGAAAGAATTTTAATTCCTATCATTGCAGATGAAGCCGTTAAAACAAATAAGGATATTAATAATGTAAAAGATTATTATTCCGGTATAAATATAAAATTGATGAAATCCGGCGGATTAAGAGAAGCGTATAAAATGATGATTATCGCAAAACAGCTTGGCTTAAAAATTCTTTTAGGCTGCATGACGGAAACAAGCTGCGGAATAAGCGCTGCTTCTCAATTATCTTCTCCTGCGGATTGGCTGGACCTTGATGGTGCACTGTTAATTAACAACGATATTTTTGAAGGAACTAAAATTGTAAATGGGGAAGTTGTGGTAAGTAATTTACCGGGAATTGGGGTTAATAAAATTTAATTGAAATTTTATTACTTTTTTTGCTTAAAAAACCAATAATAAACCTTGATTTTCCTCATTTGTCGTTTAGAACAAGTTCACAATTCTCAATAATTTTTTATTGTAAAATTTATTATTAAATTTCGCCCCGAATAAGAAATTTCAAGGGTGTACTCAATATGAGCAAAAATTTCGTGTCTAACGAAGATCAAACAGTGAGGATGTTCGATAACAGTTTTCTCGAATTTTTTTCAAGAGTTCATTATACTGTTCCATTATATATTTACCTTCCGATTGTCGGATATGAATTGTATTTATCGATCGACACTTATAAACTGCCGGCATTAGATGTTGGTTCGTTTTTTCTTCTCGGCATAGCTGTGTGGACTCTAACCGAATATACTCTTCACCGTTTCATTTTTCATTTCGAATTCAAAAGCGAATTTGGGAAAAAACTGCATTTTATTTTTCACGGGGTACATCACGACTACCCGAACGATTCAAGAAGGTTAGTGATGCCTCCATCTGTAAGCATTCCGCTGGCCATACTCTTTTATTTTTTGTTTAGATTAATAATTGGTCATATTTTTGTCGCTCCTTTTTTTGCTGGATTTATCATCGGTTATTTGTTTTATGATTTGACGCATTATGCAGTTCATCATTTTAACATTCACAATAAATTTTGGCTTTCACTGAAAAAGCATCATATGAAACATCATTATTTGGATGCAACTAAAGGATTTGGTGTCAGCTCACCAACATGGGATAAAATTATAGGAACTGATTTCCCGAAGGTTGAAAAAATTGAGTTCGAAAAGATTAAAGAAAAATAAACGAAGCTGCTCAAAATGTGTGTATTTAAAACCTGTATGCTGGTTTACCACGAAATCGAAATCAGATTCTGAGATTTATTCAATGTATCCGGTTATTAAAACGCAATAATTTATAAAAAATATAAATTATTACTAATCAAAGTCTAACGTAATAATATAGAATTATGCTGCATCGAGCACTCACCAAAAACATTTTTTTATTCAAAATTAGAACATTTTATAAGGATTCTTCCATCCCCCAATAGTCTAAAAAAAGTATTGAATAAAAATTTTTAATATCTTTATTTCAATTATAATTAATCATAGAAATAATTAAACAAAATAAGACAATTCGTTTTTAATTGAATTTCTTATTGTAACATTCTAATACAGCTCATTCTGCTTTGTCTCCGATTAGTTCAAAACAATAAGTTTTTTTTTGAGTATTAGAAGTATTTCCTATGTTTTTTATAACGGCATAAATTTTGGAAATTCTATAAAAATTAAAAATAAGTTAGAGATGAAACAGAAAATACAATTAAAATCTTCAGGCTTGCCCCTGGTAGATTCCGCCTGGGGAGGCCTTTATGCCGGTGGAACTTATTTATTAGTAGGTTCACATAAATCCGGTAAAACTTTATTAGGTCTGCAATATGCGTCCGAATGTATAAAACAAAATGAAGTTTGTTTATACTTCACAAGTATGAGGCCCAAAGACTTAATGATCCAGGCCTCTTCAATAGATTTTGATCTTCAAGCATCCATGAACAAAAATCAAATCATTGTCGTAAGAGTCGCTCCTCCGACCGACCTTAAAACAATTGAAAACCAGGATGAATTCTTAGCGGAATATCTAAAAGACATTATCACGGTTGTAGATCAATACAAACCCGATAAAATGGTTTTCGATGAACTTACGCCGTTCATAGGATTCAACGATATAGAGCTTCTTCAGGATGTGTATTTACGAACTACCGAAGCAATAGAAGACAGGGGAATAACCAGCCTGTTATTAATTGCCGAACCCGCAGTAGATGAAGCCAGGGAAATAGTCGATGCTCTTGCCGCCTATTCGACAGGAATAATTTATTTGCAAAAAGATGAAATTATCAAGGATAAAGGCCAAACCGGGTTAATCGTTATCACTCCCAATATCGGTCATACCGAAGGTCAATTTAAATCGAAATACACTATTGAACCATACAAGGGTATAGCTGCTGAATATAACGGGAAATATGAAAAAGCAGTTGGGCAAAAAGCTGAAGAGCTTCAAAACGAAGAAAATATCGGTGATTATAAGCCGCTTTCATCACTCGAAGTTCCCGAAGATAAATTTATTTATACTTACTATTACAATATTAACGATTTCAGCTTAATACTTAACAACCAAATTGCATTGTATAAAAGCTCCGGGCAAATCTTTACGCTTATTTCATTTCGTCTAAGTCCCGAAGCTGAAAAAAGCGAGCTGCTCACAATCAACCAACTGAAAAATTCTATAAGGCTTTCGGTAGACAGAAAGGAAAAGCTTTGTGTCTTAAGCAATAAAGTTATTGTGCTGATTACAAAAGACGACCAAAAAACTTTAAACTCACTTTTAGCAAAAGTAAAAAGTAATCTTCCGAAAACCGATCCTGAATACATAATGAGGGTTTCAAAGCTTATTTCGGTGATGATGGTGAAAGTCGACGACACAATTGAAAATTCGGAAAATCTATTTAAGAAATTAATGATCGATAAAGCTCAATTAAAAAGTTAATCACAAACTTTTTTTAATAAATATAAAATGAAAAATTTTATTACCATTTTAATTCTCGTCTCTCAAATTATTTTCTTTTCAATATTAGTAAAGGCACAAACCGAAACGCCGGTGCAATTGGAAAATCAAGCCTTAAAAGAAATGAAATCTGAGAAATTTGGCGAAGCAATACAGTTGCTCGATAGATACATTTCAGCTTATCCGCAGAAAGCTGAAGGCTACAATTTAAGAGGTTTATGCTATGAGCGAAGAGGGCAGTTTGAGTATGCGGTTTATGACTACCGTTCAGCCCGGAAACTCGAACCGAATAATAAAGAGATAAATGAAAATCTATCAAGAACAACTAAAGCCTGGTATGAGTTGCTGTATAATGAAATTGAGGGATATAAGCGTGAAATTGCTATCAATCCAAACAAACCGGTAAATTACCTGGAAATCGGAAAATGCTATAAGAACTTAGGCGATTGGGCGGAAGCAGAGATTTGGTATGATGAATATTTAAAAAGGGAAAAAGCATCTCCTGATGAGATAATTCGTTATTCCGAAATACTTGCAAAAAATAACCACATCGCAAAAGGCTGGCCGATACTAAAAAAATATACCGAAGAATATCCTGATGATCAGAGGCTGTGGTCGAGGTTTGGATATTTTTCTTATTGGCTTGGAAAAAAGCAGACTGCTATCGATGCATTTAAAAGTGCACTTGCTATTAAACCGTATTTTAAAGAAGCAATGAGCGGCCTGGATCTTGCCGAAGGTAAGGGCTACATTTATACGGTGAATGACACATCGTCTGCTTATAACTACGGTTTACCTGTTAAAAAAAGATCCATGTATGCTATAGATCGATTTTATAGAATTCTTAAAAATAATCCTGCCGATACAACTACACGGTATAAATTAATAGAAGCACTTGCCAAACATAAAAGATTTGAAGAAGCATATAACCAGCTTCAAATTTTGGGAAAAACAAATTCAGATTCGCATGAATTTCAAAAACTGCAGGCAGATGTTCTTTCGGCAAGGCAATCCTATTATGCAGATAAAATAGATGGATTACAAAAGAGCCTGGAAAAACATCCCAATAGCCACTGGGCGGTTTCAAAATTAGGACAGTATTACGAAATACTTAAAGAATATGATAAAGCCGGTGAACTTTATAAAAATTATTTAGCTGCCAATCCATCGGATCAGGATATAAGATTTAAATATTCTCAACTGCTTGTCTGGAATCAGGATCTTTGTGGTGCGAGAGATAATATAGATATTCTTATTGCTAAGAATCCTTCAAATAAAAAATATCAATTGTTAAAAGGGCAAATTTCCGTTTGGTTGAATGAAGATCTCGATCAAGCAGAAATTGCACTTCACAATTATTTAAAAGATGAGCCGGGAGACCTAAATGCGCTAACAGCAATATCAAATTTGTATCTTCAGAAAAATAAAATTTCAGACGCCGAATATTATATAAATGAAGCTGCAAAAATCGATTCATCAAACGAAGATGTTAAGACTCTTCAATATAATTTAAGCCTGGCAAAGCAAAGAGAAAAAGATGAAAAACTATATGCCATCGTTGAAAAAGCAAGGAAAATGGTTAATGAGAAAAATTGCAGGGGCTCTATTGGATATTTTAAAGAATACCTTTCCAATCCCGGTGCCGATCAATCTGTGAGAAATGAATTAGCCGATGCATATATTTGTTCGGGTGATTACAGTAGTGCAATAAAAGTCTATAAAAATATGCTTAAAGATTCCTCTAATTATGATACTGAAAAAAAATTAGCTAAAGTTTATTATTGGGCAGGGGATTCCATAAATGCATTTAACGAATTTCAAAAATTAGCTGTTGCAAATCCAGGAGATGTTGAAACTAGATTATACCTGGGCGATTCTTACCTGAAATTGGGACAATATGCCAATGCACAAAAAGTATATAATGATTTATTAACCGAATCTCCGAATTCTGAAATTATTAAAGAAAGATTGTCATGGCTTCCAGCCGAATACAGAGGCGGAATGGGATTTCCGACATATTTTCAATTGATTCCACAGGCTACATATTTTAATGATAATCTTCAATTTAAATATAATTTGCAGGGTTTAGGATTCCAGCTCGGTATAACTAAGCTTTTAGCTATTGGAGCTTCAGGTTTCAGGGGAAGATTATCTTCCGATAGTTCAAGCAAAAATATCACTATGTATAAAGGGGATCTTTTTATAAATCCCGGTAAATTAGTTTCCGCAAGCGTAGGTTTTGGACAGACTCTTTTCCCAAATAATGAGAAAGCAAATATTACAGAAGCATCATTGAAAATTAATAAAGACGACATGTACAACATCGCATTCAATTTCAGTTCAATGGATGCGGCACAAATTCTTTATTCTCCTTTTCTGGTCGATCAAAGGCTGAAGGCAAATTATTTTTCTTTTGACGGATCGATAAAATCATCCACATCACTTTTATTCTACGGCAAATTTTCTTACATCACTGTTTCGGATAACAATGCAGGGAACAACGCCGTTGCGAGAGTCGGGAAAGAATTTGATCGAAGCTTCTCTGCCGGTTATGAATTCTATTATTATAATTTTAAGAACAGTACTAATCTTTATTGGTCCCCATCCGATTTTGAATCCCATAGTATCTGGGGCGATTTTACTATAAATGATTATAAAGATTTTACCGTTAAGCTTGGCGGAAAAATCGGTTTCATTCCGGTTGACAATTATGTACTTAGAGAGTTCTACGGAAAATTAAGCTATACAATATTTAATAATTTTGTTTTGCAGGGGCAGGTAACATCGAGCAGTACAGTTAAACAAAAAGTTGGCTACAATTCAATATCGGTGTTTGCAAGCGCTTACTGGACTTTTTGATAATTACACCTTTGATAGATTTTCTTCGGCTGTGCAAGAGTTTCCAAGAATCTATTAATTCTCAGAATGCTAAAGCTAAAAACTCGAATTTATATTGTTTAGGATTAATACAAGAAAATTTTCTTATCCAGTACTGTTACAAATGGAGATTAAATTGCATGTTAAATTTTGCTGAAAATAACTAAAAAGCATGGCATCATAATTGAATTTTTTGCTGAAACATTAAACTTTTATTCTTATGGAAACAAAACAAAAAATAAAAAAATCCGAGTTAATTCTTGATAATGTCGAACCCCAGCTACTAAGGGAAGACAAAGGGAAAAAATATTTAAAACGAATTTTTATAAGCGGTTTAATCTCAGCCATCCTGATTTTTATTATTATTTATACTCTTCCCAAAACTGTGCTTAATGTCAGTTCACTAGTTGAATACTCGACAATCGTAGCGCTTGTGATATTCCTTTTTGTTTTGCTGTTAAGATATTTCGGAATTTTATATTTCGCCTATCTTTATTTGAATCAATACACTTTTAAAAATAATACAGAGTTTAGTCCTTTCGTTTCAATCATTGTACCCGTGTACAATGAAGAGAAAGTCATTAAAAATTCGATTAAATCCTTATTAGATTTAGATTATCCCAATTACGAAATTATTATAGTTAACGACGGCTCAACCGATAAAACAAAACGGGAAGCGGAACAATTAGTTGGGTATCAGAAAGGATTTCACGGCGATGTAAGGGTATCCCTGATAAATAAACCAAACGGTGGAAAAGCAAAATCGTTAAATGCAGGGATTAGATATTCCAAAGCCGATTTTATTCTTTGTATGGATGGAGATTCCCAGTTATCGAAAGATTCGCTTAAGTTTGCAATAAAACATTTCGCCAACCCTGAAATTGGTGCCGTTGCAGGAAACGTAAAAGTACTTAACCGCGGTAAATTTTTAACAGACCTTCAGGCGCTTGAATATGTCGAAGGATTGAATATGGCACGGAGCGCCCAGAGTTATATAAATCTCGTCAACATTATTCCGGGCCCTATTGGAATTTTTAGAAAGAGAGCAATTGAAGATGCCGGTTTTTATTCGAGCGATACATTTGCCGAAGATGCCGATATTACATTAAGAGTATTATCAAAAGGATGGAAAGTTTATTACGAACCGAAAGCCGTTTCTTTTACAGAAGCACCTGCAAAACTTCAGCAATTGTTGAAGCAGAGATACCGTTGGACAAGAGGCATTATTCAATCTATCAGAAAACATAAAAAATTACTCTTTAATCCGACTATAAATTTCGGCGATACATTTATTCTTTGGTCTATGTCTTACGAAGCGCTTATATGGCCGGCTATGAATATTGCCGCCAATGTTTTCTTTATCCTTGCAGCAATCTTTTTCGGATTTTCGGGTTTGATTTTTTTCTGGTGGGCAGGCCTTGCACTTCTCGATATAATTACGGCACTTTATTGCGTTGCCGTAGAAAAAGAGGAATTCAGGCTGGTGTACTATTCAATCATTTACCGGATGATATTTATTCTTTTAGTCGATATTTGTAAAGCAATGTCAACGATAGAAGAATTTTTAGGAATAAGAATGAGATGGGGAAAACTGGAAAGAACTGGAACAGCTAAAGTTTAAAAAATAAATATTAATAAGAGGGCAATATGGAACTAATCCCAATTTTATCGACAATTATTCTTGTAGCAACGATAGCAACATTTCTTCTTGCAATCGGAGCTTATATTTTGTACAAAGCACGGGAGAAGAGAGGTTCGGAAGCAGTAGTTCAACAGCCGCCGACAATAAGAGCAGAACTTGTAACACCTGCTGATGTCCAGGTCGGTAAACCCGTTACCGAGCAGCCTGTGTACGGAAAACAACCGCTTCATCCCGGTATTGATTGGCGCGGCGAGAAAATAAGCGGACGCCAGTATAAACCAGAATTCAGCCCAAGGCCAAGATCATTTCGCCAAACTGAAGAACAGGCAAAGTCGGCTGAAGAGCAGCAGAATGTGAAACCAACTCAAAATAAACCTTTCTCTAATGGCAGATTCATGAAATACACAAGCGAAGGATATGTTTCACCGGCTCAAGATAAAAACAGCGGAGCAGCAAAGTGGCGATAAATAAAAATAAAAGAGTCGGAACAAATCAATTTTTAATTTTGCTTACCGGTATAATTGTTTTAGCCGGTTCGATTCTGACTTACATTTTTGTTTTAAGAGGTGTGTACGGAAGATTCAGCACGTCTTATCTTATGCCCGATGTGAATCTTGTTAAAAAAGTAACTTTCGGTACTAAACCTAAAGTTGCAATCCTTTACTCGCGATATACTGAAAACATGCTGCCCAAAGGCAGTTCTTGGGTAAATGATAACGTTAAAACATGGGAGAAATTTGTTGGCGGATCGAAATTTGACTTTGACGTTATCAGCGATCAGGATGTAGAGCTTGGTAAAGTATTTAACTATAATCTTCTAATTATTCCCGGCTCCAAATCCTTAAGCGATAGGGAAATTATCGAGATTAAAAAATTTATAAATGAAGGTGGAAGCATATTTGCTTCAGGAGGAATAGCAACGTACTCCGATGAAGGTAAATGGCGCGGCTGGGATTTTTTATCAGAAGTTTTCGGATGCAGGTTTGCCGGAGAAGTTAAATCCGGTGATGCAACAAAAATTCATACTTTAAGAGGCGGTTTACCTTTAACTGCAAATATTCCCCCGGGCTATCCGTTAAAAATTGCGACCTGGGATAGACCCATAGCTGCACAAGTACTCGACCCGAGAGCTGTTCAAGCAAGCTTTTGGTACAATTACCGTCTTGAAGGAGGCTTAACTAGATTAGGGATTAAAAAATCTGCCGGTATTGTTTACGGACGCTATGGTGCTGGAAGATTTGTTTGGATGGGATTTGAGATAAATTCGATCATCGGGATTCAGGAAGATTACATTTATTTTGACAGGTTATTCAACAACTGTATGCATTGGCTCAGCTATGTTCCGATTGCCTATATAAAAAGCTGGCCGGGAAACTACAGTGCTGCCGCCGTAATCGCTCCTGAACTTTCCAGCGAAGTTAAAAATATTGATAACTTAATTCCTGTTTTAAAGAAGGATACTCTACGGGCAACATTTTTTGTAGATCCTCAAATAGCAATTCAAAATAAAAATCTTGTACGGTCTTTAACCAATTACGGTGAAGTTGCAGCGATTTCGGATATCGGATATCTTTCTTCTGTTAACGATACTTCGAACAAACTCGACAGTTATGATGTTCAATTGCAAAAATTAAAGAATGCAAAATCGACTATAGAATCGATAACAAATTCAACTGTCCACGGATTTCTTCCGTACTACAGCTTATTCGATCAAAATACAATTCAAGCTTTGATTAAATCAAATTACTCCTATGTTCTGACCGATTCGTTAACGGATCGGTCGGTTCCTAAAACTGTTGTCAGAGGAGAAAAAAGAGTAAGCATAATGACTAAAGCCGCAAGAGACGATTATGAAGTGATACGTGACTTTGATTTAACTTCAAACGATTTTCAATTTTACACTTATCAGGAAGACGTTGATAGAACTCTATTTGAAGGTGGGATGTATATCTTTAAGATGCATACTCAATATCAATGTACAAACCAAAATATCGGCGTTGTGGACAGGGTAATTCAGGATTTAAAGAAAAAGAATTTCTGGATTACAACATTCTCCGATATTCAAAAATGGTACAGCAGAAGGGACCGTCTTGAAATTAGAGCCGATAGAAGAGGAGAAACAAGAGTTGCAGTTAATGTTTCAAACCCGGGTAAATTTACTCTGAATAATTTAACCATAGAAGTTTATCTAAATGATAATGCAAAAAATGTCGGCGTCAGCACCGAAATAATCGGTACCAAAAAAGCTAAAGTTAAGCATGAGTACAAGAGCAAAAAAGTGCTGCTATATCTGAATGACTTGAAGCCCGGAGAATCAAGAACATATTATATCGATTACGATAAAGTAAACGCTTAGTCCAATACAAAGTTTTTAACAAATATCCGGTTTTAGTGAGTTGAAATTAATTATAAAAAAATTCGGCCAAATCTTTTTCCTGCTGCTTATTCTTTTCTGCACTGTTAATGCACAGGAGAATTCAATTGCTTTGCTTTATTCGAAGTATTCGCAAAAGCAATCCGGTTCTTCCGGTACCTGGGTGATGAATCACCTTACTGCCTGGGAATTGTTTTTAATGAATAATAAAATTAATTACAGCGTAATAAATGACGGCGATCTTGAATCAGGCATAAAAGATGATTTTCAAACTCTAATTATCCCGGCAGCAAAATATTTGAGCGATAAAGAAATAAATTCAGTTAAAGAATTTGTAAAAAAAGGCGGATCCGTTTTGCTAACCTGGCAGTCCGGGGTGAATAATGAATTAGGTATTTACAGGGGCTGGCAGGATTGGAAAGGATTGTATAGCATAAATGGCATTTCGGAGATTGACACTAATCAAATTATAAATACATGTTTGATTAAATCTTCGAATCAAATTTCTGCCGGGATACCCGCCGGAAGTAAAATTTCATTTCAAATAAAAAATAATCCGGTTCAATTTACTTTTGGTAAAAATATATTCTCACCTATTTTAGATCATTCGAAAAATTCAACTGGGGAAACGTCTTCAATCGTTTATGGGAATGCAGGCGGCGGAAAATTTATTTGGTTTGGTTTCGATATTCTTTCCGCTGCCGGCAATAAAGATCAAATTCAAAATTTTAATAGGATGATTATCAACTCATTAAACTGGCTTAACAATGAACCAGTTTTGTGGCTGAATACGTGGCCGCAAAATAAAAGCAATGCAGTTGTTATCGGTTATGATGTGGATTTTACGGGCACGAGTCTGCAAAATTTTATCAATGTTTTAAATAATGAAAATGTAAAAGCACAATTTTTTATTCCGCTCAATATTAAGAATATTGATACTTTGACATACCTTAAAAATTACGGTGATATTACATTCTTCGAGGACAATTATTATGAATGGAGAAATATATCTCCAAAAGTAGATGACTTGAAATATTTGGAATCCGGAATTGAAGAAATAACGGGAAATAAAATAAATTCTTTCAGGATTCCCGCTCCATCTTTTAATGCTGAAAATTTAAAAGCTTTAGCTAATTCAGGATTTACCACTGTTAATAGTACAATTAATCATAGCTATTATCTCCCTTGGTTTGATCGAAAAAACGACAGCATGCTTATAATTCCAAATACCGGTTTGGATGACTACGATTTTAAATCAGAAACAAAAAATTTAACTTCTGATGAATTAGCAGAAAAATATTATCAAAATTATACTTTAATTGCCGGGACCGGCGGCTTTTATATTCTGAATTATCATAATGTTTACAGATGCTCACCCGGTGAAATAAATGCTGTCGGCACATTTATCAACAAACTAAAAAACGATGCATGGGTAACTACTTTTGACGGTTTGTACAATTGGTGGGAAGTAAAAACTAATTTAACTGCCGGCATAAAGGCAAATGAAAAAGAAAAAAATGTTTATGACGTTACTTTAAAGAATAACAGCACGTTAAACGGTAAGGATATCGAATTGACATTTGCTCTCGGAACTCTGAATAAAAATTCAAAGATAAAAATTACTGAGGGAGCTAAAGAAATCAATTTTAGTTTTAATCCCCAAAGGAAGGAAGTTTCTATATATATCAACAGTTTACCGGCAAATGAAACGAAACATATAAAGATCGAAATAGGGAATTTTTCTTAAATAAAAATGAAAACATCCCTTATAAAATATTTTTTATTATGTGCTGTATCCGTTTCATATTTAGGCTGCGTAAATCTTTCCAGTAACCCTGCGGCAGCAACATCTTCAAATGAAAAAATCGAGGTTTATAAGCCTGTTTCTAACGATACGATTGGTTACGGGCAAACGGAAATTATTTATAATTTAATAAATCCTTCCGGGATAAAATTTATTGAACTTTATGTCAACGGCCAATTTGTCAGAAATTTTCCCCCCGCACAAAACGGAAACAAGCCAGTTATACAATTGAATATTGATTCAAGCCAGATAAATCAAAAGATCAGCTATTATTTGATTTATTATGATCTAAACAACAGTTCCGTCAAAAGCAAAGTTATGTCGAATATTTTAATCGGTGAGCCTCAAATTCCACCGTCCGCACCTTACGATTTAACTGTTGTTCAATTAGCATCGGGAGAAAATAATATTTCCTGGAAAGACTCTTCGACGGTTGTCGATAAATATGAAGTTTGGCGTAAAACCGGCTTATACGGGGATTTCGCTTTGTGGAAAACAACTTCTGAAGGAATTTTGAGTCTCAACGATGAGAATATAAATCCCGATTCAATTTATTTTTACAAGGTAAGAGGTTTTAATCAATTCGGAGTTTCCGGGTTTAGCACAATTGAAAATTCTGAAGGCGTCGGCAGTACAGGAAATTTATTGCCTCCAACAAACTTAACTGCTGTATATATCGACAGCGGAAAAATATTTTTAAGCTGGCAAGACAATTCAACAAATGAAAATAATTTTGAAATTGAAAGAAGATATCCCTCAACAAGTTTTGCACCTCTTGTAATTTTAGTTCGGAATTCTACACAATTTACGGACAGCATCGGTGTGTATCCGGGTACGGAATTTTACTACAAGGTTGAAGCATTTTCCGATACTGACACTTCATGGTCCAATACAGTTTATATAAAAGTTCCGTAATAATTCTGAACCGGATTATATTTTGGGTGCGTTATTTTTTTATGTATATTAAACATCAAATAAAATTCGAAAATTTTTATTTACTTAAACAATTTGCCGTCAGAAAATAAAATAAAAAATAATTTTTTGAAGGTTCTGTGTGAGAATGTAAAAAATCCTTTCTTAGTTTTAGATAAATCAGGGAATATTATTTCTTATAACGGGGAAGCTTCAAATTTATTTTCATTTAAAAATGAAAATCAAAATATCTTTGATATTGTGGAGCCGGCCACTTCGGAAAAATTAAAAGCCGTTATCGATGAATTATTTTTAGCTGAAGAAGTCTCTCTAATTAAAGAAATCGATTTTGAACTCAATAACGGAACTAAGTTTCATACCAGTTTAATTGTAAATACCGCCGATTATGAGGAACAACAGTTTATCTTTTTAAACTTTGTTATCGAACCAAAGCAAATAAAGATCGAAAGAGTTACCGATCTGAGTATCGGTTCGAAGAACTTCGAAGAGTTAATCTGTAACAAAACGATACACGAAATATTTAAAGCAGTTATTTCCTTTTACCCGTTTACGTTTGTCGGGAAAGAAATGATAAGGCGCAAAGTCGACGAACTGGAAGAATATTTCTGGATAAAAGACACTAACGGTGTTTTCATCCTCATTAATGAAAAACTTGCCGGTGGTTTAGGGCTCAATCATGTTCAGATTGAAGGTAAGCCGGAAAATACTTTTATGGCCCCTTATATAACTGAATTTTTTAATTCGATTGAGAACTATGTTAAGGAAACATCAAGCTCTGTTACTATCGGCGGAGTCCCATTCAAAGACTTCTTTTCAGGCGATGATTACCAGACAGTACAGTTCCCAATTACCGATATTGAAAATAAAGTGATAGGGATCATTGGCGTGTCGCAAAAAATTACACAACTGGGAAGTAAATTAGGGTGTGATGAGAGTATTAGCGGGGAATTGAGATTTGTTAAAAAATTGCCAAAAGCAGTAGCTTTTATTGATAATAATGGGAAAATAAAACATTCAAGTGATGAATTTTGTAAATTATTCTCAAAAGAATCCAAAGATTTTGACGGTATAAATTTTGATACATTATTCCCGATCAATCTTGCTGATAAGGTAAAGAATTTCTTAAATTCACCTAAAGAAAGTGAAAAGATAAAACTTTCCGGTACGGTTAATGCGAAAATTGATTTTCCACAGGGAAGTTATTTATCTATTACGAGAATTTTTGACACTGAAAATAATTCTATCGGGATTTCACTTTTAATTGATGAAGCCGGAACCGGTGAGGATTTACAAAAAATATTTAGTAGCAGAGGAAGAATGTTTGAAGTTTTAATTCAAAATAACCCTGAACCAATCTTTATCTATGATAAAGAAAATCTCAGATTTTTAGAAGTTAATAACGCAGCTCTCGAATTATATGGATACACAAGGAATGAATTCTTACAAATGGATTTGACAGATTTATATTCTCCCGATGATATCCAAACTTTACTTGATTCCAAAACAGGACCTCAAGAAGGAAAGTTTTTAGGACCGTATAGGCACAAAAAGAAAAACGGTGATACCGTCCTTGTTGAGTTGAATAAAGCTTCTTTAAAATTTAACGACAGAAATGCCGACTTTATCAACGTCCGGGATGTAACCGCACGAATGGAAAACGATAAGAAGAATCAGCTATTTAAAGCTGCGTTCGATAATACCGATGACTTATTATTTGTAACGGATGAAAGCGGATTTATTACATTTATCAATTTCCCGGTTATTTCGGTTTTAGGGTACAGCAAAGATGACCTTGAAAAAACTTCGTTTGCCGCCTTGGTAAAAGATCAGGAAAGAAGCACGATCAGTACGACTATCTTTCAATCTTATTTTAAAGAAACCGTTTCATTGGAAATGGAGTTGAAAAAATCCGACGGTGAATATCTTCAATCTGAAATTACCGCTACACCTGTGTTGGATTTTAACGGCGAAGTAGATTCATTTTTAATCCTTGGAAAAGTAAAACATGTTGAAAAAGAAGAACAGCCTCCTAAAGAATTAATCAAGGAAGTTGTAAAAGAAGTTATTGTTGAAAAGCCTGTCCCGGTTTCCAATGGAAAGGGAAGCTTAACCGATTTATCCTTTTTCTCAAATGTATTTCATGAAATATTAACACCCATAAATGTTATACTGGGATTTGTGCAGGAGTTAACCGAAAGTATTGAAAATCCTACCTCCGAACAAAAAGAGGCATCCGACATAATAAATCAAAATAGGAATAATCTCCTAAGTATTATGAATTCGGTAATTGAATATTCTCAAATTCAGGAAAATGCCGTTGATATAAAACCGCAGCAGATCAGTATTACCGAAATAATCGACCAATTGCAGATTGATTCCAAAGATGCCGTTGGTACAAGCGATATTGAATTTGCTTACGGGAAAATTTCCTCATCTTTGAAGTTTGAATCGGATAAGCAAAAGTTTTTAAGATTATCTGCACTTTTATTTAAAGTTGCAGCAAAATTATCCAAACAGAAGAAAATATATTTTTCCGCAATACCTTACGATCAAGATAGATTTATGGTTTCATTTAAAGATAATTACTCAAACACTTCCGATGAATTGTGTTCAAGCTTTGAGTCTTATTTTAAATACGATGAAAATTATAATGCAAAGCATTTTGGTATATCGAGATTAACAACTCATCTCGTAAAAGCACTTCTTAATTTATTGAACGGAAGGTACCAAAATATAGAATCTCTAAAACCAGGGATAGACTGCGGGTTTATTTTCCCTTTATCATTTGCAAAACCGCTGACGGTACATGACCAAATGCCTGAATTCAAACAAGAATTTAAAGAAGTAGCCGAAAAGAAACAGTTTGAAAAAGAACCGCCTGTTGAAGAACGGTTTAATCATGTTCAACCGGATGAAGAAATAAAATCCGAAACGGATGTAAAAAATGAAAAGAGTTATGAACCGGTTAAAGAAGAGCAGCCTTACAAAACAGATAATGGGCTTGTCTTTGAGGAGAAAGACCTTGAAGTAAAACCTGAAGAACGCGTTGAAGAAGAATTAAATCACGTGGAAGAATTTGAAGATATCAGTATTGAAGAAGATAGCAGCGAAGATTATATTGAAGGGAAAATTGAATACGGTAATGCTGAAAGTAAAAAGCACGAAGAAGAAAGTAATGAAGAAAAAATAGAGCCTGATAAACAGGTAAATTTTGAAGAGAAAAATCATGAAGAAAAAGCTGCCGAGGAGAAAGTTGAAGAATCAAAACCGGCAGAAGAAAAGTTTGAAAAAGAACAAATAGAAGAAAAGGAAATTACTCCTCTCGAATCCACAGAAGAGAAAGAAACTGCCAAACCGGATTTTGTTGAAGAGAAAAAATATGAAAAACCTTTCACACCTGCCCGGATACATCCGGATTTTTCACAATTAAGCTGTTTGTATATCGAAGACCAAATCGATTCGCAAATATTATTTAAAGTTCAAATGAAAGAACTGCGGGATGTTAAATTTGCAGTAAGCTTCGAGGAGACGCTGCCTATTCTTGATCAGCAACATTTTGATTTCATTGTTATCGATATAAATCTTCAGGGAGAATATAACGGGCTCGATGCACTGAAAATCATTCATAGGATGCCGGAGTATGAAAATATTCCGATCATAGCAGTTACCGCTTATGTTTTACCAGGCGATAAAGAAAAATTCATAGCTGCAGGTTTCCATGATTTTATTGCGAAACCGATTTTCAGGGAAAAGATGATCGAAGCGCTCGATAAAATTTTTGTTACAAACAGCTAAAAGTAAACTCACCCGGGAGGCCAGGTCATCTGCCTTCCGCCTAAAAGATGCATATGCAGATGGTAGACATTTTGTCCGCCATTATCCCCGCAGTTAAAAACAAGTCTAAAACCATCTTTATCTATTCCCAAATCCTTCGCCAATTTGTTTGCTGCGTCGAACATCTCGCCGAGTAATTGTGAATGTTCACTGCCTTTTATATCCGTTACTTTGGGAATTTCAATTTTAGGAATTATGAGAATATGAACCGGCGCCATCGGTTGAATGTCCATAAATGCAAGAATGCTTTCCGTTTCGTAAACAATATCCGCCGGGATTTCTCGTTTAATGATTTTGGAAAAAAGAGTTTCGCTCATGGTTATTCTTCCTTTTCTATTTCGTATTTTTTCATTTTGTTATAAAGATGGCTGCGCTGAATATCGAGGATTTCTGCAGTCTTGGTGATGTTCCAATCATTTGATTTGAGCTGTTTAAGTATAAAAGCTCTTTCTGCTTTTTCTTTAAATTCCTGGAATGAATTGCTGCTGTCGATAATATCACCGAAAGATGCTTTACTTGGAGTAATTAAGAATTCAATATCCTGTTTCGAAATTTCTTTTTTATCGATAATTATAATAATTCTCTCTATAATATTTCTTAATTCGCGAACGTTGCCTGTCCAGGGCATTCCCTGTAAAAATTTAACTGCATCATCCTTAAATTTCACCGGTGGTTTTTTATGCTTCGAAGTTATGTCAAATGTGAAATGTTCAATTAAAATCGGGATATCTTCAGTTCTTTCTCTTAGGGGATTTACATGAATAGGAATTACATTTAACCGGTGAAATAAATCTTCTCTAAAATTGTTGGTGGCAATTTCCTCTTTAAGATCTTTGTTGGTTGCAGAAATTACTCTGACATCAACGTCAATTTTTTTCCCACCACCGACTCTCTCAATGATTCCTTCTTCAATTGCACGAAGAACTTTAGCTTGTGCCTGCAAACTCATATCACCGATTTCATCTAAAAATAAAGTCCCTTTATTTGCAAGTTCAAACTTTCCGATTCTCTGTTGTACAGCTCCGGTAAAAGATCCTTTTTCATGTCCGAATAGTTCCGATTCGATTAATTCATTTGGGATTGCGGCACAATTAACTTCAACGAATTGTTTATCTTTTCTTTGACTCTTTCTGTGAATCGCTCTTGCGACTAATTCTTTACCAGTACCGTTTTCTCCGGTAATTAAAACTCGAGTGTCAAGCGGAGCAACCTTATCTATCATCTCCAAAATCGACATGATGGATTTGCTCTTGCCCAATATTTTTTCGTCACCGGTAAGACTTTTTTTAATTTCGGCATTTTCTTCTATCAGCTTTGCTTTTTCAACTGCATTGCGCGTGCTGATTAAAAGCTTGTCCCTATCAATCGGTTTTTCGATAAAATCAAATGCGCCGAGCCTTGTGGCTTTAATTGCATTCTCAACACTACCATGTGCCGAGATTATAATGACGGAAAGTAGAGGAACAGTTTCTTTTATTTTTTGAAGAACCTCGAAGCCGTTCATTTCGGGCATTTGAATATCCAACAGCAGACACCAATAAGTATTCGATGCTGCTTTTTTCAGACCTTCATTAGCACTTGTTGAGTATTCAACGTTATAGCCCTCATATTCGAGGATCATTTTTATGCTTTCACAAATTTCTTTTTCGTCGTCAATAATTAAAATGGATTTCATATTTATTCCTAAGGGAATTGGTAACTTAAATATCTAGCAGTAACAACCGCAAAAATTTGCGACGGTAAAATACTTTTATCTTTCCGTAATATTTTCCCGAAGTATTCTCCAAGCATGTCTGCATATAAATCGCGGTTATCGATTGATGATTGAACTTTAAAATCTTGTTCAAAAACTTCTACAAAATAACCAATTAGCCTGCTCAAATCCAAGAACAAAGTAGAATATGAAAGAAAAGCGCTGCCGAAGAAATGTGCAAGCTTATCTTTGTCTCCGAAATTATTTTGGGGTGAATCAAACAACAGATTTTTCGGAAGGTTTTTATTTTTTAATTCAAAAACCGGATTGTTAGCCGAAGTCAATGGGTAATCGACAATATCTTTCAGCAGGGGAATAACAATCGGCACTTTATTATACGGTACTGTAGTAAATATCAGTGCGAATAAGGTTTCCGAATAATTGTAATTTTCATATTTAAGTGCAGAAAGATAAATCGAATCGACCAGCGCAAAATCAGTATTCGTTTTTTTTAATTCTGAAAAATGCCGGGATGAAATATACCCTGACAAAAAATTGACCGCTTTTGAAAGCTTGCTTTGCTGGGCGAAAAGAGACGTAGTGAAAATTAATGTTAAAGCAATAACTTTAAAAGAAACCACAAAATTCCATGCATATGAAAAAATATATTTACAATTATCAGGAAATATTTTAGATGGTTCAAGGTTAAAGAAATTACTCGATTTTTTGAGCTAATTCTTTTACTAATTTCTTTACCACGGATAAGTAATTTTTCTTTATTCTATTGTAAATTTTCTTTGAAGTATCTTCGCTATAAATATGAGAAGTCTGATTCCGGTCTTCGAGCATATCTAGTAAAATATTTTCATCGCTTATCAAACCAAACTTAAATATTTCTTTAAAAACTTCCTTGGGAGACCTTGTGAGGATTCCCTGATCATCCATGAATAATTTTAATGTTTTCCAAAGAAGTTCGAATGTAAATTCGAATCTTTGAATTACACCGTCACGATCCAATTGGCTTTTAGCTTGCTTAACTCCCTCATCTAATCTTTTTACCGCACTTTTAAGTTTGCCAAAAGAATATTTTAGTTCATCGTTCATAAACAATTTTCCCCGAATTATGGATTATCTTTTTAAATTCTTTATCAACCTCCCTGAGAAAAACCAGATCAATTTTATGAAGACCGATTATTTCATTAATTTTATCCTTTAGTATTCTCTTTTCTCTTAGGCTGACATTACAAGATTCAATTGCTATGTCATAATCGGAGTTGAATGATGCTTTGCCTTTTCCTCTCGACCCGAATAAAATAATTTTTTTTGGTAGTAGTTCATTTACCAAAATATCGATAATATTATTTAGTTTTTCATCTTTCATTAAATGCTAACTAAATTAACTATGATAGTTATTCAAAGATAAGTTAAAGGGATAATAATTTAAAGGAATAATCTTTCATCTCTCGATTTAAATTCATTGATTTTTGTTGATAGTTAAAAAATAAAATAATATTTTAGAAGCCGATATTGTTTGAAACCCGCAAACACCTATTCAATTTCCAGGCTTGGGGCAATGCTCTTTGATAATGGTGGATAGATTTTAGCAGAGATGACTTTAGTTTTTGAATTAAGTGTTTTTATGTAAAAAATAAATGAAATTTAAGTTGGTTGATATGTAAGAAATAATTCGGGAATATCATCTGAATTGAAAATCGATAATTCTAATCAGTTTAACTATAAGCATTACAGGAAAAATTTTTAGACCTTAATCATATTTCTGTACCACCCATGGAAATAAATTCAACACTATTTATTGTATTAGGATGTCGAGCACATGATCAGATTAGGAATTATAAAAAACATCTAATTGAAACACATCTGACAATGTTTATGACTGGATATGCAAAAGAGGTAGGATATAAGAGAGCGAGTATCAATTACAATACACACATTTTATTGCGATTTAACCGTAAAACAATTGCAACAAAAAAAGGTATTGGTTCACCCCAGATTATCGTGGTATGAGTGGCGGTGGAATATGGCCATTTCCCATATTTGAAGAACCTACAATTGAAAAATCACCTCTATTTGCCGGTATTATAATTGAATAACCAAAGAAATATGCTTCTTCTTTATTAATAACTCGTAGCAATTTAATTAGAGCATTTATTGAAAAATTTGTTAATGGTTAGAAACTGCTTAACATCTTTATTTAAGTAAAAAGTTAGGATTTGTTTTGTAACTAAGACTAGCGGTAAAGTTATAATATACTCCTTTAATAAGAATAATTTGCAATAAATAGTTTTTTGATGTTCATGCTTTTACTCTTTCATAGTATGTTAAATTTATTTCAGTGATCAATAAAATATTACCTTCGTCTAAAGGATGTTATTAAAATAGAAAGGCACAATTTTAAATTATACAAATGGTAAGTTTGTTAAATAATTATATCGATAAAATTGAAGGATGAAGTAAAATATTTTCGCCAAGAATTAAATAAAGCCAGAACTGAGCTTGAAATTTACTAGGCTCAATCCTTTTCGGATGATGATCTTTATTTGGCGCTGGCTAATTATTATGAAATGTCGGATATGCCGCCTAATCTAATTTTTAAAGAACTCTCCTCAGAACAAATGATAGCAGATTTAAAAGATTTTGATTTTATATCACGCTTTCAAATTTGTTCAGTTACTCTTAAAAAAACTATATTACCTAAAAGTTTCGCACGTCTGAGTCAGAGAGCTCAGGTTAAAGTATATGGAGAAATTTGGAAGATTCATCTTTATGATAGAGATCCATTCCCCTCAAATCCGCATGCCCATAATATAGAGACTAATCTAAAACTTCATCTTGGTACTGGGGAGCTTGTTAAAAAGCGTCAGCTTGTTAGTAAAATAACAAAAAAAATTTATTGTTAATTCGAGAAAGTATATGCAAAGTACTTAAAGATATTGAATTACCTAAATTATCTGATTAAGATACTTACGTTAATGAAAATATCGAATCAAGAAGAAATGAAGGTAATGTTTTAATTTGGATTAGAATTAAGAATATAAGTTTTACTTTTTTATTGTTAGAATTAAGAATTAGTCAAACAGATATCCAGCGTAATTATAAATAAACTTCCAATAAAATAAAAATCGTTACTCGAAAAGTTCTACTCAATTATCTCATAATTCATCTTAAAACGAAGGATAGCACTAGCATGGGAAATATTATTAAAATTTTTAAAGACAAGATCGATAAATATGTATAAGAAAAACTTTGCGCCTTTGTGTTTAATTTTTTTTTACTTCATAGTAAAATCAACAATTTTTTTATTGCCACAAAGACACGAAGAATTAAGTAAAAATAAATTTTTACAGTTCTTACTTTCTTTTTCAAGTCTGTATAACACCTGTATTAAACTTCGATATATCCGGGTTATTATTTGCAACTTCCAAACACATTGAAATATATTCTCTTGTTAAAGCCGGATCAATTATCTCATCGACCCACAATCTTGCAGCAGCATATAACGTGTTGCTTTTTTCTTCGTAGGATTGATTTATTTCATCAAGAAATTTCTTTTTATCTTCTTCGGAAATTTCCTTCCCGCTTTTCTTAGCCTGTCCTAATTTTATGTCAAGAAGTACATTGCTTGCCTGGCTTCCTCCCATTACAGCAATTTTGGCATTCGTATAAGCAAAGATAAACCGCGGGTCGTAAGCTTTACCGCACATTGCGTAATTACCTGCACCGAAACTGTTGCCTACAATAATTGTAATTTTCGGTACAACCGAATTTGCAACTGCGTTTACCATTTTTGCACCGTCTTTTATTATGCCGCCGTGTTCGGCTCTGCTGCCGACCATAAAACCTGTGACATCCTGAAGAAATAACAATGGAATTTTTTTCTGGTTGCAGTTCATAATAAATCTTGCTGCTTTATCGGAACTGTCAGAGTAAATCACTCCGCCGACCTGCATTTCACCGGCTTCAGTTTTTGCAATGCTTCTTTGATTTGCTACAATCCCAACAGCCCAGCCGTCTACTCTTGCATAAGCCGTAATAATTGTTTTGCCGTACCCGGCTTTGTACTCATCTATTTCGGAATCGTCTACAATCCTTGCAATGACTTCATACATATCATACGGTTTGATAGTATCTTCAGGAAGTAAACCGTAAATCTCACTTGTTTTAAATTTTGAAGGTTTGCTTTCAACTCTGTTAAAACCGGCTTTGTTATTTTCTCCAAATTTTGAAACAAGACTTCTAATTTGCTCAATGCATTCATCATCGTTTTTCATAATGTAATCGGTCACACCGGAAACATTTGATTGAACTCTTGCACCACCTAATCTTTCGTTATCGATAACCTCGCCGATTGCTGCTTTTACAAGGTGAGCCCCTGCCAAAAAAACCGAACCTTCACCTTCGACAATTAAAGCTTCATCGCTCATGATTGGAAGATAAGCGCCGCCTGCAACGCACGGTCCCATGATAGCAGAGATTTGAGGAATTCCCATCGATGACATGACCGCATTATTTCTAAATATTCTTCCGAAATGTTCTTTGTCGGGGAAAATTTCGTCCTGCAATGGAAGGAAAACTCCGGCGCTGTCTACGAGATAAATAATCGGCAAGCGGTTTTCCATCGCAATTTCCTGTGCACGAAGATTTTTCTTTGCAGTGATAGGAAACCATGCACCAGCTTTTACAGTCGCATCGTTTGCAACGATAACGCACCTTCTACCATGGATTTTCCCGATTCCGAAAACCGTTCCGGATGACGGGGCTCCGCCGTATTCTTTGTACATGTCATATGCTGCAAAGGTCGATAATTCATAAAAATCTTTTTCATTATCGATCAGTTTGCTTATGCGTTCACGCGCAGTTAATTTACCTTTTGCTTTATGCTTTTCGATTGATTTTTTCCCGCCGCCGAGCTTTACGACATCTTTTTCGCTTTGCAGTTTGCGGATAATGTTTTTATAGTAATCTTCTCTTTTGAGGAATGTTTCATTCTCTTCAATTGGTTTTCCGATAGTACTCATACTGATATTTAAATTTTTGTGTTTTAAATGTGGTTACTCACCATTTTTTTCTCTTGGACTTTGTGCATAGATTACTAATCTGTGCTATGTTTGGGTAAACCCTCAATTAGGGTTAAGTTTAATCTTTCTCTATTAAATAACGAACTTAAATTTTCTTTCGAATTTAGTCGCCTTTAATTAAATCTCTCGCAATTACAATTCTCTGTATCTCCGAAGTGCCTTCCCCGATGGTACAAAGCTTTACATCGCGGTAAAATTTTTCAACCGGGTAATCTTTAATAAAACCGTATCCACCGAAAATTTGAACAGCTTCACTCGAAGCTTTTTCAGCAACTTCGCTGGCGAACAATTTTGCCATCGCTGCTTCTTTTGTATTTGGAATATTGTTGTCCTTCATATATGCTGCGCGCATCATGAGCAGCCTGGCAGCGGCGATATTCGTCTGCATTTCCGCAATTTTAAATTGTGTAGCTTGAAAATCTGCTAATGTCTTTCCGAATTGCTTTCTTTCCTGTGAATATTTTAAAACTGCATCAAGGCATCCTTGAGCAAGTCCAAGACTTACAGCAGCAATCGAAATTCTTCCGCCTTCCAATATTTTCATTGCTTGTATAAATCCTTCGCCTTCCTGGCCGATTAGGTTCTCTGCCGGAACTTTACAATTATCAAAAGCAAGCTGTGTTGTATCGCTCGCTCTCATCCCGAGCTTGTTTTCTTTTTTCCCGACTATAAATCCTTCCATTCCTTTCTCCAAAATGAAAGCTGAAATTCCTTTGGAGCCTTTATCTTTACTTGTTCTAGCCATAATGACCGCAGTTTTGCCAACTGTACCGTGAGTAATAAAAGATTTGCTACCGTTAAGTATATAGTAATCTCCTTTTTTCTCGGCAAATGTTTTTAATCCTGCAGCATCGCTGCCTGAGACGGCTTCGGTTAAACCCCATGCGCCTACTTTCCTGCCTGATGCTAAATCGGGAATGTATTTTTTCTTTTGCTCTTCATTCGCAAACCTGTAAATATGATTCGAACACAAACCGTTATGTGCTGCTACAGAAAGAGAAATTGAAGGATCGACTCTTCCCAACTCTTCAATAATCATCGCAAATTCCATATAGCCTAACCCGGAGCCGCCGTATTTTTCGTCAAAAAGAATTCCCATAAATCCAAGATCACCCAATTGTCTAATTATATCCATCGGGAATTCCTGCGCTTCATCGTATTTCATAACGACTGGACGTATATTTTTTTCAGCGAAATTTTTCACTGTGTCCCTGATAAGGATCTGGTTCTCGGTTAATTTTAACTGGAAGTTTTCATTCAAAGTTTCCATTTATTCTCCCTGTATTGTTTAAAAAACCTAATTTTTACAATATAATTTATAATTTAAAATACAATATACTAAACATGCTTTTTAAAATTTTCAATTATTTCATCCGCAATATGATAAGGGGATAAATCACCCAAGACAACTTTTTCCAATGATGAATCCAGAGAATGCTCACTTCTATCATTCCACAATTCTTTTTTGATTTTTTCTTCGACGATATTTTTAATCCTGTTTTTTGTATGCTCTTCTCTTTTTTTGAGAAATTTTCCCGATTCATTCAAATAATTTTTATGCCTGTTTATTTCTTCGGAAATTTTTTTGATACCTTTATTTTCCGAAGCGATTGCAGTAATTATATCTCCCATCCAGGTCGTTGCCAAATGTTCTTTAAATCCTAAGATTGTTTTTAATGCGGTAACGGCTTGATGTGACCCGGGCCTGTCGCTTTTGTTCAATACAAAGAAGTCGGCAATTTCCATTAGCCCGGCTTTCATTGCCTGCACTGCATCTCCCGACTCAGGCACGAGAACAACAATGGTAGTATCTGCTGCGTTTGCGATATCCAGTTCTGATTGTCCAACACCTACAGTTTCCAATAAAATAATATCGAATCCGGCAGCATCGATAATATCTGCAGCATCGATTGCTTTTTTACTCAATCCTCCCAGGCTTCCGCGAGTTGCCATGCTTCTGATAAACACTCCTGGATCCTGACCTATGTCCATCATTCTTACTCTATCACCAAGCAGTGCGCCGCCAGTAAACGGGCTTGTAGGATCAACCGCAACTATACCAACTTTTTTATCCTGCGATCTGTACAATTTTGTTAACTGATTTGTGATAGTACTTTTGCCGGCCCCGGGAGGTCCTGTAATACCGATCCTGTATGCATTGCCGACTTTATAGTAAATTTTTTTTAAAAGTTCTGCAGCCGTTTCATCATCGCTTTCAACAATCGAAATTGATCTTGCTACCGCTTTCTTATCGTTATTTAATAAACCTTGAATTAAAGAATCAGATATCATATTTAGAATTTTATTTTTCGAAAATTAAATTATAGAGCTTTTTTAAAATACTCAACAGTTTTTTGCAAACCATCTTCAAGTTTTGAATCAGGTTTCCAATTAAATTTTTTTAACATTTTTTCAGAAGTAATAACACTTCTTAGTTGCTCACCGGGTGCAGCTGGCCCGTGCTGTTCTTCTCTATTTTTACCTGTTATTTTATTTAGATAATTAAACAGCTTATTTACATCAGTCTCCAATCCTGTCCCTACATTAAAAATATCAGTTGCCTTATCATTTAAAGCTAATAAATTGGCTTTAACTACATCACCGACAAAGACATAATCCCTTGTCTGCTTTCCGTCGCCGTTGATTACAGGCTGTTCATTTTTAAGCAGTTTGTTTGTAAAGATAGCAACTACCCCTGCTTCACCTTCGGGATTTTGTCTTGGCCCGTAAATGTTTGCATACCGCAAAATTGTATAATTAAAATTATACTGAACGTTATAGAAGAAAAGATATTTTTCAACCGAAAGCTTTGATATTCCGTACGGTGAAACCGGCAATGTGGGATGTTCTTCATCTGCGGGGAAATATTTTTGCTCACCGTAAACTGCGCCGCCGGTTGAAGCAAAAATGAATCTTTTTACTCCAGTTTTAATTGAGTTTTGGAGCAGGTTAATAGTCCCGATAATATTTGTGCGTGCGTCGAAGGCAGGATCTTTGACTGACTTTCTCACATCCATTTGTGCTGCATGATGATCGACAACATCGAATTTTTCCTGCTCGAACAAATTTGAAAGTTTTTCGTCTGTAATATCCAATTTTATGAATTTTGCTTTCGGGTTTATATTTTGCTCACGTCCGGTTGATAGATCGTCGACTATTACAACCGAATGTCCTTCATTTATAAAAGCATCGACGATATGCGAACCGATAAATCCGGCCCCGCCTGTAACTAATATTTTCAATTTTAATCCTTGTATAAATTTAATTTGTAAATATATTTTTTGACTTCCGGTGTTACAAGAAAATCTACCTGTAAATCATTTTTTATTCTTTCACGAATTTTCGTCGAACTGATTTCAATAACGGGAGTATCAATAAAAACGGCTTGACCATAAAATTTATTTTTTGATTCAGGTTTTTCTTCGGTTTTTCTTTTCATTACAATTAGCTTTGTAAGCTTCAAAATTTCTTCCGGCTCTTTCCATTTGTGAAATTCAAAAAGATTATCCAGTCCAATAATTAATTCGACTTGATTATATTTTTTCTTAAAATGTTTTAGGGTATTTATCGTGTAACTTACGTCTTTATTATTTATTTCAAAATCGGAAACTTCAAAATATTTTATTTTGTCGATTGAAAGCTTGATCATTTCGAGCCTATCTTGCGGTTCCGATGATTTATCATTTCCCTTAAAAGGAGAAATAAATGCCGGTACAAAAATTATTTTCTCAAGCTCTCTAATTTCTTTTACGAATTGAGCGGAAATTAAATGGCCAACATGAATAGGATCGAAAGTTCCGCCGAAAATCCCTACCGCACTCATTTCAACAAATCCTTATATTCAATAAATAGGTTTGTGAATCTTTCATGAATGTGCTGGCTGCAGTAGGCAAGGCTGTCCTTTTTCGATAATTCGCGGTATAAAGTTTTAAAGTCGTCTATAGATTCGATTTTCATAAAGCTGTCAAGTACATGAACGAAATTTTCATATTTATTTAAGTAACGTAAAACCCTGTCGAAAGATAAATCAAAATTTATATTTGAGTATATCTCCGGCCTGAAAGTATTGAACCCGATAAAAGCGACATTTTCATTATTTGTTTTCCCGATAATCGTTGCATCATCTTCCATAGAAATTAAATCAAGGGCTTTTAAAATTGTTTTACTGCTTTCCCCGACCGAGTTATAAAAAATGACCAGATTTTTATGGAAAGAAGAAAAATATTTTTCGGCTAATTTTTTTATAAATTCAAAGCTGTCTTTTGTATTGCCTAAAAACAAATCATGATTCAACGAATATAATTCGCTGGGTAAAAATTCCTTATCCGTTTCATCGAAACAGTAAAAGATATTAACCTGGTTCCGAATGTCTCTAAAGTTTTCCACGTGGTTTAATATTAGAGTTTCATATAAGAAAATAGAATTATCTTTGCTGAAGGTTTCAAAAGACGGAGCATCTTCTTTATTAAAAAGCGGATGATTCGAAAAAATATAAACAGCGGAAGAAGTTTTACTCATTTAATCGTTCCGTATGTTGCCGAGTAAATTTTTAATGAAATTCCTGTAATACTCAATGTCCTTCCGGTAGAAAATTTGGTTTATGTCTTTGGATTTTTTAAACTCAATTTTTCTAAATGCCAAAGTAGTTGCTGCCCTAATATAAACTTTACGAATGCTTTCATCAACCCACCCGGGCCTGTTTCGTTTTGAGGAATTTAAAATATTTAGATGGTCGAACGGAATTAAACCGTTGTTTGCTTCATCAAGCAATTCGTTGTAAATAATTTTTCGTTCGCTTAAAACCGAGAGAAGGAAAACAGTAACGAAAATGCCGATGGTTACAATCATGAAAAGGAATCCCAGCGCTGCCGTCGATTCGAAGCTGATGCTGAAATTCCATGTAAAATGGATAATCATAGCGGTAAATAAGCCGAGAAGCGGGATCATTACTTTTGGATACCCGGTTTTAAATTTCGCAAAACCCAAAGCGGCTCCGAATGTTGCCGTCGAAACACAATGCATTACGGCTGAAAATAGCGTTCTTATTATAACTACAACTGCCCAACTTGAAATTGAGGAAGTGTAAGAAATAAAATAAAGAAAATTTTCGGTCATCCCGAAACCTAAACCGATTGCCCCGCCGTAAACTATTCCATCCGTTAAATTATCGAATTTTCTATTCCGTACTGTTATTAAAAGAAAAATACCTTTTGTAATTTCCTCAACAAATGGTGCAACGAAAAACGTACTGATATTTTTTAGATTTTTTTCAGGGACAAAGAATGAAATTATTGTTGAAAGAATAAAACTGCCGATTAAAGCTAAAATAATTGCTCCTAAAGCTCCCCATAAATAATTTTTCAAAACCAAGCTGAAAGGTTCGCGGTCATACCTGTCGATCAGCCAGATGATAACCAGATAAGTTGACATTGGAATGACTGCTGCAAAAACAGAGGCTACTACGAGCATTTATCTTATACCCGCACTTCTCAAATTAATTTTAAGAAAAGCTGAGGCTTAGCTATCGAATTAATTTTTATTCCTCCTTAATCCATTGAATGATATCTTTAAATGTTAGTTTTTTCCCGTAAGATAATATTCCTATTCTGAATACCTTCGATGCAAAATAAATTGTTAAATAGATTGAAATGACCATTATCAAAACGGTAATGAAAATTTCCTGCAGGGGAACAGGTGCTATATTTAATCGTAGCATCATGACCGACGGCAAAGTAAGAGGAAAATAGCTTAAGACCTGTATCAAAGTTGAATTTGGGTTTTGCATTGCAGAAAAAGCAATCACAACGGGGAAAACCAAAAGGATGCTGATGTAAGTTGTCATTTGCTGCGCTTCCTGCTCGGTCGTAACAATCGAACCTATGCCGACAAAAATTGCAGTATAAAAAACAAAGCCGAGAACAAAATACCAGAGCATCGGCAGGATATGTTCAAAGGCATTAGGTGGTACTAATGATGATCCCACTAGCGATATTCCGATTGCCGCCCAGATAATTATTTGAGTTAAACCCAGTGCGCTTAATCCTAAAATTTTTCCTGCTAATAATTCATCGGAAGTGCAGCTTGAAATTAATATCTCTATTATTTTGTTCGATTTTTCTTCTACGAGGCTTCTGATCAGCATTCCACCGGAGTAGAGGATCATCATCATTAAAAGCATTATGAACATTATTGATGAGAAGAATACTACGAGAAAATCGGTTGTCGATTCCTTCCCGCCTTTCTCGATTTTAACCGGTTGTACTTCTATTGATGAAGAAATAAAATTAACTAAAGAAGTATCGGCACCCACAGATTCAAGTTTTTGTTTTACCCTTATATTGTTGAAAGCTTCCTGGAACCGGCTGATGTCGCGAAAATTTCCGACATTCATGCTCCTGTATTCTAATTTAACCGAATCGGTTCCGCCGTTCAAAATTAATAAGTAGGCATCGAGCCTATTGCTAACTGTATTTGAATCCGCATGTTTTTTCAGTTCATCAAAACTTTTACTTTTTTCATCTAAATTTACAATTAAATAATTCGGCTGCTCATCTTTCAATCTGTAGTTTTCTAATTTTAGAGTCATTAGTCTAAAATAAATTCCGGATGTGTCGAGAATCCCGATTGCTTTAGTTGAATTATCTTCTTGAGTAGAGAGTAATGTGGGAAGAATCGAAAATGAAAGTATAATCGCCGGAGTAACAATTAGAGAAATGATAAAAGCTTTTGTTTTAACTTTTTCCAGGAATTCCCACTTTGCAACAGCAAATGCCTTTTTCATGATTAATTTGAACTCTGCTTAATAGAATCTATAAAAATTTTATTTAATGTCGGTTCGACGACTGAAAAGCCTGTTACATTAATTTTGTCTATTACCGACTTTAACAATTCGTAAGGCTGAATACTGTCTTTTAACTGGATTTCAGCGTAATTGCTGTATGCATCAACATGCTGAATAAACGGAAGAGAGGCGAGAAAACTTCCGTCTCCTTCAAATTCAAGTTTAATTATATTTGAGCCGAAATTCTTCTTTATTTTTGAAAGAGTACCGCTTAATACTTCTTTCCCTTTATCTATTAGAAAGATTTGCGAACACAGTTTCTCTGCCGTTTCCATCTGATGTGTAGAAAGTATTATAATTTTTCCCGAATCGACGAATGAGCGTATTAATTCTTTTATCTGCTGCTGGTTTATCGGGTCGAACCCGCTGAACGGTTCATCTAAAACAAGCAGTTTAGGTTCATGCATTATTGAGGTGATAAATTGAATTTTCTGCTGGTTTCCCTTGGACAGTTCTTCAATTTTTTTGTCTTTATAATGACTTATCTCAAGTCTCTTCATCCAGATATCAGCTTCTTTAACTGCTGCTTCACGGGACATGTTTTTTAAGCCGGCAAAATAAAGAATGGTATCTATCACCTTACTTTTTTTGTATAATCCTCTTTCTTCAGGCAGATAACCAATTTGGTTAAAAAATTCTTTTGTGATCGGTTTCCCTTCAAATAAAACTCTGCCGGTAGTTGGTTTAATAATATTTAGTACAATTCGAATTGCAGTGGTTTTCCCTGCTCCGTTTGGGCCGAGCAATCCGAAAATTTGTCCTTCGCTAATTTGAAATGAAATATTATCAACGGCGACAACATCTTTAAATTCTTTTGTAAGTTTTTCGACGATTAACATTTTCAGCGGTCAATTTTAATAAAACACATTATCAGAAATATAAAAATAAGACATCCCGGCCAATTTCTGAAAAATAAATATATTTTCATGTGGTTAATTGAATATTGTTGAATGAGGTTTATCCCATTTTACCAATTCATTATAAATTGCTTTGGGAATGTAAATATCAGTGAGTATTTTCTGTAAAATATTAAGCTTATCTATAATAGCAAAAGAAAATAAAGGTGATGAATCTGTATTGATTACCGTTTAGTCCCCAAATTTTAATTAAGAAAATCTTCTAAGTTCTTCTTCCAACTCATCAGGGTTATACTCAATAAAATCCATCTCGTTCTTATCCAATTCCAGCTAGAAAATTTTTTTTACCATTCCAGCTAACTCGTTTTTAATAGTTAAAAATCACAACAAAAATTTTTCAATTTATTGATATTTTCGGGAACAGTATTGATTTTTGTTCAACTACTGCTTCGGTAGAATAGTAATTCCGAATAAATATTACCATAACAAAACGTTTGATTATAGTTGCTTCTATATCTATATTTATTATTCGTATTTTTGTTCTTTTTGATATAGTTTTTAACTATTCTTACGGTAGGAAATCATGTTTATAAAGATAGCAAATCTAAGCGATGGTGATCATGAATTCGATTTTAATGAGCCGATTAAGGAATTTGATTTAGGTGAACCGTTTTACGGCAATGTTGATATAAAGGCAAAAATTTCGAAGATTAACAACCAGATTATCTTGAATATGTTTTTTGATATTCATGCTAAGCTGATTTGCGACAGATGCGGTACAACATTCGACAATCTTTTACAGTGCAACTATCAAATGGTGTATATTTTCGGCAGCAAGCAGGCAGATGATAATTCCGGTTTTAATGTTTCGTACCTTTCTCCAAATGAGGACAAAATTTATTTAGATAAAGATATTAGAGATTATTCAATATTAGCGGTACCGATGAAAAAATTATGTAGAGAAGATTGTAAAGGCTTATGTTATTTATGCGGTCAGGATTTGAATAAAGGAACATGCAATTGCTCAAAAGATAAAGTCGATGTAAGATGGGCACCGCTTATGGATTTAAAAAATAAATTAAGTAATAATTAACAATTTGCGGAATAGAAATGCCAAACCCGAAAAGAAGATGGTCAAAAAGCCGGAGAGATAAACGTAGAACACATTATAAAGCAAGGGTCCCTTCATTAGGCGTATGTTCAAATTGCGGAGAATTAAAATTGGCCCATCGAGCATGCCCTTCCTGCGGCTATTATAACGAGCGTTCAATGTTTATCCCTAAAAGCTGACATTCAATAAAACCTTTTGTTAATGAGTAATTCAGATCCCAAAAGATCTAAATGCAGAATAGTTGTAGATGCAATGGGGGGCGACTACGCCCCTCAAAATGCCGTGATTGGCGCCATTGCTGCTTTTAGTGAAAGTAAGGATTTTGAACTATTTTTAACCGGCCGAAGGAAAGAAATTAAAGGTGTATTGAACTCTAATAATATTTCATTCAATGAAGAAAATATTATTGATGCAGATCAAGTGGTTGGAATGAGCGAAAATCCAACAAACTCTTTAAAATTAAAACCAAATTCCTCGATTGTTGTCGGTGCTAATTTTGTCAAAGATAAAAAAGCCGATGCATTTGTAAGTGCCGGAAATACAGGTGCGGTTATGGCTGCTTCAACATTAATAATTGGAAGAATTCCAGGCGTAGGAAGGCCGACAATTGGCCAGCCAATGCCGAACCAAACAGGGATCTCGACTTTGTTCGATGTTGGTGCCAGTGTCGATTCAAAGCCTAAACATTTGTTGGAATATGCGATAATGGGTTCTATCTTTGTTGAAGAAATGTATGGCATTACCAATCCGAAAGTCGGAATATTAAGCGTCGGTGAAGAAGAATCCAAAGGCAATGAAGTAACTTTAGCTGCTAAAGAGTTAATAAAAAAAACCAAACTGAATTTTATCGGAAATGTTGAAGGAAGAGATGTTCTAAAAGGCACTGTTCATGTTGTGGTTTGTGACGGTTTTGTAGGAAATATTTTACTTAAATTCGGCGAGAGCGTTCTGGATTTTTTGAAATTCAAGTTTAAGGAATATGCAGGTAAAAGTTTAATCAATAAATTAAAAATTGGTCTCGTAAGAAACAGCATGCGGGATATCTTAAAGGATTTTGACTACCAGGAATACGGTGGAGTGCCTCTGTTAGGCGTTAACGGCATCTCAATAATCGGGCACGGTTCAAGCACCCCGAAGGCCGTAAAAAATATGGTTTTAAAAGCAAATGAGATGTATCACAGAAACCTTGTTGATAAAATTGAAAATTCAATAAGGAAATATTCAAATTTAAATTAATAGCGGTGTTTTAATGAATGATAATAAAAAATACAATGCTGTGATTACTGCAGTTGGAATGTATGTCCCTGATAAAATCCTTGACAATAAGTATTTTGAAAAGATTGTTGAGACAACCGATGAATGGATTACGACCCGTACGGGCATCAAAGAAAGAAGAATTTTAGAAAACGGTGCTACAAGTGATTTAGGTGCAAAAGCGGCTGAAGATTTATTGAAATCAAAAAATATGTCGGCTGAAGAAATCGACTGCATTATAGTTGCAACCGTTACACCCGATATGTTTTTTCCTGCAACTGCATGTTTAATTCAGGAAAAAATTGGTGCTAAAAATGCATGGGGTTTCGATCTTTCTGCAGCTTGTTCGGGATTTCTTTTTGCATTTCAGACAGGCGCTTCATTAATAGAAAGCGGAACTTATAAAAAAGTTATGGTTATAGGTGCCGATAAAATGACTTCAATTACCGATTATACCGATAGAAATAACTGTATCTTGTTTGGTGATGCAGGAGCGGCTGTATTATTGGAACCCACGGAAGATAAAAGTTTAGGACTGCAGGATTCGATTTTGAAAGTTGACGGTTCCGGAAAAGAAGCTCTTTACATGAAAGGAGGCGGAAGCCTTTGTCCTCCTACCCATGAGACCGTAGATAAAAAGATGCACTACATATTTCAAGACGGCAAAGCTGTTTTTAAAGTTGCGGTAAAAGGAATGGCTGATATTTCTTACGAAGTTATGAAGAAAAATAATCTTTCATCTGACGATATAAAATATTTGGTGCCTCATCAGGCGAACCTCAGGATTATCGACGCAACTGCTCAAAGAATGGGAATAGGAAGAGAAAAAGTCATGATAAATATAGATAGGTACGGCAATACAACTGCTGCAACTATTCCTTCTTGCCTGGTTGAATATTATCGTGATAAAAAAATAAAAAAAGGAGATAAATTAATTTTCTCCGCTTTCGGTGCAGGCTATACCTGGGGTGCATGCTATGTAGTCTGGGGAATGGATTAATTAAGAATGGCCAAAATAGCATTCATATTTCCAGGTCAAGGTTCGCAGTATGTCGGTATGGTAAAAGATCTCTTTGATAACTCTGTCGAAGCAAAAGAGATGATAAAAACAGCCGATGATGCCTTGGGTTTCAATCTTTCGCATCTCATGTTTAACGGTCCCGAAGAACAATTAAAACAATCGGAATTTACTCAGCCGGCAATTTTTCTGCATAGTATAATTATCGCAAGCTTGATTAGAATTCTTCAGCCTGTTGCCGCTTCAGGTCATTCGGTAGGAGAATACGCGGCATTAACTTCGGCAGGCGCAATGCAATTTTATGATGCAATCAAGCTCGTGCGTCAAAGAGGAATTGCTATGACTAAATCAGGAATTGAAAATCCGGGAACCATGGCTGCAATAGTTGGGCTGGACGAAGATAAAGTTGAGGAAGGATGCAAAGAAGCTTCGGAGTTTGGAATTGTCCAGTGTGCCAATTTTAATTCACCGGGACAAGTTGTAATTTCCGGTTCGATTGAAGGTGTACAAAAAGCCATGGAGATTTGCAAACAAAAAGGAGCTAAGCTGGTTAAACAATTAGTTGTCAGCGGCGCTTTCCATTCTCCATTAATGAATTCATCAAAAGAAACTTTAAAAAAAGCTGTTGATGAAACACCTTTTTATGATGCGAGATTCCCGGTTTACGTTAATGTAACTGCACAACCGGTGATGTCAAAAGAAGAATTTAAAAAATATTTAGTTGAACAATTAACTTCACCGGTACCCTGGACAAAAATTATTCAAAATATGATAAATGACGGCGTCGATGAATTTTATGAAATTGGACCCGGGAAAGTCCTTCAAGGATTGGTTAAAAGAATAAATCCCAACGTAAAAATTTTCGGAATTGATAAATATTCGGAATTGGAGAAATTTTTATAATGGCTGAATCTTTTGCAAAAGAAATTAACGGGGTTAAAATAGATCCTAAAATATTTGATTTCAAATTTAGCTGCCGGTGTAACGGTGAGTGCTGCTACTACGGTGTATATACGGATCTTAAAGAGCATGATGTAATAATGAGCCTGAAAGATGAATTGCTCGAAATATTTGACGAAAGCCAGAGTAAAGATACAAGTAAATGGTTCGAAGCGCCTGAAAAAGATGAAGACTTTGATTCAGGCGTTGCCGTCGGTACGGAAGTAATAAACGGTAAATGTACTTTTCTTGATAAAGACGGCCTGTGTTCACTTCAAAAGCTTGCAATAATGAATAATGAGCCCGGATGGAAATACAAACCAATATATTGTATATTGTTCCCGTTTACTATTTATGAAGGTGCACTTACTATTGATGATGAACATATCGACAGGCTGAAAACCTGCAATAAAAATCCAATGGAAGAAACAACGATATATGAAGCATGCCGGGATGAGCTTCTTCACTTTTTCGGTAAGGAAGGATTTGACGAATTGGAAAATTACCGTATCGAATATCTAAAAGATAAAAAGTCAAGGGAAGTTGCATGAATCTAAAAAATAAAAGGGCAATTGTAACAGGGGGAACAAGAGGTATTGGAAAAGCTATTGTTTTGGAACTTGCCGCACAAGGCTGCAATGTGATCTTTACTTATACATCCTCCGAACAAGCTGCAAAAGAAATTGAAAATCAATCCGAAGGCTTTGGTGTTAAATTAAAAGGAATAAAAGCCGATGCCGCATTGTTTTCAGATGCCGAAAAAACTGTAAATTTCGCTTTGGAAAATTTTGGTGGATTAGATATTTTAGTGAACAATGCTGGTATTAATA
>CAZKUR010000033.1:0-42905 GCA_964556005.1 uncultured Ignavibacteriaceae bacterium | reverse complement strand
GAAAAAATTCAAGTGTCAAATATAAAAACGCAGTCGGATAATTCAAAGTAATTTTTACATATAGCTGACTACAAAACTAAATCCGTATTTCCGATTTAATTAATGTTCCATTTCATCTTCATGTTACATACTACAAAGTAGAGTAGAAAAGTAAAATATTATTTTGATAATTAATCATTAATCATCTATTCAAAGCAAAATATTGGCTCTATTATTAGCAATTCCGAATCTAACAAGTAACCAAAAGTTATTTCTTATCCATAAATTATTAGTTGCCGAAATTTTTAATTCTGAATTAGAAAGAAAATTATTTTAGCTTTATCCTAAATCACTTTAAACAAAATACTAGGGCTTTAAGTTTGAGTGCATCTTAAACAATACCTTTGTATTAAATTCCAAATAATGGGAAAATTATTTAAACTAAATCTTAATTTTCGAAAAAATTCTTTATTCAAATTGTTGAAACCCGCAATTTGCCGATTGGCATATAACTTGGTTTAATTAATCAATTGATATAAATTAGTTGTAAATGTTAAAAAAGTTTATTGTCATATCGTTTAATCTTTTATTCCTTGTTTCGACAACAGGCTTGCCTTTTTCCATTAATTTTTGCAAAATGACAGGTAAAGGCCGGATTCAATTCTGTGGAATAAACCATAACGATAGTGAAAATAGCTGTGCAGCAACATGTGAGGCAAAGAATGAAACTAAACATCAGCACTATTCAAGAACTAATTGCTGCGAAAATATTCCACTCGAAAAAATTATAACAGATAAATATGTTTCATTAAAAACGGATTTAAACAACAATTTAAGCTTTCTTGCAGTTGTCCCTGCTTCAAACATCGAGAATTTAGAATCTCTTAATTCCTTCACAAGCTTTTTAGAAGATTCATCTCCCCCATCATTGTATAACAATCATATTTACCTCGATAATTCTATCCTTCTAATTTAAAAAACTACTTATCAAATTCATTTGATTGAGAATAGGTTTGTACAACTATTCAAAATAATCCGTACTCAATCAAACTGCTAAATTTATTGTCCTATTTGAATTTAAAATAATTGACGATGTAACCTCAAGGTTTCTTGATTTTGATAAGTCACAGCCTTAAGGCTGCCCGGCGTTAACGTTGCACAAACCCTGAAGGTTTCTCAAAAGACCAGGAAAAATAAATGAAAAAATTAAATATTCTTTTATCAATAATAATTATAGTTTCAATCGGCAATTTTGTAAAAGCACAGGATTCGACAATCGATTCTTTAGTAACTAGAGCTATTAAAGTAAGTCCGAAGCTTGCTATGCTTCGTGCAAAAAGAAATGCTGCCGAAGATAAAATTCCGCAGGTTTCCAATTTACCTGATCCAATGTTAATGGTCGGATTGATGAATCTTCCTACAAACTCATTTTCTTTCCACCAGGAACCGATGACACAAAAAGCAATCGGATTGCAGCAAAGTTTTCCATTCCCCGGAAAATTATCCGCAATGGAAGATGCTGCAGCAATCGATACTTCGATTATAGATAAAGAGATTAAAGATGCCGAGAATGAAATTAAGAAAGACGTAAAGCAGAAATATTATTCGCTCAGCTTTTTCCGCAGAAGCATTTTACTTGCAAAAGAAAATAAAAAGCTGCTTGAAAAAATTTCAGAAGTGGTAAGTACAAAATATTCAGTTTCAACTGCCAGTCAGCAAAACTTGATCAAAGTTCAATTGGAGATAACAGACATTACCGATAAAATTGAAGACTTAAATAGTAAGGAAAATTCTACATTAGCTTCATTAAACTCACTTCTGGTTCAGGACGCTGATGCACCTATTTATACAGAAACCTTTGATTCGATACATACAATTGAAGTAACAGTTAAACAGCTTGACTCATTAGCAAGAGCCTATAGGCCCTATTTAGAAGGAATTAAGCTTGCAGTGGAAAAGGGAAAATTGAAACAAAATGTTGCTGAAAAAGATTACCTGCCTAATTTTACTTTGGGCGTACAATACGGACAAAGAGATTACCTTGCAAAAACAGGTATGACTCAAAGTGATTTTCTTTCATTTTCTTTAGGAATTTCTCTTCCGATAAACTACGGTGGAAAGATTTCATCGAAAGTTGACGAAGCAGTTTCAATGCAGGAGCTTTACTCGCAGCAATATAATCAAGCCGTTCAATATTTAGATGGAGTTTTCGGAACAGATGTTTCCGACCTGAATTCCTTAAAAGAAAGGATAAACCTATTTGAAGGCGGACTTCTTCCACAAGCTCAGCAGAATCTTAGTTCAGCATTATCGAGCTACCAGGTTAATCAAGTCGATTTTATAAATGTAATCGATGCGCAAAGTCAATTGTATAAAATAGAAATAAATCTTTACAAACTAAAGATAGATTACCTGAAAAAAATAGCTGAGTTGGAATTTTTGACAGGGACAAGTTTAAGTAAATAATTTTTAGTCTAAAGCTCGTTAGAGTCCCTAAGACTCTAACGGAGTCTTACGACCTATTAAATTGGAGAATAAAAAAGTGAAAACTCAAAATATTATAATCGGAATTCTTGTAGTAACAATAGCTGTAATTTTATTCCTGTGGCTTGGCAATCCCGGAAATAATAACGGTGTAAATGCTAATAATAATTCACAACAAACAGCACAAAGCAAAAGAAAAATTTTATACTGGCGTGCACCGATGAATCCAAGCGAGGTTTACAATCATCCCGGGAAATCAAAAATGGGAATGGATTTAGTCCCTGTTTATGCAGATGAAGCATCATCTAACGGCATTGTAACAATAAGCGGTGCGGTTCAGCAAAATATGAATGTGCAAACTGCCGTTGTAAAAGAAAAAGACCTCAGCTCACAGGTTACAACAAACGGTATTCTTCAAACTGATGAAAAAAAAGAATATATAATTACAACAAAGGTAAGCGGCTGGGTTGAAAAATTGTATGTTAATTACACCGGGCAGAAAGTAACAAAAGGACAAAAGCTGATTGATATCTATTCTCCCGAGCTTGTAGCTGCTCAACAGGAATTGATTACCGCTTTGTCATATGGTTCAACCGTGATGAACAGCCCGGATAAAAGCATTGCCGGGAGCGGAAAAGACTTAATCGATAACAGTGTAAGAAAACTTGAACTTCTCGATGTACCTGATTCCGAAATCAAAAGGATTGAAAATTCTAAAGAGATAAAAAAGTACATAACACTTTATGCTCCTTTCAACGGAACGGTTATTCAAAAAAATATAATAGAAGGGCAGAAAATCGGGGCCGGTTCTCCCCTGCTCGAAATTGCGAATCTCGATAATCTCTGGCTGCTCGCAGATATTTATGAATATGAACTTCCAAAAATACAATTAGGTTCACCTGCAGATATAACATTTACTTTTTTGCCGGGGAAAATTTTTAAGAGTAAAATTTCCTTTATCTATCCGACACTAGATGATAAAACAAGAACAGTAAAAGTTAGATTCGATATGCCGAATTATAATAGTGAACTTAAACCTTCGATGTATGCAAATGTCAAAATCAACGGAAGGAATCTCGGAAATTATCCTGTTATACCCGAACAGGCTGTGATTCGTACCGGTGAAAAAGATATTGTAATTCTCGCTTTGGGTAACGGAAGATTTAAACCAGTCGAAGTGACTCTCGGCGATTATTCCGGCGGCTATTACCAGGTGCTTAATGGATTAACTGCCGGGGAAACTATCGTTACCTCAGCACAATTCCTCATCGATTCCGAAAGCAATCTGCAAGCTGCAATTTCGCAGTTCGGCAGCTCTACAAAAAGCGGCTCGACAAATGTAAAGAGCGACACAATGAAATCCATGAAAATGAAAGACGACACCAAAATGGAAACGCCTGAGAATAAAGATCCGAGAATAAGAAACGGTATAATCGATCTTTCGTCAATCGATAAAAATAAAGACGGAAAACTTTACGAAGACATAATGGATTGGAATGTTATTTCCGATAAACCCGGAACTTGTTCGTTATGCGGAATGACTTTGAGAGAGTTTACGATAAACCAGGTAAAAGAAAATTTGAAAAAACATGGATTTAAGTTTAAAAAATAATTGAATGATGCACTGTAAGATTAATGTCTTTGAATGCATATTCAATAAAAATTTTGGAGAAATTAAATGACAACAAGTAATCCGGAAAAAGACGGAATAATTGCCAAAATAATCGAATGGTCGATAAATAATAAAATATTAGTAATAATACTGACTGCCGCACTTATATTCGGAGGTGTCTGGGCGATTGAAAATACAGCAGTCGATGCAATCCCTGACTTAAGCGATGTGCAGGTTATTATATTCACAAAATATCCGGGCCAGGGTCCGCAGATAGTTGAAGACCAGGTCACATATCCTCTTACAACAAAAATGCTTTCTGTCCCTTATGCAAAAGATGTTAGAGGATATTCATTTTTCGGCTTCTCAATGGTTTATATAATTTTTGAAGACGGAACGGACCTCTACTGGGCAAGAAGCAGGGTTCTCGAATATTTAAGCTCTATGAGGAGTTCGCTGCCGGAGGGAGTATCTCCGGAATTAGGACCGGATGCAACCGGGCTTGGATGGGTTTACGAGTATGCTCTAAAATCAAAGACTCGAAGCCTGCAGCAATTGCGCACGATTCAAGACTGGTTTTTAAAATTTGAACTGTCCGCAATCCCGGGGGTATCTGAGGTCGCAAGCGTAGGAGGATTTGTTAAGCAGTACCAGGTTAATGTTGATCCTACAAAATTAGCTTCTTACAATATACCGCTAAGCAAAGTAAAAATGGCAATAAAGCAGAGCAATAATGATGTCGGCGGCAGATTGATGGAAATGGGTGAAACCGAATTTATGGTAAGAGGCCTTGGTTATATAAAAAGTGTGGATGATTTAAAGAATATTGCAATTGGAAGAGATGCCAAATCCGGAACGCCGGTTTACTTAAAAGATGTTGCAAACATAGATATAGGGCCTGAATTGCGTAGAGGTGTTGCTGACCTGAACGGCGAAGGTGAAGTAGTCGGCGGAATTATAATTCAACGATACGGTGAAAACGGACTTGCCGTTATCAACAGGGTTAAAAAACGATTGCAGGAATTGAAGTCTTCTCTGCCGTCTGACGTTCAAATTGTTCCTGTATATGACAGGAGTACGCTAATTCATAAAGCAATAAGTAATTTAAGCGATAAACTTCTGGAAGAAGGTTTAATTGTAGCTTTAATCATCATTCTTTTTCTTCTTCATTTTCGAAGTTCGCTTGTTGCAATTTTTACATTACCAACGGCAGTGTTAGCAGCTTTGCTCGTCATGAAATTGCAGGGATTAAATGCAAATATAATGTCGCTTGGAGGTATTGCAATTGCAATCGGGGCAATGGTGGATGCGGCGATAATAATGGTGGAAAATTCGCATTCTCATATCTTGCATAACCAGCTTTTGCCTGCGGATAAACAGAGGCCTCATTGGGCAGTAATTCTCGAATCATCAAAAGAAGTTGGCCCTTCAATTTTTTATTCACTGCTTGTAATTACGGTTTCCTTTATCCCTGTATTTACACTCCAAGCACAGGAAGGAAGGTTATTCAAACCGCTTGCTTATACTAAGACATATTCGATGGCTGCTGGCGCAATACTCGCAATTACTATCGTTCCGGTTTTAATGGGTTACTTCATCCGGGGCAAAATGAAAAAGGAAGAAGATAATCCGGTAACAAGATTTTTGATGAACATCTATCATCCTATTGTAGATTTCGTTTTGAAAAAGAGATGGTGGGTAATCATTCTTTCTTTATTAATTGTAGTCGCCACTTATATTCCTTTTTCAAAACTCGGTTCGGAATTTATGCCGCCGTTGTACGAAGGCGACTTGCTTTATATGCCGACTACTCTTCCGGGTATTTCTATTACAAAAGCAAAGGAGCTTTTACAACAGACTGATAAAATAATAAAATCATTCCCGGAAGTTGAAACCGTGTTCGGTAAAGTAGGAAGAGCAGATACTCCGACAGACCCTGCTCCCCTTTCGATGATTGAAACTACTATTCAATTAAAACCGGAGGATGAATGGCCGGCAGGAATGACACATGAAAAGCTTGTCGAAGAAATGGATCAAGCAGTTAAAATACCGGGATTAACAAATGCATGGACAATGCCGATTAAAACAAGAATAGATATGCTTTCAACCGGTATTAAAACTCCCGTGGGAATAAAAATAGCCGGGCCGGATTTAAGCGTACTTCAGGATATTGGTAAAAAAATTGAAGAAGTAGTCAAAACAATTCCTGGAACACGTTCGGTTTATGCTGAGAGGTCGGTTGGCGGAAATTATGTCGATTTCAATATCAATAGAGATGAAATTGCAAGGTACGGACTTACTGTTGCAGATGTTCAAAATGTCTTTATGTCGGCAGTCGGCGGAATGAATATTACACAAACAGTAGAAGGCCTTGAACGTTATCCTGTTAATCTTCGTTACCAAAGAGATTACAGGAATAATATTGATGCACTAAAACGTGTACTCGTTCCTATCCCCGGTGGTGGAAATATTCCTCTTGCGGAGCTTGGCGATATTGTTGTCCGTAAAGGCCCGCCGATGATTAAGTCTGAAGATGCCCGTCCGAATTCCTGGGTTTATATCGATATAGAAAATATAGATGTGGGAACTTACGTAGAAAATGCACAAAAAATAGTCGAACAAAAAGTCAAGCTCCCGGCAGGTTATTCGCTGATATGGAGCGGACAGTACGAGTATATGCAGAGAGCCGCCAAAAAACTTGCAACAGTTCTTCCATTGACATTATTAATTGTACTGTTGCTGCTTTATTTCAACACGAAATCATTTGTTAATACAGGTATCATCATACTTGCTCTTCCGTTCTCGATGGTAGGGGCAACCTGGTATTTATTCCTTGTAGGCTACCATCTAAGTGTCGCTGTTTGGGTTGGAATAATTGCGCTGCTCGGTGTAAGTGCAGAGATGGGTGTGGTGATGCTGCTGTATCTGGAAATCGCTTATGAAAATATGCGCAAGCAGGGACTTTTAACTTCTCTGGATAAGCTTAAAGAGGCAATCTTCCAGGGAGCCGTTAGAAGAATACGCCCTGTTGTTATGACGGTAACCGTTCTTTTACTTGGTTTGGCACCGATTCTTATCGGACATGGTTCGGGCTCGGATGTAATGAAAAGAATCGCGGCCCCGATGTTCGGTGGAATTATTACCGCTTTAATAATCCAGCTGGCATTTTACCCTGCTATCTTTTATGTAATAAAGAAAAGACAGGTAATAAAACTAATAAATCAATATAATGAGGAGAAAAACTAAAATGAAAAATAGAATTATATTAGACTTTGCTGCAATTTTTGTTTTTGGAATTTTATTCACAGTACCTTCATTCGCGCAAAAAATGAACGATTCATCTATGAATCATAAAACAATGCATATGAAAGAAGACAAACAAACTGTGAAAAATAATCCAATTGTCAGGGAAGGAATTATCGACCTCCAAGCCATCGATAAAAATCAAGATGGGAAAGTATATCAGGATGTGATGGATTTTAATGTTATTTCCGATAAACCGGGAAAGTGCCCTTTATGCGGAATGACTTTAAACGAAGTCTCGCTTAAGCAAGCAAAAGAAACTCTTTTGAAGAATGGATTTAAAGTTAAAAAATAACATTAAAAGCAGTTACTATTGTAATTGAAGCCTTATTGGACTAAAATCATCAAATAGGTTTGGGTGTAATCATGTTTTATAGTTTACAACGGCTTAATCAATTGATGACTATTTTTGAAAATTAAAAAAGCTAAAAACCGGAGAATAAATGTTAGGCAACATATTAATTACTTTAACAATAATTACAGGGATTTTTACAATCCTGATGTATTATTATACCTTAAAAGGATATACTAATACTCTTGTACTTGCAAGGAGAGGCTTTTACCTGATGGCCGGACTCGTGATTGCGGCAAGCGCTTTCCTTCTTTACCTAATTCTTTCACATCAATATCAATATAATTACGTTTTTGAATACAGCAGCAGTGATTTATCCTTCGGTTTGCTGCTCTCAACTTTTTATGCCGGGCAGGAAGGAAGCTTTTTACTCTGGCTCTTATTCGCATCGGTAATGGGATTATTTTTAATGAAAAATCTTTCAGACGACACGAAACAAGAATCATCTTTCATGATGGTTTATACTTTAGCCGCAGTATTTCTTGCAATTTTAATTAGCCCGTTGTTAAAAAATCCATTCTCATATATATGGTCGGGATCTGATTTTATACCGGTTAAATATTTTAATGCTTCTTACCTCGGACTGCCTGATATACAGAGATTAATTGTTTCAAATAACAGCGGCGTGCAATTCTTGAAATTCGGGCCGCATTTAAAAGCCATACTTTCAGGTTTAAATATCCCTGTTGTGAATTTTATTAGTGCTGGCAAAGGATTGAATCCTTTACTGCAAAATTTCTGGATGCAGATACATCCTCCTTTATTATTTGTAGGATTTGCTATGGCGTCTATTCCATATTCATTTGCTATGTCGGCTGTAATTACAAAAGATTATAAAAGCTGGGTGAGCAAATCACTACCGTGGCTTGCTGTTTCAATGGCAGTGCTCGGGCTTGCAATAATGATTGGAGGATACTGGGCTTACGGCGTTTTAGGCTGGGGCGGATTTTGGGGATGGGACCCAGTGGAGAACTCAAGCCTCGTTCCCTGGATTATTGGAGTTGCATTATTACATACATTAATAATCCAGAAAAATACACAAGCCAGGGAAGGCCATCCAAAATATATACGAACTAATCTTGTCCTTTCCATTTTAACTTTTGTGTTTGTTGTCTACAGTACTTTTCTTACTAGAAGCGGCATCCTATCGAATGCATCGGTACACTCCTTTGTTGCACCTGGAATGATAACATATATTTTTCTCCTCGGCTTCATCTTAACTTTTACAATTCTTGGAATAGGAGGAGTATTTTTCAGATGGAAAGATTTAAAGAATCTTGCTCAATCAAATGAATCCTTTTTCAGCAGGGAAAACGGTCTAATTTACGGTTCAGCTCTTTTACTCGGCACAGCATTAATAATAATCGTAGGAACTTCTACACCTATATTCGGCAGTTCGGTTGATACTAGCTTTTATACAAAGATGAACTTTCCTCTTGCAATATTGATTATGTTCATGATTGCATTCAGTTTAATCCTCAGGTGGCGTGAAACTCCTAAGAATGAAATTATAAAAGGTGCCGGAATACATTTTTTAATTTCTTTATTTGCGGCGGGCGCAATAGCTGCTGCATCGGGAATGACATCAATTTATTTTATAATTTATACACTTATGGCTTCTTTTGCTATAGTTACAAATATAGATGTAATTAGAAAAAACCTTAAGATAAGCTTCCTTTTAACAGGCGGCCAAATTGCTCATATAGGTGTCGGCGTATTTTTATTGGGAGTTTTACTTTCCGGAAACTTTTCGAAATCTCTGGAACTTTCCCTTCCAAAAGGAGAAAAGATACATGCATTAAATAGAACTTTCGAATTTACAGGCTATGAACAAATTAACGGCAGTGATAAATATTCTTTTAAGGTTGAAATACAAAACGGTAACAAAACGATTAATGCATCGCCGGTAATGTTCATTTCCGGTTATAACAACAGCCTCATGAGAGAACCGGATATACTACCCGGTTTTGGAAGCGATCTTTACATTTCGCCGGTGCAGTACGATCAAAGTGGTTCCGATGCGAATTCAAGTGATCAAAAAAATATTGTATTGAAGAAAGGTGAATCATTCGAATTCGATAATGCGAAAATTACTTTTACCAAATTTATCATGCCTAAAAATTCAATGCAGGACATGGTTAACGGAAAAAGTTTTGAAATGGGTGCGCAATTGGATATTAACTATAACGGGAAAAATTATTCCGTAGAACCCTCCATTCAGTTTGCAAATAATAAAAAGAATGTAATTGCAAAAACATTTGAACCTGCAAAACTAAAGTTTGAATTGAATCAATTAAATGCTGAGGGGACTATTGATCTTAACGTTATCAAATTAGATAAATCAAATGAGGTTTCTACTCAACATAAAGAAGTACTTACAATCGATGCAAGTGTAAAACAGAATATGGATCTTGTATGGATTGGTGTAATATTTATTACGCTCGGTTTATTGGTTGCATTCTTCAGGCGTAGGCGGGAAGAGAAAATTTTACGGCAATAAATGTCATTTAGATATAAAGCAAAGATTACATCAATTCCAAAAGATGCCATCTTTGCTAATTAGTGACTTCATCATTCTAAATGCTTTAAGGAAATAAAGTTGTTGAGCTTTACAATCTACCTTAATAAATACAAATGTGTTGACTTTATTTCAACAGCAGCATTTTTTTCGCTGCTTTTGAAACAATACTATTATGAGAATCCAAAATTTCCAGTTGATAGAAATAAACTCCCGACGGATTATTTTTTGCATTCCAAATAATATTATGTAAACCTTCTCCTTGTTTGGAATTAATTAACTGAACAACTAATTCACCGATTGAATTGTAGATATTTAATCGAACGCTACTTTCACTTTTCAACGAATAGCTGATCGTAGTTGCCGGATTAAAAGGATTAGGATAATTTTGTCCGAGTGAGAATGTAAGCGGATTAAAAATAATTTCAATGGTATTGGAATATCTGAATCCGCCGCTAAAATCAATCTGCTTTAATCGATAGTATAGCGTACGAGTAAGATTAAGAGTATGAGTAAGATTATCAATAAAAGAATATGAATTCGATTGAGCGGTAGTTCCATTTCCTTGAACAAATCCGATTTTTTGCCATGAATCTTTTAATCTTTCAATCTTTGAATTATTCAATCTTTCTATTTCAAATCCTTTATTATTAGTTTCAGTTGCCGTCGCCCATGCTAATCTGATCTCATTTCCACTTTGACTTCCGGAAAATGAAGTTAATTCGACCGGTGTGGCAGGCAAAATATGAACCGGGAAATTGGGACTCCAATTCCATTTATCCTGGCTATCAGGTAATAAATCACCGTTTACACTGTTTCCGGTTGCGTATAAAGTATCCCATTCTTCGGATGAATTTGCAGTTAGCGTGAAAGTCCATGAAACAGTATCACCAACAAATGGGAGAGGTGCAACATGGGTAAGTTCTCCCTGCATTAATTGAGTATTAGTATCATTTACTCCCAATGTGTTGAAGCGGGCGGCAACATTGAAACCGCCATCCACCATCGGGCCGCCGGTTAAATACAAAGTGTAGTTCCCGGTTTCACCCTGGCTTAATTCGGATGGGCCTTCGAACCAAACACTTACCGTAGTATCGAGAAAGAGATTGTGGCATGTGCAGCCTTCTCCGTTTAACCTTGTCGTTCCGACAATTCCATCGTCGTGTTGAACTGAAGCATAAATTAGTAAGGATGCAAACATTGTAAATAGTAAAAAATTTATTTTCATAATTTTTCCTTTAACATAAAATTTTTTAAAGAGGCGAAAGTTAACCATGCATTGGAAATTACAAAATAATTACCAAATTAAATGAATAAAATTAATGGCAATTATATTTTAAATGAAACGCCTTGATATTTTATTAATCCCATCAAAACGTAACCTTCAAGGTTGCAGCGTGAGAAGTCAAGTGCAACCTTAAAGGTTTATAATCTTCTTATTTCAATAAAATCATTTTTTTAATTGCATGATATGCCGACCCATCCGGACCGGTTGCCTCAAGCATATAAAAATAAATTCCGCTTGAAAGATTTGCGGCATTAAAATTAATTGAATGATGTCCTGCCGAATAATTTGCATTTACAATGTTGGTTACTTCCTGTCCAAGCAAATTGAATAATTTTATTTTTACAAATGCATCGGAAGGAATTGTAAATTCAATTATTGTTGATGGATTAAATGGATTCGGATGGTTTTGCTCAAGGCTGAAATTAACCGGGATATTAACATCGGCTTCAACTTCTTTAGAATATTTAAAAGTACCGTCATAATCAACTTGTTCCAATCGATAAATATAATTACCCGATGAAACGCTATTGTCGACAAATGAATATATGTTTGGTTCTGTGGTCGTTCCATGCCCTGGAGTAAATCCAATTTTCTCCCAGTTTTGACTTTTGATTTTTGATTTTTGATTTCTTTGAATTTCAAATCCTTTATTATTAGTTTCCGTAGCGGTTGACCAATTGAGTGTAACCTCAGCACCGTTTGCATTTGCTGAAAAATTCGTTAGCTCAACAGGAGTAACAAAAAACGGAGAATTCAACTTGTAAATTCCACCGCTTTGAGCAGCAAAAACCGTCATTGAATCTACAATTACAACAGCATAATTTGCCGGAGAAATGCTTGTCGGCATCCATGTATTTCCGCCGTCACGGCTCATATATACATTTCCGCAGGAATAGCAGGCTGCCATTACATAATTTGAATCCTGTGGATTTGTGGAAGTTCCCCATAAATAATTGCCGTTAAAATAATTTACATAATTCCACGTCATTCCATAGTCTGTTGTTTGAACATAACCGCCGCCGCCGGACCATTTAGTTGCCCATGCATAACCATGCTTTTGTTTGCTTGTGGTTATTGTTGGAATTTCACCTCCAGTATAAAATTTTTGCGACCAGGTAACTCCGTAATCCGAGCTTCTCCAGATGCCGGTTCCGTTATCTCCCGCAAGAATTATATTTGATGAATCGGGAAATACTTCAATATCGCATGGAGTCGACCATCCGGTAACGGATGAAACGTTAGTCCAGGTAGAACCGAAGTCGGTACTTTTCATAAAAATGTTTTGACTCATCGTATATAAAGTATCGGGATGAGATGGATCGGGTGTTACAGGAATTCCAAAATAGGAAAATGTAAGCCCGTTTGCCACTATTGTCCAGGATTGGCCCGCATTGGTTGTTTTGACAATCATGTCTCCTGCAGCATGTAACCCAACAACCAATGTATTGGGAGAAAAACTGCTGGGGATCACCGCATCTATCGATTGAGAGCCCGGAATCGGAGTACCCATTTGGCTAAAAGTTTCACCTCGATCGGTGCTCTTATAAATTACGTTATTCGAACCGTAATAAATTATGTTTGTATTACCCGGGTACACTCCTATTGGATTTCCCAGACTGTTGCCGCTGTGTTTTAACTGCCAAGAATATTGCGAATTACCTACTGCGACAAACAAAAAGAACAAAAGGATAGTATACACATATCGCATTATAAACCCTCTTTGAGATTTGTTAGGATAATTTTGAATTAAAAAGATGATGTTAAAATTAAAATAAGTATTAAATCTTTTATATGAAATAGTCTGGCTCATAATTTTAAATATTTTTTAGACGTTTTTGTTTTTCAACAAAGGATAAAATGGATTCGCAGATTGAAAATTCTTAAGTTGAATCAATAAATTTTTTACTATATTAAACATTATTATACAATATGAATATTGATGTAATAGTTTATGCAGCACATCCGGATGATGCTGAATTATCAATGGGAGGTACGATTGCGAAACTTGCGAAAAATAATATCAAAGTAGGTATAATTGATCTTACAAGAGGTGAACTAGGTACGAGAGGTACTGCTGAAACAAGACAAAAGGAAGCTTTTCAGGCAGCAATACATTTAAAGACAACTGTTAGAGAAAATCTTTCAATTCCCGACGGCAATATTCAGGATACTCTTGAAAATTTGTTAAAAGTAATTGTTACTATAAGAAAGTACAGACCTAAAATTATTTTCGCTCCATATTTCAACGATCGTCACCCGGATCACATCGATGCCAGCAAACTTATAAAGAAAGCTATGTTCTCAACCGGGCTTGCAAAAATTGTCACCGACGAAAAAGGAATTCCTCAGGAGGCGTACCGTCCTAACAAGCTTTATTATTATATGCAGACATATACATTTGAGCCTTCTTTTATTGTTGATATCAGTGATACTTTTGAAGAAAAAATGAAAGCGGTCAGAGCTTACGGTTCACAATTTTATAATCCTAAAAGCACTGAACCGGAGACCTTTATCAGCAGGCCTCATTTTATAAATTATATTGAAGCCCGTTCGCATCATTACGGTTTCCAGATCGGTAAAGCATTTGGTGAACCTTTTTATTGTGAAGAAAAAATTGAGCTGGATTTAGTTGAATTTCTTAAGCACATTTAGAAAATTTTTGTTGTTTCTAAAGTTTTGAAGTGCTACATTGCATTAGCCGGTCGGATTAGATTCATTAAAAATAAATTGGAGATAAATATCATGAGAACTAATCTTGCCATCATTTCATTAATTTTATTTCTTCCTCTATTTTTGTATGGTCAGGAATCGAATTTCCCGGCTGTAGGAATCCCTCCCCAAAAAGGTGAAGTCATCCCGAAAGGCTGGTTCAAAACCGGAACAAACACACAGGAATATTTTGTCGGAATTGATCATTCGAATAGTCAATCGGGTAAAGCATCGGCTTTCATTAAATCCGAAGCACCAAATACTTCAGGCTTTTGTTCTCTAATGCAGGAAATAAATGCAAGCGATTATCGCGGCGATAGATTGGAATATTCGGCTTATCTAAAATCCCAATTTGTATCCGGCTGGGCTGGATTGTGGATGAGAGTTGAAGGTGGTGATGATATTCCCTTGAGTTTTGATAATATGGAAGGCAGGCCCGTTTTCGGTACTTCCGTTTGGATTAAGTATGACATCGTCCTTGATGTTCCCTACAATGCTGTAAAAATAGTTTTCGGCGTTTCATTGCATGGTAAAGGTGAAGTCTGGATAGACAATGCGAATCTTAAAAGTGTAGGAAGAGAATTGCCTGTAACTGATATGCTTCAAAGCCCGGCATATAAAGCGAAAAATAAACCGCAGAATCTGGATTTTGAAAAACAGTAAAATACAAACATTTATCTAAGTGAAATTATTCGGACGTAGTTTAAGGTTGTTGCTTATTTTTATAATAAATCTTTCAAAGACGGTATAAAAAGACTTATTCTTGGAGAACTTTGTGAAATAGTTTGAATGACTCAATGCTTTTAACATCCAAAAATTTACTTTATATGAGAATTATTATTTAAAACATCAAAATTAATTCATCATTTTGCCGAACTAATTTCTTCGGCAAACAAGTTGTCTTAGAAGAATATTTCTTTATATAAATTAAACATCCCCGACTGGGATGAATTATGATTTTCATATTCTGATTGAAAAAGCATCATTTTTTATTTAGATTGCTTTTTATTTTCTTATAAAGAATTCTATTTATTTTGATTAATCATTCGAATAAATCTTTATCTATCCATTCAAAATTTAACGCAGCTTTATATCTGCATCTAATTCAAATTTTTACAGATAATTTTTTAGGCAGCAGCATGAAATTCCTTACTTATTTACTTATTACCTTTTCAATTCTTTATTCTTCTTTTACAAATGCTCAGGATGACAAAAACCAAAATCATAAAGACAAATTTTCAAGCTCAACATTTGAAGGCTTAAAATTTAGAAGCATCGGGCCGGCTGTTACAGAAGGCAGATTAACCGATATTGCTGTTGATTCGGTTCACCCGGGAATAATTTATATTGCTTCAGCTTCGGGAGGTGTATGGAAAACTACTGACTTCGGCACAATATGGGAGCCCATTTTCGATAAAGAAGGTTCCTACTCAATCGGATGTATTACCATCGATCCGAATAATCCTTTCGTTATCTGGGTGGGTTCGGGCGAAAATAACAGCCAGCGAAGCGTTTCTTACGGGGATGGTGTTTATCGTTCTGATGACGGAGGTGCAACATGGAAAAACATGGGATTGAAATCGTCCGAACATATCGGGAAAATTTTAGTAGATCCAAGAAATTCAAATATTGTTTTTGTTGCCGCTCAAGGGCCATTATGGGATGCAGGCGGTGACAGAGGACTTTATAAATCGACCGACGGAGGGAAAAATTGGAAAGCCGTATTAACGATAAGTAAATACACCGGAGTTAACGATGTAATTTTCGATCCGCGAAATCCGGATGTTATGTATGCTTCTTCCTATCAAAGAATGAGGCACATTTATACTTTAATTGACGGCGGACCGGAATCTGCAATTTATAAATCAACCGACGGAGGAGAAAACTGGGAAAAATTAACTAACGGAATTCCATCGGTTGATCTCGGACGAATTGGATTAGGAATTTCTCCTGCTAATCCTGATATAGTTTATGCGATTATTGAAGCTGCGGATAATAAAGGAGGCTTTTTCAAATCCACTGATCGAGGTGCGTCATGGACAAAAACAAGCGATTATGTAAGCGGCAGTCCTCAATACTATAATGAAATTGTTGTTGATCCAAAAGATGTAAATACAATTTATGCAATGGATACTTTTCTCCATGTCAGTACTGACGGCGGGAAAACCTTTAATAATTTAGGTGAGAAATATAAACACGTAGACAATCATGCGATGTGGATTGATCCAAAAAATACTAATCATTTCTTAGTCGGATGCGACGGCGGCCTTTATGAAAGTAGTGACAGAGGTGTTACGTGGCAGTTTAATGCAAACCTTCCGGTAACCCAATTTTATAGAGTAACTGTTGATAATGCAAAGCCGTTTTATTTTGTTTATGGGGGAACTCAGGATAATTTAAGTCTAGGCGGCCCATCTCAAACAATAAGCGACGCAGGCATTGCCAATTCCGATTGGTTCGCTACAAATTCGGGAGATGGATTCGTTTCACAAGTTGATCCTGAAAATCCAGACATCGTTTATGCGGAAGCACAATATGGTGCATTGGTTCGCTTCAATAAAAAAACAGGCCAGCTTACGGGAATTCAGCCTCAAGAAGGTGCAAATGAAACACCGCTTAGATGGAACTGGGATTCTCCATTAATTATCAGTCCGCACTCACATACTACTTTATATTTTGCCGCAAATAAAATTTTCAAAACTACGGATATGGGAAATTCGTGGACAGAAATTAGTCCTGATTTAACAAGACAAATTGATCGAAATAAACTTTCTATTATGGGAAAAATCTGGAGTGTTGATGCTGTGAGTAAAAGCGCTTCGACATCTTTGTACGGAAACATTGTTGCTCTTTCCGAATCGCCGGTTAAAGCGGGTTTACTTTATGCGGGAACGGACGACGGATTAATTAATGTTTCCGAAAATGACGGCGGAAACTGGAAACGTTATGATCATTTTTCAGGAGTTCCCGATACCAGTTATGTAAGCAGTATTACTGCATCTCAATTTGATGTTAATGTAGTTTATGCAACATTCGACAATCATAAAAGAGGAGATTTTAAACCATATGTTTTAAAGAGCATTGATAAAGGAAAAACATGGACTTCAATTTCATCTAATCTTCCGGAGAACGACTATGCTCATAAGATTGTTGAAGATTTTAAAGATCCGGATTTACTTTTTGTAGGAACTGAATTCGGAGTTTACTTTACTGTTGACGGCGGTAAAAAGTGGGTCCAATTGAAAGGCGGATTACCGACAATCGCAGTTCGTGATATTGCAATTCAAAAAAGAGAATCTGATCTGGTGCTTGCTACTTTTGGCAGAGGATTTTATATACTTGATAATTATTCTCCTCTTAGAATGATAACACCTGATACACTAGAACAAAGTGCTGCAATTTTATTTCCTGTGAAAGATGCATCGATGTTTATAAAATCCCAGCCGTTTGGGTATGGAGGTAAAGGTTTTATGGGCGGAAATTTCTTTACTTCGCCTAATCCTCCTTTCGGCGCAACATTTACTTATTATTTAAAAGAATCAATAAAAACTAAAAAAGAAATAAGGCATGATGAAGAAAAGAAAGCAATAAAAGAAGGAAAAGAAATAAAATATCCAACTTATAAAGAGTTAAAAGCGGAAGATAATGAATTGCCTCCGAATCTATTATTTAAAATTTTTGATGATTCGGGAAATGAAATTTATGAGATGAAAGCACCGCCAAAAGCGGGTCTGCATAGAATAACATGGAATTTAAGATATCCTTCAACTTATCCGGTTAGCCTGAAACCGAAAGAAGTCGGTGAATTCTCTATTCCAGAAGAAGGATTTCTTGCAATGCCGGGAAAGTACTCTGTTAAAATCTATAAAAGTGTTGATGGAGTCCAAACTGAATTAACCGGATCTCAGAGTTTTAATGCGGTAACTCTCGGTACTTCAGAGCTGAACGAAACAGATAGAAAAGAGTTAGTTAATTTCCAGGATAAAGTCGCCGAATTAAATAGAGTTTCGATGGGTGCTTTAAAAACTGTTGATGAACTTGGAAATAGAATTAATTATGCAAAGGCTGCTTTGCTGCAAACACCAAAAGCACCGGGCTACTTAATGAACGATGCAGATTCAATACTATTTGAAATTAGAGCAATTAAAACAAAACTTACGGGAGACCAGACTTTATTAAGCAGGAATGAACCGGCTCCTATTTCAATTGTTGGCAGAGTACAGGGCATAATTTACGATGAGTGGCTATCTACTGCTCCGCCGACGAAAACGAATATGAACGCATATAAAATAGCGTCTGAAGAAATGACCCCAATTTTACAGAAGCTAAAAGATTTGACTTATAATAAAATGAAAAAACTTCAAAATGAATTGGAGAAAGCCGGTGCGCCGTGGATTCCGGGAAGTGTTCCCGAACTTAAGTGATGATTTATGATGGTTGACTACCTTCGATAGTTAAAATGGATGATGGTTGATTGTTGACTGCGTTCCGTAGTTAAAATAGAAAAAAATATTATAAATTTCTTAAGGTCGAATTTATAAACAAATATGACACAACCTTTAGGATAAAAAGAAATAAAACAAAAGATATTTGAAGAAACCGGCTTTAGAAATTTTAATAGATATTGATTAAAATAAATTAGTTCAATTAAAAGTTACGCGGTAGGTTTTTAAATTCTATCAATCCAATATTCTGGCTCTCTGTTTTGATGAGCCACTGCAATTATTGAAATTTTATCTTCAAAAATCGCATAGATTAAATTGTAAGGGAATTTTCTTAATACTGCTTAGCGGGTGTTTTTAGAATTTTGAGACCATAATTGAGGGAAACGAGAAATTAATTCAATATTTTCCAAGACTTCATTTAAAAACCTAATCCCCAAGCCGGCTGATTGTAAATTATAATAATCGATAGCATCATCAAGTTCAAGTGATGCAGGTTCAATGAATTCAACCAGCACTTATTTGTACCTCTTAATTATTTCATCAAGCGGAATTGTTTTCACTTTACCTTCTTTTAATGCCTGATACCTTTTTTCCGACTCTTCAGCCCATATTTGTTCGATTTTTTCATCTGGTACATTAAGACTTCTGGTCAATGATTCTATTAATTGAAGCCTTTCTGCAGGCCGCAATTGTAATGCTTCATGTAAAATTGCTTTAGAATCCATCTTCTTAACCTAATTAAAAATTTTTATTTTCAAAAATAATAGTTAAATCATTGAAAAACTTAACCATCATCATTTTCTTAAAAACTAGTTGAAAAATAAAGAAATTTTTAACTTTCGTATAAATATCTCAATTATTGAAAATAACATATTTTCGCTTCAAAATATATGTGCAAAGATGTCAACTTTAATAAATTTAAATTTGCTTCCTTATTATTTATTTAATGATAAGTTTTTACTATTATAGATTGTGAGCTATTAGAAAATCATATCATTTCAAAGAGGGGCTAAAATGAAAATAAAATTATTTCTTTCATTATTATTGATTTTAACAATGACGACTTTTACAAACTCCCAGCAAAACAAAACCGCATTCATCAACGGAAAAATATATACCGTGAATGAAAAGCAGCCTTATGCCGAGGCAGTAATCATTGAAGGCAATAAAATAATGTTTGTTGGTTCAAATGAGGATGCTAAAAAAGAAATTGATCCATCAACTACTGTTATTGACTTGCACGGTAAACTTATGCTGCCCGGATTTAACGATGCACATGTTCATTTTATCAACGGCGGTTTTTATGTTATGGGAATTGATTTGAGACAGACAAAATCGATTTCCGAATTTAGAGAAATATTAAAGAATTATATTTCTAGTCATAAAGGTAAGTGGATTGAAGGCGGAAGATGGGATCATGAAAAATGGAAAGAGAAAAGACTTCCGATAAAAGAAGATATTGATGATATCACTTCTGATACTCCGGTTCTATTAAAACGATTAGACGGGCACATGGCTTTAACAAATTCCTACGGACTTAAATTGGCAGGAATTACAAAAGATACTAAAAGTCCCGACGGCGGATTAATTGAAAAAGATCCCAAAACCGGAGAACTTACAGGAATCTTAAAAGACAATGCAATTGATCTTGTAAATGCAGTTATCCCCGAGCCATCATCACAAAATTATTATGAAGCAGCATTAACTGCTTTGAATGAAGCAAAGAAATACGGGATAACAAGTGTACAGGATATTACTTATAATTATACTTCCGATAATAAAAAACCGCTTGAAGATTTGATTACATACCAGCAATTAGAGAAAGACGGAAAATTAACCTGCCGGATTTATACAAGAATTCCAATCTATGATTATCAAAATCTTGTTAAAGATGGAATTCAATATTGCTTTGGAGATGAACATATTAAGTTAGGTTCTTTAAAAGCTTTTTCGGATGGTTCTCTTGGATCGAGTACAGCATGGTTTTGGGAACCATATGTTAATGAACCTTCAAATTATGGACTGCCGAACGATATTGTAACCGATGGACGATTAGAGAAATGGGCAATTGATGCAGATAAACATAAACTGCAAATATGCGTTCACGCAATCGGAGATCACGCAAATTCATATTTGCTTGATTTGATTGAAAAAATTGAGAGGACCAATCCTAAGTGGGATAGAAGATTCAGGATTGAACATGCACAACATGTAAGGCCTCAGGAGATTTCAAGATATTCAAAACTTGGAGTAATTGCTTCAGTTCAGCCTACACAATGTATTGAAGACGGTTCCTGGGCTGTTGAAAGAATCGGACCGGAAAGAATAAAATATACACATCAATATAAATCATTTTTAGATAACGAAGTTCATTTAGCTTTCGGGACAGATTGGCCGGTTGTATCGCTTAATCCCCTTTTAGGAATTTATGCCGCCGTTACACGAAGAACAGTCGACGATAAAAATCCAAACGGCTGGATTCCCGAACAGAAAATTTCTGTTGAGGATGCAATTAAATGTTATACATTGAATAGTGCATATGCGGAATATTCTGAAAAATTTAAAGGTAGTATTGAACCGGGTAAATTAGCAGACCTTGTTGTTTTAAGCGATGATATTTTAACAATCGATCCGGTAAAAATAAAAGATGTTAAAGTTGATATGACGGTTTTCAATGGGAAAGTAATTTATCAAAGGTAATTAAAAAAGATGACATCTTCTCACATAGCAAGGCACTAAGGGAAGATGTCATCTTTAGAAATGAAATTTTTATGCAGCTTTTGTTTTAAATCCTTTCATCATCCAATTTTTTGCAAGTATTAAACTAATCGGAGTAATAATAGCAATCAAAGCATATATAAACCACATTGTTCCGGTGTGCATTTCCGATGGAAGAACATTTTTCGGACAATATTTTTCCAGAAAATAACCGGAATAAAATCCGGTAAATACTTTATCAAGAAACCACGGGAATTGTCCAACTCCCATATAAAGTCCGACCTTTCCTTTTGGTGCAATTTCGGCAATCCACTGTAAAAATCTTGGCGACCACATAGCTTCGCCGATTGTCATTCCGAGTACATAAATTAAGAAAAGATAAATATTTGGGCCGAAAGCAAGCAGGAAAGTTGGAAGGGCCATCACGAGCGTTCCATAAATCATCATTTTATAAACATTTGCTTTTGCTGTCAATCCGGCAATAATTGGTGTTAATATGAAAATCAATATTGGGTTTAAATTTGAAAAGACTTCAAAATACTGACTTACTACAGTTCCTTCAAATGCTCTATTTAAATAGTATGGAAGAGTAAGCCAATTATGTGCAAACAAAGTTTGAACCGGTATTAATATAAATACAAAAAACGTAAATCTCGGATCTCTAAATGGATGATATGAACGCTTTCTCACATATTCAACAAAAGCAACTACTGCCATAATTATACTTAAAATTAATGCAGCATCAATATGAATCGATGAAGAAAACAATTTCAAATCAAATATTGGGTCGAATGAAGCTTTGAATATAAGATTGGATATTAGGAAGAGAAAAACAGCAATTGCAGAATAAATAAATAAAGGAATATTGTCTACTTTAATTTTCGGTACCGCTTCTTCTTCTTTTTCCTCTTCTTCCTCTATTCCTTCATCAAGAGCATTTTGTTTTGCCACTTGTTTTAAGGCATCTTTATCGGATTTTTTTGTTATCAAAAGAACAGTCAACAACAAAGACAAACCTGTTAACACAACATAAACCCAAAAAACTGCTGTAAGACCATTTGGCGGAAAAATATTCGTAAATGATTGCCGGGTAAATGAAGAAATAAAACCTGAAAGGAATGCTCCCAAATTCATTAATCCGTAAATAACCGCATAACCCATTGCAGCAGTTTTTTTAGTGGTATATTTTTTTACTCCTGCATAAGCGGCTGGTTGAAATAAACCATATGCAGTTACCATCAGCAGTAAGCCGAAAATCATTGTAAAAAACATTGGGGACCAGAGTCCGGAGCCAAGACTAATCGTTCCGGATAAAGAGACAAATATCCTACCCACAATCATCATAAGAAAAGATAAAATTAAAGATTTTCTAACACCAAGCTTATCTGACCAGCCGCCAAGGACAAGCATAGCAAAAGTAATACCGCCTGTAACAAAACTATATATCAGTCCGGCTTGTGCGTCTGTGACTTTTAAATTTTCTGAAGCAAATTTCCCTAGAATTGTCAAAATCCCGAAATAAACCAATCCTTCAATTATATAAGGAATATTTATCCCGGTAAGAGCTTTAGGCGCTTTAAAGAAAGCTACAAAAGTTTCCTTAAGCTCTTTAAAAGCATCTTTAATGATTTGGTCGAAACTTTTCGATTCTTTTGTTTCAGCTTGTTGTTCAGTATCCATGAATCATCCTGTTTAGTGTACAATTAAGTTAGTTTAAATAATAAAGAAATCCATTCATCCATTTTATTTATTTCTAATAAATCAAAACCTAATGATTTATATTTTGAATTCATTTTTTCTTCATCATCAGCGAGCAAGCCTGACAGAATTAAAATCCCATTTTTTTTCAGATGCAATTTAACCTGTTCGGCAATATCTAACAAAGTATTTCTTCCGATATTGGCAGCAATTATATCAAAATTTTTCTCAACGATATCTTTTAATTCCGAAAGACGAATTTCAACTTTATCATTCACATCATTATTTAAAATATTTTCTTTTGCATTTTCGATACACCATTCACCAATATCAACTCCTAATGCATATTCGGCTCCAAGCTTAATTGAAATAATTGAAAGAATTCCCGTACCTGTCCCAACATCAAGGATTTTTTCACCGCCTTTAATAATTTTCTCTAAGCTGTGAAGAATTAATTTTGTCGATTGATGCTCCCCTGTCCCAAACGTCATTTTGGGATCGATGGCAATAACAATCTGACCCGTCTCTGACTTATATTCTTTATTGCTTGGCTTTACAATGATTCCATCTGAAATTTTTAGTACCTGCTGGTTTTTCTCCCATTCTTCGTTCCAATTTTTTTCCTCTATGGTTTTTTCATTAGTAGAAAAATTTTCAATTATGTTTTGGGTAATTAAACTTGAGAGAATTTTTGAAATTGAAGAAACATCCACACCGGAATTTTCATCGGCATATAAAATTAAAAACTTTTCTTCTTCTTCTATCCCGCTGATGTTTAATTCCCACAAAAGTCCGCTTAATAAATCGGGAATAAACGGATTCGAAGAAACAATAAACTCTTTATATAATTTCATAAAGAGGAAATTTTTGAATGAAATATTTTTTTAACTACCATAATGGTTTTAAACGAATTCTACGATTCATAAATAGTATTAGTAATTAAATAATTATGAACCAACCAGCTTAATTTAAAATGTTAAAAGACCGGTATTAAATTAAAAAATAAGAGTGCATGTAAAAAATATTTTAATATAAAATCCGGGTGTGTGAAATATTTTTTTATCCGGTCCACTGTTAAATATAATTCAGAAGTCTCAACAACTCTTTACAATTTATATCTTTTCTTCCTTAGTTATTCAGTATTGAAATTAAAAATATCCGGTTTCTCAATTATTTATCTCGACTTTTTTGTCGCTGAATAGTTTCTTTTGTCGAAGGTTTAAAAAAAAATCCTGCGATAATTCCTTTTTCAATAAAAACTCAAGTTTTTTAATCAGGCATAAGCTTTGATAAAACCGTTAATGTGTAATATTCATAAACAAAAATAGGAGGCCAAAAATGTTTAAGTTATTAAATTTTGTCTTGGTAATGACGATATTTGTTCTTCTAACCTCGTGCAGTGACAAGGTTACAAATTCGGTTGAACCTTCAAGCAGTGAATTCATCAGCAAGAATTCGCCTAATATAGTTTCCGGTGATTTATCAGAAGAAGAAGTAGCAAGTCTTATCTACATGCGTCAGGAAGAAAAAGTTATACGCGATGTTTATACTGTTTTTTCGCAAACGTGGAACATAAGGATTTTTAACAAGCTTACATCAGCCGAACAAAAACATATGGACGCAATAAAACGGCTTCTAACAAAATACAATGTTCCTGATCCCGTTACTTCGGATGAAATAGGAGTATTCGACGATCCGCAATTCCAGCAGTTGTTCGATGATTACGTTGCACAGGGAAGTGTTTCCATACCGGAAGCTTTATTGGCCGGGCAAACTATGGAACAGGAAGATATAACCGCACTCGAAAACTACCTTTTAATTGTCGATAATGCTGACCTGATAAATGTTTATACGAATCTTAAATCTGCTTCAGAGAAACATTTAGCGGCACTTCTCGGTCACCCGGTAACTTCTTTGTAAGAAGTTAATCTAATATTAAGCCCGTTTGTATAACGGGCTTTTTTTATGACTAATACAATTTAAAGCAATTCATATAAAGTTCTGAAATTAGAAAAAATAATTTTAATGAATTATAGGAAGTAATTCGGGAAGGAGATTAAGTTAATAGTCGCAAATTATTTTGCAAATTTCATCGATGAAATATCTTGCGAGAGAATTATTATCAACGTAATTTTCTATCATTAAAGAAAAGGCGATGAGATCACCGTTTTTAGCTAACCCGTAACCGGATAGACAACTCACCCCGCTGAGTGTCCCGGTTTTAGCATGAATATTTCGTTCAGCCGAAGAATTTTTCATCCTGTTTTTAAGCGTCCCGTCAAAGCCGGAAATGGGAAATGAATTATAAATTACTTGGAACAATTCGGGTTTGCTGTAAACAAATTTCAAAACAGCTAAAATTAATTTTGTTGAAATAAGATTATAACGCGATACACCGGAACCATCTGCAACGTTATAATTCTGCGGATCTAAACCGGTAAGTGTTATTAAACTATCTATTAATTTTATACCATTTTTAGATGATGCCGGACTGCCAAAATATTTATTTGCCAAAGCATATAGAAACATTTCGGCTGATAAATTATCACTGACCTTATTCATATTTAAAATAACTGTGTCAATCGGTCGGTAAAAAGTAAAAAGATTTTTTGCAGTTTTAGGGGAATTTTTTATTCTTAAGCTGCCGTCAACTTTGATACCTGCCGACTGCAATGCTTCTTTAAATAAAGTAAGAAAATATAACGGCGGATTAAAAATATTTATTTTAGTTTTAATTGTATCCGGCAGATTTTTTTTTGCAGGAATTGTTCCGTTTATATAAATCTTGTTTACTCTATTTATCCAATCCCTTGTTATATTAAAATCCGAAGGATCTAAATTGTAACCGCAGACGGCATTGTTAATTACACTTACGTAATTCGTTTCAGGTTGAACAAACACAACCGGCTTTTCACCTGTATCTGAATTTATAACATCTATATCGACACAATTTTCATTGATATTTAATGCAGATAAATATGGTGCTTCCGTCGAAGGATCATCGTCCCACATCCAGCCGTCTCCCCAGAATAACGAATCTTTCATCGAAACATCGGCACAAATGTCACCATTAATTTCCTTAACTCCCATGAGCTTTAGTCTTTTAACAAACCATGTTAAATCACTATCTGAAAAAAGAGGATCAAATCCACCAACAATGTATATATTTCCGTTAAGTGTTGAACTTTCCAATTTTCCTTTATAACTCAATTTAGTTGTAAATCTATACCCGTCACCTAAATAGATTAAAGCGGCAGTTGAAGTTAAAATTTTTTGATTGGAAGCAGGGTTTAATAATTTTTTTTGATTTAATTGATATAGTGAGGTTTTGGTAGTTAAATCGAATATATCAACTGAAGCTGTTGTTCCGTCAAAGAAATCATTTGCAAGCAGGATATCTAATTTTTTCTGAAAATTTTCAACGCTCTGCTGCGGGAAAATAAACTCATTGAGAAAAATCAATAAAATAAAAATAATTCTGCTTCTCATAACCGGAAAGATACAGAAGGATTGAGAAAACAAAAACCATGGATTTTATGTTCCGGATACTGGATACTCAATACTCGTATCTAGTCCTAGAAATATTCCCTAATCCTGAATTCAGCACCGATTTTTTCTTCCACAATTTTTCTCGATTTTTCAACGTCTACCGAATTGACAGATACGACACTCATAATAACTTTATCAACGTATGATTTAACAGTTTTTGCAAATGTAATCATCTCGTTATAAAGTCTGGTTTCAACCCTCATCATTTCGGAGTATTGACGCGGATCTGCAGTATTTAAACTAATCGAAACCGTATCAATCAAACCTTTAAACTCAGGTGTAATGTTTCTTTTGTTTATATAATTTCCATGACCGTTTGTATTCAGTCTTGTTTTCCCTTCATTGATCTTCACAAATTTTGCAACCTCTTTTACCACATCCCATCTGATTGTCGGTTCGCCAAAACCGCAGAATACTACTTCGCTGTATTGTCTCGGGTCGCCGATTTCATCTATATAAGTTTGTGCATCGGGTTCTTCCTGTTTCGTCATATGAAGATTAAAACCTTTAATAACAGCATTTGTTTTTCTTCTGCAAAATGTACAATCCGCATTACAACGGTTTGTAATGTTTAGATATATTTTATCATCAATCATGTATGAAAAACTCGTATCGGGTTTATTCCCGATTCCGAATAATTTAAAAACATTATAATTTGTAATTCTTGCGATGTCATCAACAGCGAGCTTATGTGTTTCGGCAATTTGTCCCGCAACTAAACCGACATTTGCCGGTTCATTTCTCTGCCCCCTGTAGGGTTCGGGTGTCATGAACGGAGAATCGGTTTCTAAAAGGACATAATCGAGTCTCAGATTTTTTAAAACCTCTCTAAGATCGCCTGCATTTTTAAATGTAATATTTCCGGTGAAAGAGAGGAAATGATTCATCGAAATAAGTTCCCTGGCATTTTCCAGTGTCGAATTATAACAATGAAATTGAGCTTTTAAACCGCTGCTACAGTAAGTCCTGATAATATCCATCAAGTCTTCGTCCGATTCCCTGTTATGAACTATAATAGGTAGTTTCAACTTCAACGCTAAATCGATTTGAGATTTGAAGGCTTCGATTTGTTTTTCTTTTGGAGAAAAATCATAATGGTAATCAAGGCCGATTTCACCGATAGCAACAATTTTATCGTTGTTGGCCAGTTCCTCTATTTGCTGAATGAAAGACGAATCCCAATCTTTAGTTTCGTGTGGATGAACTCCGACGGCACCGTAGATGAAATCATATTTTTTTACAAGCTCGATTACCTGTTTGGAATCCTGCAGGTTAGTAGCAGGAACAATAATATAATCGACACCGGCCTCCCTGGCCTTTTTTATAACCGAATCAGTTTCTCCGTTATAATTAGGGAGAAAAAGATGAGCGTGTGTATCAATAAACATAAATAAATAGGACCCCTATGGTCAGAAGTTTAACTGAATTCTTAGTGAATAATTTCTTAGTGGCTCTAAATTAGCAATTAATTCGACATAATTGTAGTTAAAAATATTGTTCACATTAAAAAATAAATTTACCGGAATTGCGAACATGTTCAGCTTGAAGGCAGCTCTAAAATCTAAAACGTAAACTGCAGTTCTCAAATTTCCATCGGGAATTAAACCAAGATTAATTAATTCCTCATCAATAGCTTCTACCCTGCTCCAGTACCTGAAATCCGCACCAACATTTAGCTCTTTGAAGTAATAATCTACAGAACCGTAGAACGTATTTCTCGGACGATACTTGAGCGGAGTATGTGAGTCAAGATTCCGTGCCCAAAGATAAGTATAATGCAGCGAGAATTGAAGCGAATTTGAAAAAATTTTTACGTTCGAATTCAGCTCAACTCCCTGGATTTTTGCCCTCGTTAAGTTGCTGAAAAGAACCATCCCGTTAGCCGGATCGATACCCGGTTCGATAAAATTATAATATTCGTTCCAGAATGCAGCTGCATCAAAGCTAAAATAATTTGCAGGCTCATAATTTACACCAAGCTCCGTTGTAAAATTTTTTTCGGATTTTAAATTGGGATTCGGTTCAACGGTAATTCCGTTTGCAGTTGTGGAAGTAAAAGCTTCCGCTAAAGATGGCGCACGAAACCCTGTTCCTAAAGATGAGCGCAAAGTAATCTGATTACTTAATTTGTAATTGAGGCCGAGCTTCGGTGAAACGGCATCTGTACTATTTAAAGTATCCAGTTTGCTGATGTCAAACCTAACTCCGGCAGTTAAAATCAAAGGAAAGCTAAATGATAAATCCCCTTGAGTATAAATTCCGGCTTGCTTCAAATTCGGATTGCCGAATAAAGTTGAGCTTACGTTAGCCGCAACTCCTTCAATGCCGGATGTTAGAACAAAATTTTGCGACAAGCTTGCGTTTGTTTGAATTTCTGTTCGGTATAAATTTGAAGTCGATTCATTCAAAGGAACACTTCCATCATTCCAATTATTGAGGTAATAGCTCGATTTAACTTTCAATAAGAAATTATCCGAAATTACATCGTTATAAATTATTCCGAATAAATACCTGTTAGTAGAAGTTATCTGCCCGAGGTTTTCAGCCGGCGGAATTAGAGCCTGCCTCGAATCTTTCCAATAAAGAAAATTACCGCTTCTTTTATTAAATGTTGTAGCTAAAAAAGTTAAATCGTTTTGCTGATTTAATTTATATTCGCCTTTAAAAAATCCGATATATTTATGGAAGAATGCGTTTTGTTTGTAGCCGTTATCTTCTAATCTTGAAAATGAAGCCTCATATTTAAAATCACCGAAATTATCGGAATGCCCTAATGTCAACCCGTTAAACAATCTTGTTTTAGCGGACCAATTCCATTCGCTGTAAGAAGGTTTATCATAAAAACCTGCATACGAACTAAAGAATGTTGAAGATTTATCCGGGATATTTTTAGTAATAATATTTACAACGCCTCCGATTGCCGTTGAACCGTAAAGAGAACTTGCGGCGCCTTTAATAATTTCAACTCTACTGATAGCTGCAACAGGAATTGTCTCCCAGATAGTTTCACCAGTATCACCGGTGTATAAAGGAATTCCATCAATTGCCAAAACAACTCTTGAACCGGCACCTCTGCTGTAACCGCTTGAACCACGGATACTGATTTGATCGTCTGTCATATTTATTCCGGGTGCATACTTCAGTGCATTTTGCAGATTTGAAAAATTCTTTTTTGAAAATTCCGATGATGGGATTATATCGGCACTTACCGGAAGGTCGGAAACTTTTTGTTCATATTTGCTTGCTGTTACAACTACCTGCCCGGATTCTAAAACTTGAGACTTTAAAATTACATTTAAAACTATATTTTTATTTTTAATTATAATATTTGATTTAGTAACTGATCGATATCCAATTGCAGAAAATTTTATCGAATAGGCAGCCGGCTTTAAACCATCGATTCTATAAAGTCCTAATTGATTTGTCGCCGCTCCAAAATCAGTATTTAAAACCGAAACATTTACTCCTTCCAAATAATTACCAAGAGAATCTTTAACCGAACCGGAAATAGAGTGTGTTTGTGCAAATGAACCTTTTCCTGAAATAAGTAAGAATATGAGTAAGCCTGCCCACCGTAGCTTTAGCGAAGACGAGAGAAAGATTTTTTGAATTTGATTTTTCTTATTCATGATTATTAAAATAATATTAAATAATTAATTTCCGCCGGGAGGCTGCGGCGGCGGATGATTAAAATCGCACACGATATTAATATTTTTTATAAGAGTGTTTTCCGGAATAATTAATTTCCCCGGTTTGGTTGTATCTCCAAATGAATAGTAAACTCCAACTACAAACCAATCTTTTCTATTTAAAGAAAGCTGTGGTGTCTTTGACTGAGCTACGCAGACATAAGAATATTCTCCGGGAGCTAAGTGGCCGCCGATCGGAACATATGCCGAATCAAGTGAACTAATATGAAATTGTGTTATTCCATAAGGAATTTCAAGACTGACGTAACGCAAATTGAAGGCACTGAAATCCGACGATGATAATAACGGATTTTTAAAAATTACTAAGTGAGTTCTTTGAATACTGTCCGGCCAGGTTCCTTTAAATGTAATTGTTCCGCTGAATCCTGCTTCCTGCGGCGGAAGCGGTGCAATACCTTTTCCGCAGCTTTCAAAAAGAATCACAAGAAATGAAAAGAATAATAAATTTAATAACGATTTTAAAAAAGGTTTTTTAAGAAGCATTAGTTAAACCGCAAAACAAATTATATAACTTTGCCTATTACAAGAGGATGTTCATTTAACTCATGAGATAGCTGAATGGTTTTATATTCGTTTTCTTTTGAAACAACTGCAATTAATCCAATACCGAGGTTAAAAACTTTTCTCATTTCATCTTCGCTGACGTTACCGGTTTTTTTAATTAATTTAAAGATTGCCGGAAATTCCCATTTATCCCAATTTATCTCTATTCGCATTCCTTTGGGAATTATACGCATCGTGTTATCGATAATACCGCCACCGGTAATATGAGAAAAACCTTTTATATTCACGCCGGCTTTTAAGTGATTAATAATTTTTAAGTAGGACCTGTGTATCCGTAAAAGCTCTTCACCCAATGTTGAGCCGAGTTCGTCTATTTCATCATTTAAATTATAATTTGATAAAAGAATTTTTCTTGCCAGAGAATAACCGTTTGTGTGAAGTCCGTTGGATGGGAAGCCAACTAATACATCGCCGTTTTTTATATTCTTTCCGTTTATTATTTTATTCTTCTCAACTATACCGACAATTGTTCCGGACATATCATATTCTTCAGGCGAATAAAGTCCCGGCATTTCCGCAGTTTCACCGCCGATTAAAGAGCAGCCGTTTTCTTTACATGCCAAAGAAAAACCTTCAATAATTTTTTCTGCAACATCAGTGTTCAATTTCCCAAAAGCGAGATAATCCAAAAAATAAAGAGGTTGTGCGCCGCAAACTGCAATATCGTTAACACAGTGATTTACTAAATCCTGCCCGACCGTGTTATGTATTTGAGCGGAAAAGGCTAATTTTAATTTTGTTCCCACGCCGTCAACACTTGAGACAAGTACCGGTTCTTTGAATCCGGATAAATTTAATTCATAAAATCCACCGAATAATCCTATATCGGATAAAACATTTTTGCTGAAAGTTGATTTAGCTAATGATTTTATTCTTTCTACAGTTTTATTCCCTGCATCTATATCAACACCGGAATTTTTATAAGTATCACCCAAAAGGTTCTCCGTATTAGAAGTTGTAAAATAATATTAATGAATACTAAAATTTAATATACAGCTAAAACTAAACAAAGCCCTATAAGTCTTGAAATTCAATCGATTATTAATATTATTTGACTCGTGACAACTATTACATCAGTGCAATAATATTACAAAAAAAATTTCTCTAATTCGAAAACGCCTAAATAATAATTCCCATCAATAGAAATAATAATTAATAAATATTAAGAATTATTGTTTGAATATTAAATAAATACTAATAATAAACTTTGGAATATCATTTGTATATGAAAAATGTAAATAATTGAGAATTTCTCAGGGGTTTTTTATATGAATACATATGTACACCCAGAATTTGAATATTTTTGTTCAATTAGGCCCCTCTTTGCTAATCTGAAAATAATAATTAACCGGATATTTCCGTCGGAATTAGGAGAGAAATAAGATGAGAAATATCAGCGATCCCATAATGAAAAAATATAAACTAACAATAGTAGGAGTGAAAATGCGTAAGACATTACTTTTGGTATTAGGCTTTCTCTTATGCACCGTAACGTTTATTCTGCCGCAAACAGCGACTTTGAAAACTCACGGTGCAGACCCAGATGATGTTGCAGCAAATACCAGTATTTTTACCCGGAGATATAATGGTTTGCAAAACGTTGGAATCCAGACTCAAATGTATCTGGAAGGCCAATTAACAGGTGCAACGCTGAACAGCCCAACATGGACTATAGTTCAGTCTCCGGCTAATTCAAATGCAAGCTTTGGCAATTATACAGATTTAAACGATTCCACAAGAGTAATTACTTTTACACCGGATATTGCAGGTGTATATGTAGTTCAATTTGCTCAGGGAAACGCTTCTGCACAACTAAAAATACATGCCTCCACTTACTGGGGTGTTTACCCTAAAGTAGGCGGATGCGGTACATCTGAATATTGCCATTCGGCAATTAGAAATGAATGGACTCAGACTGGGCACTATAAAATATTTGAAGAAGGTTTGGATGGAACTTTAAGTAATCACTATGGACCCTCATGCATCGAATGCCATACTACTGGATATGATACAAGTGCAGCAAACGGTGGTTTTGATGATTGGCCTTTTGTTTTTCCGGATACTTTAATGCCGGGAATGTTTGACTCTATGGAAGTAGCATATCCGCAGGCTATGGTATTTGCAAGAATACAATGTGAAAGCTGCCATGGACCTGGAGCTGATCACTTCTCAGATACAACTGATTTTAAAATTCAAAAAACCCTTAATTATGAAGATTGTTCATACTGCCATAATGAAGGAACACATCATTATTTCCCAACTCAGTGGAAGGCTTCAATCCATGCTCAGATACCGCATGGACAAACAAGAGCCGGATGTTATTGCCACAACGGTCAACTTTTCGTCGAATACATGAAAGCCGGAAAACAACCGCCTACAACTGATGCATCTGATAAGGTACCGATTTCATGTGCAGTTTGCCATGATCCGCACAGCGTTGCTAATCCTCATCAAGTTAGAACTATGACTGCAACATTGGAAAATGGTGTTGAAATAAGTGATGTAGGAACAGGTGCTATTTGTATGAATTGCCACCATGCTCGAGAAGAAGCTGTTAGTTACACAAATGATTTCAAAAATAATTTAGCCCACTATGGCCCGCATCATGGTCCTCAAGCAGATATGTTGAAGGGAACCAATGCAATTACTTTTGGACAAGACATTCCAAGTTCTCCGCACTTATATGCGACATCAAATGCATGCGTTACCTGTCATATGTTCCCTGAAGGAGCAGATTCCTTAGGTAATATTATACTAATGGGAAGTCACACTTTCAGTATGACTGATCAGAACGGTAATGATAATGTTGCTGCATGTGCACCATGCCATGGTAATATTGGAACTGAATTTTCCGATAAAAAATTCTATGTCAATGGAAATGCAGACCTTGATGGCGATGGAGTAGCTAACGGATTGCAGATTGAAGTACAAGGATTGCTAGATACTCTTGCTGTGAGGCTCCCACCTCTCGGCTCAACAGATGTTGTTGTTGATTCTAATTATACTTTGACTCAGGCACAAGCTGCTTACGATTATTTAATGGTAAAAGAAGACAGAAGTTTGGGAATTCATAACCCCGAATATACTTATGGTATATTGAGTGCTTCGTTGAACGCATTAGGCTATGTACTTGCAGTTGAAAACGGTAAAAATAATACACCGCATGATTTTGCACTGTCGCAGAATTATCCGAATCCGTTTAACCCGACTACAAAGATAAACTTCAGTCTGCCTAAGAATTCACACGTAACTTTAAATGTATATAATATTGCAGGTCAGTTGGTAAAACAACTTGTTAATAGAGATATGGGCCTTGGTGTTCATACTGTTGATTTCGATGCAAGCAAACTTGCAAGTGGAATTTACTTATATAGAATCGTTACACCTGAATTTAATATGACTAAGAAGATGGTATTACTTAAGTAATTCCTATGAAATAATTTCTTTATTCAAACCCGGCTATTGCCGGGTTTGTTTTTTATATTAAATTATACAATTATTGTGTTCTGAAGATTAATTTTCCATGCAGTGATTACTTGCTCTTGAAAAACAGTATCGTTAAAAATATATTTCACTTGCAGTAAATCTCTATATTAAATTTCTTGATATGCGAATAATAAGTAACCAGAACTAATTTACGGGAGAAAATTTGAACAGTTTATTTACATTAAAAATAATATTTATGGGCGAAATTAATAATCTTCAAAAGATTAAAAATCAAGGAGAACAACTAACTTTTAGGAGTTATAATGCATAAGAAATTACTTTTGGTATTAGGCTTGCTCTTATGCACCGCAACTATTATCTTACCTCAGACAGCGACTTTAAAGACTTACGGTGTCGATCCAAGAGAAGCGGAAGCTAATCCAAATGATCTCTTCAATAGGCCATATAACGGCCTATCGAATGTCGGTATTCAAACACAAATGTATTTAGAAGGACAATTAACAGGAGCTGCTATAACAAGCCCGTCTTGGACTGTAGTTCAGGCTCCAGCCGGATCAAATGCAAGTTTTGGAAACTATCAAGATATGGATGACTCGACAAGGGTTATCATTTTTAAACCCGATTTAGATGGATTTTATATTTTACAATTTTCACAGGGAAATGCAGTTGCGCAATTAAAAATTCATGCTTCAACCTATTGGACTTTTTACGGTGTTCCTTCATGCGGCGCAGCAGTTGCATGTCATCAAACAATTGCAACCCAATGGGAACAAACAGGGCATTATAAAATTTTCGAAGAAGGTTTAAACGGTGAACTTGGCTCTCATTATAGTGCTGCATGCCTGCCGTGTCATACAACAGGTTACGATACAACTGCCAGTAACGGCGGCTTTGACGATTTTCCATTTGTTTTCCCGGATACTTTATTTCCCGGTCAATATGATTCTCTCGTAGCCGAGTACCCTGATGCGATGAAACGAGGACGGATTCAATGTGAAGACTGCCATGGCCCTGCAAGCGATCACCTTGTACACTTCGATACATCGGTGGTTGCAGTTAGTTTAAATTTTGAAAACTGCGCATTTTGCCATGATGAAGGTTCTCATCATTATTTCCCGGATCAGTGGAAAATTACAAAGCATGCTTTATTACCTCACAGCGAAACAAGAGCCGGATGTTATTGCCATAACGGCCAGCTTTTTGTCGAATTTATAAAGAATGGTAAACAACCGCCTACTGTTGATGCAACCGGAAAGGTACCTATTTCATGTGCAGTTTGCCATGATCCTCATAGTGTCGCAAATCCTCATCAAGTAAGAGCAATGAGTGTTACACTTGAAAATGGAGTTCAAATTAACAATGTAGGAACCGGTGCTCTTTGCATGAACTGTCATCATTCGCGTCATGATGCAGTAAGTTACACCAATAATTATTTAGCTAACCTAAGATACTATGGACCGGATATGGGCCCGCAAGCCGACATGTTAGCCGGAACTAACGCTATTACATTTGGACAAAATATCCCAACTTCTCCGCATATGTATGCAACTGCTAATGCATGCGCAACCTGTCATATGTTTAGTGTGCCGCCGGATTCTGCCGGTAATATTACGCATGTCGGTGGTCATACATTCAGCATGACTTACCCTGACGGCACCGACAATGTAGCAGCTTGCCAGCCGTGTCATGGAAATTTTGGGCCTGAATTTTCGGATAAGAAATATTATGTAAACGGAAATGCCGACCTGGATGGCGACGGTGTTGCCAACGGATTACAGATTGAAATCCAGGGTCTGTTAGACACTCTTGCTAATCATCTGCCTCCGCTTGATTCCCTTGCTGTTAATGTTGATTCAAGCTACACATTAACACAGGCACAAGCAGCATACGACTATATTATGGTTACTTCAGACAGAAGCTTAGGAGTTCATAATCCGGCATATACTTACGGAATTTTGAAAGCTGCTTTAGGTGCACTTGGTGTTGTTCTTGCAGTTAACCCTAAAAATAATAATGCACCTCACGATTTTGCGTTGTCGCAAAATTATCCGAATCCCTTTAATCCAACGACTAAAATTAATTTTAGTTTACCGAAAAATGCGCATGTTACTTTAGATGTGTATAATATTGAAGGTCAATTAGTTAAGCAGCTTATCAACGGAGAGATGAGCCTTGGTGTGCATACAATTGAATTTAATGCTTCAAGTCTTGCAAGTGGAATTTATTTGTATAGAATAATTACTCCCGAGTATACCATGACTAAAAAAATGATATTACTTAAATAGTTCCAATTGAACATTTTTTCCAAACCCGGCTTTTGCCGGGTTTATTTTTTTAAATTCTTTAATATTGCAGTGCTTTTGTATAATTAACATTCATGGTAATCCAAGTTTAAGTTTTCTAATGAATTTTTAATTTTCCTCCTGAATCTTTTTATAAATGGAACCATCAAAATATTTAAGAAGTATTAATGCTTTATTTCCTGACTTCATTCATTTAATAACATGATTTATTTCAGGTTTACAGCATATTATAATTTAAATTCGTGTAAAAAAGACGATAAGATATTAAAAAGTACATACATATGTTTATTTGCAGAATATCAATAAAAATTAAAATTTCTTATATTTGAATGATAAATCTTTTAATTTTCAAGGTTTTGAATGGAATTTGAAGAATTAAATAGCCGGGAAAAGAATATTTTAAGGTACATTATTCAACAGTTTATTTTAACTGCTTCACCGGTAGGTTCCAGGAATATTTCCCGCAAATATAATGTGGGAGTTTCTCCGGCAACCGTAAGAAATATTATGGCTGATCTTGAAGAATCCGGTTACATCAATCATCCGCATACTTCTGCCGGGCGGGTTCCGACGGATAAAGGATACCGTTTTTATGTTGATTCATTAATGGATATTCAGAAAATAAGAAATAGCGAGAAAGGTTTTATAGCAAAGAGCATCGATGAAAAATTAATAGAAACCGATGATCTGTTGAAAATTACCTCCGAGCTTTTAAGCAGAATAACTAAACAGCTGGCGTGTGTTTCTTACCCAAGGTTAGATAGCGGTATACTTGAAAAGCTGCAAATGGTCGTTTTAAGTTCGACAAGAATTCTTGTTGTTATAAGTATTAAATCCGGCTTGGTTAAAACAATTACCCTGGAAGTTGACTCGGAAGTTAAGTCTTCTCAAATATATTCGGTTCAACAATTACTAAACGAACGTTTGTCAGGCTTAACGCTGAGTGAAATAAGAAATTCTTTTAAGGACAGGCTAAAAGACATAGCTCCGGATAATAATTCCATCATAAGACTTTTCATAGATTCGGTTGACAAAATATTTAAAGATTTGAAATCGAAAGACAGCGTTCTAATAACCGGCGCAAAAAATGTTATTCAAAATCCAGAGTTTGACGATCCGGAAAAATTTCAGAGCGTAATTGAATTGATTGAGGATAAAGATATTATCATTCATATTATGGGAAAATCTGAGGAGAAAGATCTCAACGAAGTCTTCATTTCAATAGGAAGCGAAAACGAAGACAAAAAATTAAATGAATACAGTTATATAAGTAAAGAATATAAGCTTGGAGAAACTTACGGCACTCTCGGTATTATAGGGCCTAAACGGATGGAATATTCGAAAATAATAGCCATCGTAGATTACATGGCAAAGATGTTGTCGGAGTATATAATCAATGTTAATCCAAAATAAAGGAGACGATATTTTATGAAAGATGAAAAGAATAAAAAAAATCAGCATACGGATAAATCAAATAATAAAAACGAAATCAATGATGAACAAGAGCAGGATAATAATAATGCAAATGATAATAATGGTCCAATTAAAAACGAATTAGACGAAAGGGATCAAAAGATAATCGAATTAGAAAATGAAGTTGCCGAACTCAAGGACAAGCTTTTACGAAGAGCCGCTGAGTTCGAAAATTATAAAAGAAGAACTGAAAATGATCAGCTAAATTTAATTAAATACGCAGCCGAACCTATTATAATTAACCTGCTCCCAATCGTTGATGATTTTGAAAGATCGCTGCTGCATATCGAAAACGCAAAAGATATCAACGCTATAAAAGAAGGAATAAAATTGGTTTATGATAAATTGATAAAAGCATTAAAGGATCATGGCGTTGAAAAAATTGAATCTCTCGGCGAACCGTTTGACGTTGAATTTCATGAAGCACTGATGCAAAAACCCGTTGAAGGCGTTGAACCTCACACTGTTGTTGATGAAATTGAAAAGGGTTATAAATATAAAGATAAAGTTATAAGGCATACGAAGGTAATTGTTAGTGAATTACCGGCAGAAGAGCCGAGTAAGAATTCATCCGATGATTAACCCATACACAAATCTAATTGAATAAGGAAATTGAAAAAGTACAAATGACAAAACGAGATTATTATGAAATCCTTGGCGTTTCGAAAAGCGCGAACAAAGAGGATTTAAGAAAAGCATACAGAAAATTAGCTATGCAATATCACCCGGATAGAAATCCGGATAACAAAGAAGCAGAGGAAAAATTTAAAGAAGCTGCCGAGGCTTACGAAGTTTTAAGCGACGAAAATAAAAGGGCAAACTACGACCGTTTCGGGCATGAAGGATTAAGAGGAGGAGCAAGCGGGTTCCAGGGCTTTAATGATATTAACGATATATTTTCCCATTTTTCCGATATTTTCGGTGGAAGTTCAATATTCGATGATTTCTTCGGCGGCGGACGCCAATATTCACGCAGCAGGCGAAGAACTGCCGGAACGCCCGGTACGGATTTAAGGGTCACTTTGAAATTGAATCTCGAAGAAATTGCAACAGGCGTATCTAAAAAATTAAAATTAAGAAAATTAATTAAATGCGATGAATGCGGCGGTACAGGTGCCGAAACGGGAACTTCGTTAAAAACTTGTCCGGTTTGCAACGGCTCAGGTGAAATAAGAAATATTTCGCGTTCTGTTTTCGGACAGTTTGTAAATATAACAACATGCAGCAACTGCAACGGCGAAGGAAGAGTTGTTGATTCACCATGCAAAAAATGTATGGGAGACGGTAGAACTCATTCGGAAACTACGCTTAAAATTGACGTACCGGCCGGTGTCGTTAACAACAGCTATATGACAATCCGCGGCGAAGGCAATTCAGGTAAACGTGGCGGGCCAGCCGGTGATCTTTTAGTTGTATTTGAAGAGATTTCACATGAATACTTCATTAGAGACGGGGATGATATAATTTACGACCTGTTAATAAGTTTCCCCGAATCTGTTTTGGGAAATGAAGTTGAAGTGCCGACTTTGACCGGAAAGTCAATGCTGAAGATTGAACCGGGAACTCAAGCAGGAAAACTTCTAAAGATGAGAGGGAAAGGCGTCAAGCATCTGAATCAATCCGGCGTAGGCGACCAGATAGTTAGGGTAAATATCCGGGTTCCCAAAAAAGTAACGGCAAAAGAAAAAGAATTATTGAAAGAATTGGCAGGACTCCCGAATATCCAGGTAAATCCTAATAAAGACGGCAAAGGTTTTTTTAAGAAGTTCGGATTATAGTTTTACCCGAAACTTTTTTATTTTTTTTGATAATCTTAAAAAAATTATGTTTAAGAAACTATCTGAAAAAATCGGTTTAACCGTTACTGAAATAAAAGTTATTTTATTCTTGCTGGTTGTATTTGGCGCCGGGTTTGGCTTCAGTAAATTATTCAGCAAAAAAGATGTAAACCGGCGAAATTTTGATTATTCTAAAGAAGACAGCATCTTTAAGCATCTTGCAAATTCAGAAATAACTGGTGAAAAAGGTAGTTTAAAGGATAAATTAGTTGATTCTAATCAGGAAGTTTCTGATTTTAAGAAACCAAATTTTGATGAAAAAAATACAGCAAAGATTCCTGCTGAAAAAAGTATTGATATAAACCAAGCCGGTATGGAAAAATTAATATTATTACCCGGCATTGGTGAGAAAACAGCAGAAAATATCGTAAATTACAGAACTGAAAATGGTGATTTTAAATTTTTAAACGATTTACTTTCAATTAAAGGAATCGGAAAAGCTAAACTAAATAAAATTAAGAAATACATTTTTATTAAAAAATAAAAATTTTTATTCTCCGGAGGAAAAATGGCTGCCAAAACTGTAGAACCATGGTATATTCATGGAATACTTTATGTGATAATAGCAATACTGGTTGTGGTCCTGGTGAAAGTTGCAATTATTGATCCGAGCAACATAGTTCAACAAGAAACCCATTATAGAACAGAATCCCGTTTAAGGATGAAAGATTTGAAGGAAGCAGAAATACTTTGGAACAAGATTCACGGTAAATTTACAGGCAATATCGATAGTTTGATAAATTTTGTAAAAACCAGCTCATATGTCGACAGTGTAATGCACTCAACGGATACATCAAATAATAAATCTACAAATCCGTTTTTAGCTCTCTCAAACGGACAATTTACTCCGGACAGTTTATACCGAACACCAAAATCCAACCGGCCATATGAACTGAAGATTGATACAAGCGTTTCCGTTGATACGGTTGTGAACAGGTTCGGAAAAATTATAAGAATAGATTCGAATAACGTTTCCGGTACAATGTACTATATTAATGATCCGGATGGTTACGGCTCTATAGGCAGTACAACGAACCTTGCTCTAAAAAATACTGTGTCCTGGGAGTAGTTCTAAATAAAATGGCTCTTTATGAAAACCATGCAGGATTCACTATTACAGAAAAAAAGCTGCAGGTTGTTGAAGTCATTTTTAAGGGAGATCATTTTTATCTGGAGAATGTAGATGAGGCTTATTTCGATGAGCCTCTGAGAATTCTTGAAAACAAAGAAACGAAAATAGTTTCGCTGCTTCAAAGTTCCTTAAATGAATTATTGGTCAGGCAGAGTCTGAACAGTTCAACCGTTTCGTTTGCACTTCCTTTTGAAATCTTTTTTATTACGCAAATTCCATATGATAACAGTATGCTTCACCAGGATCTTCTTGAAGAATTCCGGTGGGAGCTTTCAATCCTTTACCCTTTCACTTCACCCGAAAATCTGGTTATACAATATTTAGAAATCGACAAGAATAATTTTTTCGATTACAGCAGCGCAATTGTATACGGCATCGAAAGAAAGTATCTAAATATCCTTCATAAATTTTGTAAGGATAATAACTTTACTTTGAAATTTTTAGACAATGTACATTTGGCATCCGATAGAGCATTGTTTGCAAGCCATCCCCAAATGGCAAAAGGATTAGCTGTTAGTGTATATTTCGGCGGGAAATATCTGTCGTTACTTTTAATTCAAGACGGCAAACCTCTGCTTAATAAAGTTTTTCCGCTTCATGCTGCAGATGAAATGCCAAGGATTCTTAAAAACGAATTCTCTTCAGGCAATTTAATTGTCAATAAATTTTCAATAGATAATGCTTTTATTTCCGGTGAAGACTTGAATAAATCGCTTGTAAAAACTTTAAGCTCTGCAGTGGGAATTGAATTTGTTTACTTCAACCCTTTTGATAAAATTAAAGCTGTACCTCATTTATTAAAAAACAAGTTATACCTCGAAAAATACAATTCATTTTCACCTTCGGCAGGAATTGCTTACAGGATTGCTTAGAAAACTTTTTCAATCTATTATAATGAAATTATGAAAGTCCGGATTATCTCAGGCCAATTTAAAGGCCGCCAGATAAAAGTCCCCCAATCGAAATTTATTCGCCCGATGACCGACAGGGTTAGGGAAACTCTTTTTAACCTCCTCAATAATAGAATCGATTTTCAAAATATTAAAGTTCTTGATATTTACTCAGGCTCCGGTGCTTTGGGATTTGAATGCCTCAGCAGAGGCGCTGCAGAAGTTCATTTTGTTGAAAAAAATTATTTCATCGCAAAAAATCTTGATGAAAATATAGCTTCGCTGAAAGTCCAGGAGCAATGTAAAATATTCAAAATGGAAGTAAATAAATTCTGCTGTGAATTTAACAACATGGGATATGATTTAATCCTGGCAGATCCTCCCTTCTTTAAAGACGATATTTATGAAGCGGTTCAAAATATTCTATCAAATAAATTTCTCAGTAATGATGGCTTAATGGTTATTGAAAGGTCAATTCAGACAAAAGAAAAAGATATGGAATATTTTAGGATTGAACCTTTTAAAATCATAGGGGATGCTTGTTTGTATGAAATTGGCAAAGAGCATTTGTCTTAAGTTTACAACTAAAAAGAAAAGAATTATCCGAATGTGAAATCGAAAATAAAAAATATTTTTTTGAAATAATCCTTGAATTATTTATTAAAAATATTTAATGTAAATAATGAATATTGAATTTGTTTGTATTTCAACAGCAGTATTTACATGGTTTAATTTTTAATAATGCTTTACGTAAAAACTAAAGTACTTTAAAAGATATTTTTCATCAAAAATTAGGGCGGGGGCTCATTATGAAAAAATTGTTACTTGTTCTTTGGTCCTTCATATTTTCTATATTTTTCTTTCCAATTCCTATTCTTGCCCAAACAAACAGT
>CAZKUR010000032.1:4499-43016 GCA_964556005.1 uncultured Ignavibacteriaceae bacterium | reverse complement strand
GGAGGATAAGGGTTATGAACATAAGCAGGCAAACAAATAGTTACAAGATGATTTGGGTCCATATTGGGATTTCCAGGATAAACTCTGTCATCATTATTATATCCAACAAAATACCAATCCCTAAACTTTCTTGGGTCATATTCTGTGGAATCAGAATTTATTCTATACCCTACTAAAATTCCTGTAACAGAATGAGATCCTCCTACAACGGCATTTGTTGTTACAGCATAAACCGTGGGGAGGTTCTCTTTTGCAACCGAATCTAAATTTGTCTGATAATCAAGGAACCCCGCTGCAATGGCATTTTCATAATTTGACAACCCATAAAAGTCGAGAATCATCTGCATTATATAATTTGAACATTGCCAATTTGGAACCTGAACAACAGTATTTATTGCAAACATTTTCTAAACCCAGTTAATTCTTTCTTCAGGAGTTGTAAGCTTATTCCACCAACCAGGTAAATTATCAATCTGCCCTGTTAAATAATCTGAAAGGAGATTCTTGTCTGCTTGCGTTGAAGGAATTCCGTCGCCGTCAACATCTGCTTCTATGTTTGTCACACCGTTGTTCATTGCCTGAAGGTCAAGAGAATCCACTTTTCCGTCGAGGTTAACGTCGCCTGAACCATACCACTGAAGCGTGTCCAGTCCGATTTGCATTGTAACATTTGGTTGTGAAAAAAAGTTCCCAAGAACATCATAAGATGTCGGGCCATTCAAACTGTCAGTTAATTCTCCGTTTTTTGGAGGGTTAGAAATATAATTGTAATTAAAATTAGTTTCATTATGTTGAACTAAATTTGGGAGTTGATTATTCTGGACTTTTGATTCTAAGTTATTATGGTAATCTTTAGAAATATTTTTTTTAGAATTCACTCTAAGCGCTGTATTATCTTTATTATTTACCGGGAGATTTATAGTTTGAGCGTTTAGTTTGGGAGAGAAGAGATAAAAAATAGTAAACATTCCAAATAAAGTAACCAATATCTTCATTGTAATACCCATATTGATGAATCGCCGGAACTTTTTGTTTAAAAGCGGCAGGACTTAGCATTTTTCATATTATTAAATATTCCATTACTAACCACAGCATCTTTTCATATAAATTCAACTACTTCAAATTTAAAATTCCATTTATATTGAGAGTTATTTTTTCCTTATGTTTTTTTATTTCCGATCTCAAATAGAATACGATAATTTCCTGATCTGATACGGTAACCTTCGTCATCGGTCAATTTTTGTACTCCTACAGGGCGGGGATTTTCAGCTAATTTCGAAATCAAATAAAGTATTTTTTGAGCTTCTTTATCGGGTAATTTATCCAGGTCTTTTGATGCTGACGGCTTAATGTAAATTTTGTAAGCCACGCTTTTTCATATATTGTTTAAGTGTAAAGCTTTTACCCTGGACATTTTTTGCTTTTTCAAGATCCGAGATATCCTCGAGCAATTCAATTGCTTCAGCCAATGCGGGTTTTTTTTCATTTCTTCCCAATCACTACGTGGAATCTTAACAAATGTTTTTGTCTTATTTAAAGTCATTTTTATCTCTTATGCTTAGAAAGTGTCTAATCTTTAAATTAAAATTACATTTGTTTGTCTTTATTTTCAATGCGATTATTCAATAAAAGAATAACTCTTACAGAAATTTAGTCCCCGATGTACATCTTTCACTTTAATAAAATCAGCTTCTTCGTATCCACAAAAGTCTTATGCGATCCGGTTGAGGGGACAGCCTGCATTCTATAGAAATACACACCGCTTGTCAAGTGATAATTGTTAATTGAAAATTGTAAGTTATATCTTCCCTTCTCCCTTTCTTCATTTACCAATGTAACAACTTCTTTAAATTTAAAAAATTTAAAATTAAATTCCGTTACACGTTGGATTATTTTAATTTATTAAGCAAATTGGGCATCAGCGCTAATTACGTATTGGTTGCACAGGCATTATCTAATATTTTAATTACTATGAATATTAATATTACAAAATTAAATACTCAGGAAAAGCTAATCTTAATTAACGAGTTGTGGGAAAGTCTTTTAAATGAAAAGCTTCCCTTAAGCAAAAATGAAAAGCAAATTCTTGATCAAGCTCAAAAAGAATTTGAAAAGAACCCGGTAACTCATAGTTGGGAAGACGTTAAGAATCTTCTGAATAAAATTGTTTCATGAGGTTTTCTAATCCTGCACAAGCCGATATTAAATTTTGTATTATTGATATTATTTGATATATTTCCAAGCTAAATTTAGATAAATTAAGGTCTTAAGATGAAAAATGGCATTCACCCGGATTATAGGCCGGTTGTATTTCAAGATACTTCCGTAGATTTTGCATTTTTAACAAGATCTACTATTAAATCATCGGAAACAATTAAATGGGAAGATGGAAATACTTATCCTCTTGTAAAATTAGAAATTTCCAGCGCTTCTCACCCGTTTTTTACAGGAAAGCAAAAATTAGTAGATACTGCCGGACGTGTTGAAAAATTCAAGAGAAAATACGCAAAAAATACTCCTGGCAAATAAAAAGATTTACATGTATTTATGTTTTTGATTAAGCCGGTATATCCGGCTTTTTTATTTTCATTTACAATTGATTTTGCGGCTGTCTTCTATTCTTAAAATTGGATAACCTTAACTACTGTTTAAGTAATTAAGACTTGAAATTAAACTCGGCTTTCCTAACTTAACTCCTTTTCTACCAAATCCTTATCAAGATTCTTACCTTAAAAAATGTTAAATTGAAAAATAATTTTTTATTAATTCGACCATGCACATTTGTTTATTTGAAGATCAGCATTTCGGGAATTTTGATCCATTAATTTTAAACAGACCGGTTTACGAATTGATATGCGGTTTTGGTACGATTAAAGAAAGAATTTTATCATCGTTTCCTAAAACCGGATATTCTCTTCTTTGCCGCAGTTATCTTAAGAATGTAGTTTCGGAATCAAATTCCAATATCCTTGTCAACGAAATTCCGGATGACGATTGCTTATTTATTAATGGCAGTATATTATCTACTACAAATCTTTCTAAAATTTTCAAGATAAAAGATAAATCAAATAAAATTTTTGTTAAAAATAACGAAGTGATTGCAGCAAGAGTCTCAGGCGAAAAACTTGCTAAATTAAAATCAAATTTAGATTCACCTCTTAAGCTTGATGACTTTGGAGCATTGCCGAAAGAAGATGTCGATATTCAAACGGCAGGCTACATTTGGGATTTGATATTAAGGAACGGAGATTTTTTAGTTAACGACTTTGATAAATTTTTTAAAGATCATAAGTCCGCAAAGAAAAATAAAATTAAAGGCAAAGTATATCCTGGGGTTCATCTTGTAAATAAAAAAGATATCTACATTGAAAAAGGAGCGGTAGTAAAACCTGGAACTGTGCTGGATGCTTCCGATGGTCCGGTATTCATAGATAAAAATGCACTGATTTCTTCGAATGTTGTTATTCAGGGTCCAGTTTATATTGGTAAGAATTCTAAAGTTAAGGCAATGGCGCATATCTACAGCAACGTTAGCATTGGCAATGTTGTTAAAGTTGGAGGAGAAGTTGAGGATACAATAATGTCGCCTTATTCTAATAAACAGCATGCAGGATTTATCGGGCATGCATATATAGGCAGTTGGGTAAACTTAGGCGCAGATACGAATTGCAGCGACTTAAAAAATAACTACGGCATGATAAAAGTTTCTGTGCAAGGAAAACAAATTGACAGCGGAAGCCGGTTTCTAGGTTTGATTATGGGTGACCATTCCAAGTCCGGAATAAATACAATGTTTAATACAGGAACTGTAGTTGGATTTTCGTGCAACATTTACGGCGCAGGATTTCCTGATAAATATATTCCTTCTTTTTCCTGGGGAGGAAGTGAAGGCGTGATCGAGCACAAAGTTGAAAAAAGTATCGCGACCGCAGCAATAGTTTTAAGCAGGAGAAATAAGCAATTAAGTGAAGCAGATGAAAACCTATTCAAATATATTTTTGAGATTACAAAAAATGAAAGAGAACGAAAAGGATATTAGTAAATTAATATGACTGAATTTTCCGAACATAAAGTTAGAGACCTCTACGAAGGAGTAAGAGGATTAGCAGTAAAAATTTTAAATAGAGTGGAACGAACCGATGCTTATCTTGAGAGGCTTTTAGACAACGAAATGCGCAATTCCGAATTAAGCGGACTTGATAAAGCTCTTTTGTATGAAATTGTTCACGGAGTCGTTAGGTGGATGGGAAGGTTAGACTGGATATTAAACGGGTTTTACAAAGGGCAATTTTCAAAAGCTATTCCGAATCTTAAAAACGGTTTAAGAGTTGCATTGTACCAGATATTATTTTTGGATAGAATCCCCGATTATGCCGTCGTAAATGAAGCTGTTGAATATGTAAAAAAACTTCAAGGACAAAAGCCTGCCGACTTAACAAATGCTATTTTAAGAAATATTATCAGGAGTAAATTTGCGATTCGTTATCCTGATCCTGAAGAAGATTTACCGGGCTATTTAAGCGCATATTATTCACATCCTTCATGGATGATAAAACGTTACCTGGAGAGGTTCGGCAGGGAATCAACCGAAAAACTCTTGGAAGCAAACAATGAAAAGCCCTATTTAACTTTAAGAATTAATCTTCAGAAAGTTAACCCGGAAGAATTTAAAAACCTGCTTGATTCCGTAAACCTTAAATACAAAGCCGGAAAATATCTTCCCGAATTTTTCCAGTTATTGAATTTAACAAACATCACCGCCTGGGACTATTTTACGAAAGGCTACTTTAATATTCAGGATGAAAGTGCCGGTCTTGCATGCAAGCTGCTGGATGTAAAACCGGGGACAAAAGTTCTTGATCTTTGTGCTTCTCCCGGCGGTAAAACAGCTTATCTTGCAAATATGATGCAGGACAGAGGCGAAATAATCGCCATAGACAGATTCGAAGGAAGGATTAGGCTTTTCAATAAAAACATTGAGCGCCTGGGTTTAACGTGTGTTAAATCGATGGCGATGGATGCACTTGAATACGACGGCAGCGAGTTTGACAGCGTTTTAGCGGATGTTCCCTGTTCGGGCACCGGTACATTATCGAAGAAGCCGGATATAAAATGGAAAAAAGATCTTCTCGATATAAGAAAGCTGGCCGAACTCCAAACGGAATTGATTAATAAGGCATCTACCCTGGTTAAGGTAAACGGGGCTGTTGTTTATAGTACGTGTTCCATCGAGCCGGAAGAAAATATTGAAATTATTAAAATGTTTTTGAACACTCATCCTAATTTTAAACTTGAAAGCGCAGGCGGAAAATTCCCTGATGAGATAATCGATGAAAATAATTGCATTCAGACATTTCCGCAAATTCACGGAATGGACGGCGCCTTTGCAGCAAAGTTAATAAGGGTGAGTTAGATATAATCCGATAAACAAAAAAGTTATAAAATGCTTAAGCAATTTGCCGAAGAACTGAAAGTAAAAAGAGAACAAAAAGGAATACCGATTGAGCAGCTTGCGGCTAAATCACGTATCGATATTAAATATCTGCGTGCAATGGAAGACGGTAATTTTTCTTTCTTACCGGAAATTTACGTAAAAGCCTTTATTAAAGATTATGCGAAAATGATTGGACTCGAACCGGAAATTGTATTAAAAAAATTCGAAGCTGCACAAAAAGGCATGGCCTTTGATGATAATGGCGGAACTGTAAAAGGCAAAAATGAAACTAATCAAAATGATGATAAAGAAGTTAAAAAACCTGCAGCAAAAACCGGGTCAACACACTCATATATTGAACCCGGGGTATCCGGAACACCTGCATCGGCCCCTTTGAAATCCAATAATAACCTAATAACGATCGGTATTGTGGCGGCGGCAATCGTTATTATTTTTTCATTGGTTTATTTCCTTTTTTTAAAAAACGGCAACGAAATTATCGTTGAAGAAAAGCCTTTTAACCAGGTAGTTCAGGAGAATCAAAAACGGTACGAGAAAAAAGCTCCTGCAGTAACAAATCAAAATGAATCTGTAGCTGCATCAACGGATAGTCTTCAATTATTAATTAAAACTTCCGATACATGCTGGGTTAGGATTTTTCTCGATGATAATAAAGTCGATGAATTTACCTTCTTCCCCAATTCTCAAAAGTTGTTGAAAGCCGGTAAATTTTTTAAGCTAATCATCGGAAACAGCGGTGTAATCCAGTTTGAACTGAATAATAAACTTTTAGAGTATGCTGGAAAACCGGGCGCGGTAAGTTATATCAAAATAGATTCCAGTGGAATTCAAAAATTGCCATATCCTACTAAGTCTATCGACCAGCATTAAAATATGCCGAAAAAAAATATCAAAAATAAAATCGAAGAACTTAGAGAGCAGATTAGGGAACACGAACATAAGTACTATGTTCTCAACCAGCCTGCTATAAGCGATGAAGAATTCGACATGCTGATGAAAGAATTGGAAAAGCTGGAAAATGATAATCCCGATTTTATTACTCCGGATTCGCCTTCACAGCGTGTAGGAAAAGACTTAACTAAAGTATTCAACCCTGTCGAGCATAAAATTCCAATGCTCAGCTTAGCCAACACTTACAGTGAAGATGAACTGTTTGATTTTGACAGGCGCGTAAGGGATGGGCTGCCTAAAGATGAAAAAATAGAATATGTTGTCGAAATGAAAATGGATGGTGCTTCCGTCAGCCTGCACTTTGTAAACGGGAAACTTGTAACTGCCGCAACAAGAGGTGATGGTACAGTGGGAGAGGAGATTACCAATAATGTAAAAACAATACGGGCGGTTCCATTAATTTTAAAGAATCATAAATCGATTAAATATAAACTGAATGATGTTGAAGTTCGCGGTGAAATTTTTATGAAGATAGAAGACTTCAAAAAATTAAACCGGGATCGTGAGGAACAGGGTGAGAAAACATTTGCCAATCCGAGAAATTTTGCGGCTGGTACTTTAAAGCTGCAGGATCCTAAGATTGTGGCTAAAAGAAGATTAAATATTTTTTTGTATGCACTAATTTCAATTGAAGAGGAATTTCAGTCGCAATTTGAAATTCTTGATATAATAAAAAAGTTAGGCTTCCCTGTAAACCCCGATTATAAATTATGTAAAAATATGGATGAAGTTTTGGAGGTCTGTAGAAAATTTGAAGAAAAAAGAGAACATCTTCCCTTCGAAATTGACGGGGCAGTGATAAAAGTTAATTCATTTCGTCAGCAGCAAATTTTAGGAAATATTGCCAAATCTCCTCGATGGGCTGTTGCTTATAAATTTAAAGCAAAACAAGCAGTTACGAGCGTTAAAAAAATTCTCTGGCAGGTAGGAAGAATTGGTACGATTACACCTGTAGCAGAATTTGAACCGGTTTTTCTGGCCGGTTCTACTATAAGCCGCGCAACGCTTCATAACTTTGATGAAATTACGCGAAAAGATATTAGGGAAGGCGATAAAGTAATTATTGAAAAAGGCGGCGATGTAATTCCCAAAGTCATTTCGGTGGTCAAAGCTGAAAGGCCGAAAGGAAGTAAACCGGTAAAACCACCGGATGAATGCCCTGTCTGTAAAAGCCCTGTCTTTAAGCCCGAGGGTGAAGTTGCATATTATTGTGAAAACACGGAATGCCCCGCTCAAATAAAAGGAAGGCTTGAGCACTTTGCCGCAAGAGGCGCAATGGATATCGAAGGATTAGGCGAAGCTTTAATAGATTTATTTGTTGAGAAGGAGTTTTTAAAAACTTATGCGGATATTTACAAGCTTAAAAATAGACTGGATGAACTAATTGCGATTGAACGGCTTGGCGAAAAAAGTGTGAATAATTTGCTTGAAGCCATTGAAGAAAGTAAAAAGAAACCTTTCAACAAAGTGCTGTTTGCAATAGGCATTCGCTACGTCGGTTCGGGTGCGGCAAATAAATTGGCAAATTATTTTTCTTCAATCGATGATTTGATAAATGCCTCCGAAGAGGAAATCTTATCGATACCGGAAATCGGGCCGAGCATAAGCGGAAGCATAAAAAAGTTCTTTTGGAATAAATCAAATTTTAAAATTATCGAAGAGCTTAAAAAGCAAGGCTTGAACTTAACCTCAAAAAAGAAAGCCGCTAAAGAGAATTTCTTCACTGGTAAAACTTTTGTTTTAACAGGCTCTCTTTCAAAATTATCAAGAGAAGAAGCATCGGATAAAATTATATCTTTAGGAGGTAAAGCAACTTCGAGTGTAAGCAGTAAAACCGACTTCGTTATTACAGGAGAGAACCCGGGATCAAAAATAGATAAAGCAAATAAACTGGGCATTAAAATATTGACTGAAGAAGAATTTGTGTCACGTTTAAACGATTCGCTGCAAAACTAATGAGTATGATAAAAACATCAATTGCAAGAGTCATTGTAAAATGGAATTTACGTAAGCACACTGATGTGAGCATTTCTTTCCTTGATGCTTTCAGCAATACCGCTAATCTTTTAATCATGCTGCCTGAAGAAGAAGAAGATTTTAAGCAGTCTTTAGGTTTGGTTTCCGGTTTGGAGTATACCAATAAAAACATCTACCTGCTTATGCATGATTTTAAAGTCAGCCTTCTTCCGTTTAACTTAAGAAGCAAAGCGATTGAATATGGAATCATCGATGTTAACTGGCTCGAATTGCCCAAGCATAAGTTCATAGAAAAGTTGAAGTTCAAAAATATAAATGCTGTTCTTGATTTGAATCGAAAAGAGAATTTGTTTTACAGTTATACCGCAGTGTTACTAAATCCGAAATTGAGAATGGGATTCGTTAAAAAAGATTCCGACAGATATTATAATTTCCAAGTTAGGAATCTCGGAAGGAATCCGGAAATTTCGTATAAAAATTTCTTAAATTGCATAAAAATGTTTTAAGGGAAATAATGAATTTTGAAATTAAGCGCGTAAATAACATTACTATTTTTAAGTTGAATGAAAAAAGATTAGATACAAATATTTCCGGTTTGGTAAAAGGAGAATTCACGCTTTTGCTTAAAGTTGAAGGGGTTACAAAATTGGTGCTTGATTTAAGCGAAGTTGAAAACTGCGACAGTTCAGGTCTAAGTGCAATTCTTGTGGCAAACAGAATTTTAAATTCAACAGGCGGCAGCATGAGAATAGCCGCTCCTTCCGATAAGGTTTATTCCCTAATAAAAATAACACGATTAGACAAAGTGCTTCCGGTTTGCGAAAATGTTGACGAAGCAATGAGCGAACTTGAAAAAGAAAAGTAGGTAACGCTTTTGCACGGAAGAACTCTCGATTACGTTATCATTATTGTTTATTTAATCGGGATTGCAGTCATCGGGTCAAAAGCCGGGGGAAAAAATAGAGATATTAAAGATTATTTCTTAGGTTCTAATGTTGTTCCATGGCTGGCTGTTTGCTTTTCCGTTGTAGCTGCCGAAACAAGCACTTTGACTTTCATTTCGATCCCCGGCCTTGCATATTTAACCAATTTAAATTTCCTTCAATTAGCATTAGGCTATTTGCTTGGGCGTATAGTTGTGGCGTACGTGTTTTTACCTGCTTACGAAAAAGGTGAATTAAAAACTGCATACACTTTTCTTGAGCACAGGTTCGGCGGTCCGGTTCGTTCATATGCTTCGATTGTATTTTTATTTACACGAACGGCCGCGGACGGTGTTAGGCTGTTCGCTACTGCTATCCCGCTTAAATTACTTCTCGGCATCAGCTATCCTGCAGCAATAATTATTATTGCAATAGTTACGCTTGTTTATACATACACAGGCGGTGTTAGAGGAGTAATCTGGGTAGATGTTTTGCAGATGTTTGTTTACCTGATTGGGGCGGTAATATCGGGAATTTTTATATTAAAGCTTCTGCCAAACGGCTGGGATACATTCATAAATATCGGGACAAACAGCGGCAAATTATCTTTCATACATTTAGGTTTCGAAAACGGATTTGCCGGGTTTTTTAGCCATCCGTATACTTTAATCGGGGGAATTTTAGGCGGAGCATTTTTATCGATGGCATCGCACGGAACGGATCAGCTAATCGTACAGAGGTTATTGACAACAAAGAATCTTAAGGGAAGTCAAAAAGCTGTAATCGGAAGCGGCATAATTGTGATTTTTCAATTTGCAATATTTCTATTATTAGGAGTTCTGCTCTACTGCTATTATGGCAAGATGAACATCCGCAGCGATGAAATCTTTCCGATGTTTATAATTAATGTTTTACCGGAAGGCTTATCCGGGTTGATCATTGCCGGTTTGTTTGCTGCCGCTATGTCCACGCTTGCCGGTTCGATAAGTTCGCTTTCTTCATCAACCATAATTGATTTATTTCTTCCTCGGTTCGGGAAAAAATATAATGAAAATCAGCAGTTGAAAATATCCAGGTTATTCACAATTGCATGGGCGGGATTATTGGTTATCGCAGCATTATTATTTATCCAATCAAATCAAGCAGTTGTCGAACTTGCGTTGAGCATTTCTTCATTTACATACGGCGGATTACTTGGTACTTTTTTATTAGGAATAATTGTTAAAGATGCAAAACAAAAGGAAGCTTTGATTGCATTCTCAGCAGGCTTGATGGGAATGACCGTTGTTATTTTAACGAAGCTTACCGCCTGGACATGGTTTACTCTTATCGGTGTAGTAATAACATTATCGGTTGGATATATAGCAACGATTTTCCGGAAAAATTTTGGGAAAAGTACCGTAAGTGACTAGTGTTCCGTAACTAACGCTTCTGTACAATTTTTTTAACCACATAGGCACAGTAGAAAACATAGAATTCAATACTATGTGTCTTATGTTTCTATGTGGTTAAAATCTTTTTGTATAGTTAGTTAGAAATGTTTTGGATATTGTAAGGATTTTTTAATCTTTCAAAACGATAGTCTCTTCCGCATAATCATCAGGGGATTCATGAATTCTAACATTAATAGATTTGACATTGAATGGGAAATTAAACTTTCTTACTTCATTTAAAATGTAAATGCAAATATTTTCAACAGTAGATTGAAAATTCACTACAATTTTTTTTGAATTTAATTTTTCTAATGCGGAAATCATTTCTTTGTCTTCTTCATAAACCATGAACGCATGATCTAATTTTTCGATAACCGGGTTGACAACACTTTTAAGATCATAATAATCCATCACCATACTTTTTTCATTTAACGTACCGTCCAATTCAATTATCATTTTGTAGGAATGCCCGTGGACATTCTTGCATTTGCCGAAATGTTCCGGTAAGCGATGTCCCATATCCCAGTTAAATTCTTTTGCTATTTTCATTATACTCCTTTTCTATCCGGTTCCCAGATAAATTTATGTATCTGCAATTGAAATCTTACATTTAAATTATCAGATAGAATCCAGTTAACAATATCGACAAAATCTATTTTCCCGAAAACAGGCGAAATCAGCACAGCACATTTTTTATCAAGATTAAATTTGTTGATAATCTCTTTACTCCATTCATAATCTTCCCGATTTCCGATGACGAATTTAACTTCATCTTGCGGTTTTAAATAATCAATATTCTCGTAAAGATTTTTCTTTATCATGCCGCTTGAGGGGCATTTCAAATCCATAATAATTTTTACTCTTTTATCAACTTCCTTTACCGGCAGGCTTCCGCCTGTTTCAAGCATAACTTCAAATCCTTCTTCACATAGTTGATGCAGAAGTTCATAGCACTCTTCCTGGAATAAAGGTTCTCCTCCCGTAACCTCAACCAGATTGCATTGATATTTTTTAACTTGCTCTATTATTCCGGTGATTGAAAAATCTTTCCCGTTATAAAAAGCATATTCTGTATCACAGTATGTGCATCGTAAGTTGCAATACGTAAGTCTGATGAAAACACAAGGCAGCCCGGCTTTCGAACTCTCTCCTTGAATAGAGTAGTATATTTCATTTACTTTAAGCATTCTTATTCAATTTCATCCAAATTGAGCTTAAAATTAATAAACTGAAGTTTGACATCAAATATACTAATATCTATATTTGTTGTTCGTTTTTAATCTATTGCAAAAGGAAAAATTGTCAGATGGCATCACATAAATCAGCTAAGAAACGTATTCGATCAAACGAAAAGAAAAGAATTTCCAACAAAAGCATTAAGTCGGAAATTAAGACAAAAGTTAAAAGGACTTTATCTTCTACAGATAAGGCGGAAGCTGAAAAGCTTTATAAAGAAGCCGTTGCTTTGCTGGACAAGAGTTCGGTTAAAAACCGGATTCATAAAAATAATGCCGCGAGGAAAAAATCAAGATTAACTAAGCATTTAAATAGCTTAACTGCGGCTGAATAAAGTTACGTTACGTATAACTTACTTACCTCAAGATTTGGGCTCTTCACTTTTTGAAGAGCCTTTTTTATTTAATACTTTCTTATGCATTCTCACAAATCTTCAACTGCATCTATTCCTTTGGGCTGCGGAAGGTAAAACATTACAGGCTGAACTTTGCCGTGCTTATTAATAATTCTATCAACTCTTTTCTTAATCAGCACACAATGCTCAATCAAAACATCATCTTCAACGATAGTGCCGAACAGGTAGCTTGTTCCTTTAATCAAAACATTTTTGCCAATTCTTAATGGGAAATCATCACTGCCTGTCATGTTGACGCTGGATTCAATTCTTGAGTTATCACCGATGATAATATTTCCTTTGATGATGTCGCCCCAAAGAATAGAAACACCATCCCCGATCTTTAAGGTTTGGCTGGGGAAACATGAAAGGTGAACATTCTGCGCAACAGTTACATCTTTCCCGAATTGAACATTACCTTCTACAAAAACATTCTTTTTCAGAGTCATATTATAATTAAGCTTTACTCCCTTGCCAATATAAACACCTTTGTCTATGCTGATGTCAAGCGGCACACCGTCCTTATCCATTTTAATAATATCGTCAACAACTTTCTCATCGATGAAGAAATCTTCCTGGTCCTGGATTTCAATTATGTCTTTAAGCCTTTCGTAAATTTGTTTTCTGGCAAGTGTCTCCATCTTTTTGAGAACCGATTTATTATTAAATCCCATAACAACATTATTGTTTTTAGGGCTTGCAGCGGTAACGGAATAACCCGCTTTATTAAACAGTGCAATTAAATCGGTAACGTAAATTTCTTTCTGAACGTTATTGCTCGAAAGTGAGTAAATTAATTCTATAAGTTTTTTGAAACGAAATGCATAAACACCGGAGTTAAATTCATTGTTATTGATTAATTCATGTTTGGTGAATTGATATGTCTTACCTTTAAATTCAACTTTGTACGATTTATCCTCCGGCAAAGCAAGTATGTCTTTATGTTCGATGATCTCGATTACTTTCCCTTCATCCTCTCCGGACGGGCTTCCGTGTGCATCTAATTTTTTTACACGTACTATTCTTCCGTATGAATTATCTTTTGGGTCGCCTTTGTATATTCCGGTCAGCACCATCATATCGCTGTTTGATTCGATAAAATCCTCCCTAAAGTGTTTCATCGACTCTTTATCCATCAAGCCCATGTCGCCCGGAAGAATATATACGATACCGTCGAACAGTTTTTTATCTATTTTGGAAAGAGCAACCTGGACTGCGTGCCCGGTTCCGTTTTGCGATTCCTGGTATGCAAAAACACAGTTCGGTCTTTTCCCGATAACTTCCACTACATCTCCGGCTTTTATTCCGACAACCGTAACAATGTTAATACCGTTTATTCCTTCTATTGCTGCCCTGTAAACTCTTTCAACAGTTGGAATGCCCCAGATTTTATGAAGCATTTTTGATGTTTGGGATTTAATTCTTTTACCGTGTCCGGCAGCCAAAATTATAGCGGCTTCATGAACATCGTAATTTATATTTGATGAGAGTTCCGCAATAATCGAGTTAATTTCTTTTTTATCTTTCAAGATTGTTCCTAAAATTATATTCAATTTCCGATGTATAAATTACAAATAATTTTTATAGGTTTCATCCTTTTGTGAATTGAATCCGGCGGTTAATCTTAATTCAAAACTTAGAACCGGTTGGAAATTTATTTCATATCGCTTACAATTATTCCCTTCTCCATCAAAACAATCAATGCAAGAAAACCTAACAGCATAAGGTATAATAAAGATGAAATTGGATCGAAAATAAATCCGCCGACAATTGCAGTTAAGTAAAAAGCAGTCATTCCCAGGACAATAGACAAAGTTAAATCCTTATAAAAGGACTCTAACTTTTTACTTCTGAGAAGCTTAAATGAATAATAATAAATTGAGACTTCAAGCCAGATAAATGAAAGGAAACCTAAAATGCCGCTTCCCATGTAAACCTGCAGATAATCACAGTGCCAGCTTGAAATTCCTTTATCTGCTAATTGAGAAAACAGGGGAAATATCTCTCTAAATGTTCTCGGCCCGAATCCGAAAATCGGGTGCTTAAAAAAGATTGAGAATGCTCCATCCCAAAGTATATTTCTATCGGAAAGATTTTGAGTGAAAAATATTAATTCGTAAAATCTTTCTCTTAGAGAAGGAATAACGGCAATTAAAATTGCGGCTGCAGCAGCAATAATTAAAAGCGCTTTCCTTTCACGCATAAATCCTATCAAAACAAAAATGAACGCTACTATTCCCCAATGAGTACGGTTGAATGTAAAAAGCACTCCTGCTACAAGTATGGCAATGCATGACAGCCAAAGAATTTTTTTTGGAAAGAAATCTTTGTTATTGCCTAATGCAATAACAACTCCAAAGATCACCGTTAAGAACATTCCCAAAGTACTGTAGCCGGAAGTAGTGGAGGAAGCTCTTTCTTCCGCACCCAAGAGAACTTTCATAATACCGATTATACTTGCAGCAACTGCAGCGATTATTAAAATATAAACAAACTGCTTAATAAATTTACGGTCGTTAATAGGGAAACTGTCGACGAAGATGAAAAACAGGAGATAGAAGAAAATTTCTTTATTGAATATTTGTGCGCTTGTTGAAAAGTCGACTGAAAAGAAAACCGAAATAATTCTTGCAGCAATAAAAGCTAAGAACGGATATAGGAACGGGTTTATTTTAAAAGTACTTTTTTTAGTTACAATTAATTTGACTATCCACACCAAGACTAACAGAACAACTATCGCTTGCGAAATTGCAAGCGAGAAAATTAAGCTTACAGCCAATAATAAAATTCCCCACTTTATTGTTTGGTTAAATTTATCAGGATTCATAAATACTAATCATTTTTTCTGCAGTTTTCTGCCAGGTGAATAGTTTATTTCGTTCAAGCCCCAAATTAATAAATTTATTTTTTCTTGTGGCATCGGAAGAAATATTGTACATAGTTTTAGAAATTTCTTCCGGCGAAAAGGGATTCACGAACGCTGCTGCATCGCCTGCAATTTCTTTCATAACCGGTAAATCCGAAGCAATTACCGGCAGCTTAAACTTCATTGCCTCAAGCACAGGGAAACCGAATCCTTCATACAAAGTCGGGAAGACAAAAATTTCAGCCGACGAATATATAATCGAAAGTTCACTGTCATCAACCCAGCCTAATTCCTTGATATCTTTTTTCTGTGGTGAAGCGTTTAGCTCTTCTTTTATTTTTTCATAACCGTACCCGGCTTTCCCGATTAGCACTAGTTGATGTTTGCTGTCGTAATTATTTGTGAAAATATTAAATGCTTTTATAAGAGTTGAAATATTTTTCCTTGTCTCCAAATTTCCGACAAATAAAAAGTAAGGTATTTTAATGTCATATTTTTGTAACACTTCTTCTTTATTTATCCTTTCAGGCAACAGTCCAAGCTCTTCATTAATACCGTGATATACAACTTTAATATTATCATCGTTCAAATTACAATATTTTATCAACTCATCTTTTACGCTTTGACTGATTGTTATAATTAAGTCGGAATCTTTTATTGACTTAATAATTTTATTTTGTGTTAATTTTTTAAAGTCCGAAGACATGTAATCTTCTTCATTAAAGCTGGCTGCATCGTGAATAGTGACAATTTTCTTTTTTGCTTTAACAGGCATAAGCTTAAAATCCGGGCCGTGGAAAACATCAAGTTTCCTTAGAAGAGAGAGAGGATTTTTCCTGTTGACGGTAACAGCATTTTCACTCTTCAGGAAATTAATTTCCTCTTTCGGAGAATAAAGATAATATTCATTTTTTTTATCGACAGCCAATAAATTTTTTACAAGGTGATAAACATAATTGCCAATACCTGAGCGCTTTTCTTCAAATGCCGCTTTTATGTCTATTCCTATTTTCAATTGCTTTTCACTAAAGATTCTTTTAATACTCAGTATAGTGTTTATAATTAAATAATTAGTTTACAGTAATTTAATCTTATTTGGAAGAAATATGAAGCGGGAAATTGAATTAGAATTTTTAAATATATAATAGAATTTTAGGTAAATATTGCATTAGCTATATACGCTTATCTATCGCACAAATTAAATTTTCTGACTAAAAAAGTTACCTGTATTTTAATAAATTTGCTATTCAATAAATAACAGCACGGTAAGGAATGAGCAAAACAGCAGTTGTACTATTTAATTTAGGCGGACCCGATTCACTTGATGCAGTACAGCCGTTTCTCGAAAATCTTTTTAACGACCCGGATATTTTTAAGCTGCCTTTTCAAAAGCAGCTTGCAAAGTTCGTCTCTACCAAAAGAGCTCCCAAAATCCAGAAGGAGTATGAACTAATCGGAGGCAAATCTCCAATCGGTATGTGGACGGAAAAGCAGAGAAAAATGCTTGAAGATAAATTACGAAATGACGGAATTGAATGCGATGTTTTTATTGCGATGAGATACTGGAAACCTTTAACGCAGGAAACAGCACCGAAAGTTGATAATGGTAATTATTCCAAAGTTGTTATGCTTCCTCTTTATCCTCATTATTCAATTTCAACTACCGGCTCATCTTTCAACGAATGGAAACGAATTTATAAAGGAGACGAATCGAAATCTGTTTATGTAAATGAATATTACGATCACCCGAAATATATTGCGGCAATAAATCAAAGGATTAAAGAATCGCTTTTAAAGTTCCCGGAAGAAATTAGAAAAGAGGTACAGCTTGTTTTCAGCGCTCACGGTACCCCGGTTAGCTATTTGAAGAAAGGCGATCCTTACAGCAGACAAATTAAAATTACAATCGATGAAGTAATGAAGCTCAGGAAAAACTCACATGAGCATCATTTATGTTTTCAGAGTAAAGTCGGCCCGGCTAAATGGCTTGAACCTGCAACACCGGATAAAATAAAAGAATTAGCCGGGATGAATAAAAAATATTTACTGATTATCCCGATCAGCTTTGTTTCCGATCATATCGAAACTTTATATGAACTTGGCATCGAATACAAACATGTTGCCGATGAAGCCGGAATAAAAAATTATGTTGTTATGACAGGGCTGAATGATTCGGAATTATTTGTTGATGCCTTGTACGATTTGGCAAAAGAAAAATTAAAATATATTGTTTAATTGATTAATTGTTAAACTGTTAAATTGTTATTTAATCTTTTATGAAGTTTATGTTTTCTTTTTTTTAATATTTTGAATTTAATATAATATGACAAAAAAAATCATAATACTGGGCGCCGGCATTTCCGGTTTAACAACGGCGTTTTTACTTTTCAAAAAAGGATTTGACGTTACTGTAATTGAAAAGAAAAATGAAGTCGGCGGATCTATTGAATCCATCAATGATAAGGGATATATATTTGACCGCGGTCCAAACAGCGGATTGGAAACTTCACCGGTCATTTCCGAAATCGTAAACGATCTAGATTTAAAAGATCAATTTGTTTATGCTGATAAATTAGGAAATAAGAGATATATTTTAAAAAACGGAAAGCTTCATGCATTGCCGATGTCGCCGCCTGCATTTTTAAAGACAAACTTGTTTTCAATCCCAGCAAAGTTAAGGTTAATGGCCGAACCATTTATCGGGAAGTCAAAAGATGGTTATTACCAGAGTGTTGCGGAATTCGTAAAACGAAGATTGGGTCAGGAGTTTTTGGATTATGCAATCAATCCTTTTGTTGCAGGCGTTTATGCGGGAAACCCGGAAGAGCTGAGTGTAAAATCTGCTTTCCCCAAGCTTTATGCATTGGAAGAAAAATACGGAGGTCTTATAGTCGGCACGATTAGAAGCATAAGAGAAAGAAAAAGAAGCTCTGAAAAATCCAAGCAGAGCGCAAAAATGTTTTCATTTAAAGACGGAATGCAAGTACTGCCCAAAACCATTGCTGAGAAATTAGGTGCAAAAGTTTTTCTTTCAAGTGAAGTAAACTCTATTGAAAATAGCGGCGAACAGTATAAAGTAAATTTTACAACGAATGAAAAACAATATTCATTAATTACGGATGTTTTAATTTCAACTCTTCCTGCTTATGTTGCTGCCGGATTATTTAAGGATTGGGATGCAACGTTGGCGGAACATTTGAATAAAATTTATTACCCGCCGGTTTTGGTTTTATATCTTGGTTACGATAAAAAAGATATTGGCCAGCCTCTTGACGGATTCGGATATTTAATTCCATCAAAAGAAAAGAAATCTTATTTAGGCGCAATCTGGAGTTCGGTTATTTTTCCAAACCGGGCGCCTGAAGGTAAAGCGTCATTTACGCTTTTCATCGGCGGGTCACGAAACCCCAAAGCTTTGAAAACGGATATTAAGTCACTTGTTGAGAAAGTGCGAAGTGAATTTGAAGCAACGATGCATATAAATAAAAAACCGGTTTATCATTCGTATAAGTTCTGGCAGAATGCAATTCCACAGTACAATATCGGCTACATCGAACATGAAAATTATTTCGATGAATTCGAGAAAAAGAATCCCGGGATAATATTAAGCGGAAACTACCGCGGCGGAATTTCGATCGGAGATTGTATTAAGAATGGAGATGAAGTAGCTAAAGCAATTTCAAATTAACAATTAAAAATATCAGAAGAGATAAAATGAAGAAATTAAATAATCCGGTCGTTGAAAAGAGTTTTAAATTTTCTGTTCGAATTGTAAATTGCTATAAGTATTTAATTAAAAAAGATAAAGAGTTAAAATCTCTATATAATCAACTTTCACGAGCCGGAACTTCAATCGGTGCTAATATTGCAGAATCTCAAGCGGCGGCAAGTAAAGCTGATTTCAGAAATAAGTTAAGGATTAGTTTAAAAGAGGCTTATGAAACTGAATTTTAGATTAAATTGTTTTTCGATACAGAGATCTTACTCAAAAAAGAATATCAGAGTATGTTAGATGATTGTGTAGAAATTATTAAGCTTTTTACATCTATCATTAAAAACGTTAATGTAAAAGCTGATTAAAAAATTGTTAATTTTTAATTATAAATTGTAAATTATTACGGAGTAATATTATGGCAGACTATCCGGTTAAAAGATTAAGACGGTTAAGATATAATTCTCTCATCAGGGATATGGTAAGAGAAACGGAACTATCAAAGAATGATTTTATTTATCCGTTGTTTGTCGTTCCCGGAAACAAAGTAAAAAAAGAAGTTAAATCGATGCCGGGAGTTTACCAGATGTCGATTGATACAGTAGTTGAAGAGTGCAAAGAAGTCAGGGATCTTGGTATACCCGCAGTAATTCTCTTCGGTATTCCCGAACATAAAGATGAAAAAGGCTCGGAAGCATACGATCCGCAGGGAATCATACAGCGGGCAATAAGAAAGATAAAAAAGGAAGTGGACAACCTGCTTGTAATTACCGATGTATGCATGTGCGAATATACATCTCACGGGCATTGCGGTTTATTAAAAGGAGAAGAAATCCTGAATGATGAAACAATAGAATTGCTTGCAAAAGAATCATTAACACACGTTCAAGCCGGTGCCGATATGGTTGCACCGTCTGATATGATGGACGGTAGGGTAAAAGCAATACGTGAAATTTTTGACGATAACGGGTTTCAGAAAATTCCGATTATGAGCTACGCCGCAAAATATTCATCGGGTTATTACGGACCTTTCAGGGATGCGGCAGAGTCGACTCCGGCTTTCGGCGATAGAAGATCACATCAGATGGATATTGCAAATGTACTTGAAGCTTTGCGGGAAGTCGAAACGGATATCGAAGAAGGTGCAGATATAATTATGGTAAAACCTGCAGGACCATACCTCGATATTATCAGGCGTGTTAAAGATAAATTCGGAATGCCGACTTCCGCCTATCAAGTGAGCGGCGAGTACGCAATGATAAAAGCTGCAGGTTTAAACGGCTGGATTGATGAAGAACGCGTTATGATCGAATCGCTAACTTCAATTAAGCGTGCAGGTGCAGATATGTTTTTAACTTATTTTGCCAAAGATGCGGCAAGGTGGCTGGATAAAAACAGAAGGTAAGTCAAAATTAAAAATTCAAAAATTTCAATTTGACTATAATTTTTTAAAATCTGGTTCTAAACTTGTATTATGCTGGAACCCGATTATTGAAGCAATAGTAGTATTTTCTGATTATCCAATACAATTTAAAGATAAATTATGGGTCATTTAAAGGCCGTTAGAAGGCTGTTACATATACAATATAATTAGTATATTAGCAGTCAAAAAACGGAATAATGGCAAAGTTTGAAAAGAATGTACTTGGAATGGTAAGAGGAAAAATGGGCGGAATGGTGGCTAAAGTCAGGAACGGTAAACCCTATTTAGCTTCAATGCCGGGCAAATATACTCCAAGTCAAAAACCTTATGAAATAGATAAGAGGAATAAATTTAGAGTCAACGGCAAGTTTGCTAAATGCATAAAAGAAACCGGCATCTTGTACAGAGTCTGGGATAAAGAAAAAGCCCCGGCAACAAATGCATATAATAAAATCTGCCAGGTTAATTTTAAGCTTTGCGATGCAGAACGTCCGTCAGTACAAAATGTCATTACTCCCGGAGGATTTGATTTACCGGTTGTTGATATAAAATCATATCAAGATAGAATTGAAGCTGAACTTGGGGGGTTTACGTTACATGATAATGAGAAACGGTTAATTCTAAAACTGATCGTATGTTTTTACCAACCGGTACAAAACGGAACCGACTATTTTGAATTAAAATCCATCAACAACTTAGAACCAGATTGGCCGTTGTTTATTTTTAAATATGATGGAGTGGAGAAACGGCTTTCACAACTATATAAAAGCAAAACCATATATCTTGCTGCAGTTATTGAAAATGAAAGTGGGGAGATAATTAGGTTTTCGAAAACGGCGGCAAAAGAGTTTTGTGGTAGATAACTAATTCAACTCAAAATTCATCATCTTCACAAAGATAAATTTCCCTCGATTTAACTCAATATATTTTACTACAATAGTTGTATTAAAAATTATCAATTAACAAGGAAAATTTCACAATCTCTTGATTACCCAATTATTTAGGTATTTATTCATAAGGTTAAAACATTTTATTATGTTTCATTAACTTGAACTATTCGGGCATTAGCGGCTTTTTAATTTTGCCGCGAATTCGCTAATACTATTTCTAATAAATGGCTATTTACTCCATTCTTTCATTTTTTTATCAAGCACTATTCGTTTGTAGTTTAATTTTAATTCTCCAAAATTAACAATTAGCGCTAATTTATTTTTTGATACTGTAAGATAATTAATTGCAAGTGCAATAAATTCATCGGCAATGCCGGAAACAGCTTTTACTTCTAAAATTATTTTATCATAAACAACAAAATCCGCATAAAATTTATGCGGTAATACTATCTCTTTATAATTGACATGATATTCTTTTTCTCTTTCATAAGGAATGTTGGTTTTCTTAAATTCATATTCAAGAGCATCTTTGTAAACGATTTCGAGAAATCCGGGGCCAAGGTTATTGTGAACTTCAAAACATTTTCCAATAATTTGGTAGCATTCTTCTTTGTAGATTAAATCGCTCATTATTGTCTCCCTTATTTGTTGATGAAAATATGTGCTGCTAATGCGTTAATAATATTCGCGCATTCGCGGCTTATTTAATTTGCAGCTAAAACAAAGTACAAATTACTAATAGATAACTTATTTTATCTCAAATTTTTTTGATTTCATCAATGTTAATTTATCATTAAAGTGGTTTTTTAAGTGCCGATTAGTAAAAAAAATAAGCAGTTGATATTAAAATTAAAAGAAATTCTTAAAAACAAATTTGGTGAACTTATTGAAGGAATTTATTGTTACGGTTCGCGGATAATATAAAAAATTATGAAAGTGATTTTGATGTTCTAGTAATAACTTAGAAAGAAATTGATTGGAAGAAACAAAGAGTTATTAAGAATGTTATTTATGAAATCGGGATTGATAACGACATAGTGTTTGATCCGAAAATATTCAGCAATTACGAATTCATTGATAAATTTAAATATCTTCCTTTTTTCAAAAACGTTATCGAAAACGGTATATTTATATGAAACCTGTTTTTGATAAATATAAAGAGTATTTAAAGACAAATATTGTAAACAGAGAAGAAGGTAAAATATTGAATGATTCCTTTGAAAGAAGAACAGCGCTTGATTATCAGGATTATTCTACTGTCACGAAATCCGAAGTTGAAGTATATCTATCTGAGATGAAAAAATTTATTGCAACAATTGATAAGTTGATTAATAAAAAGCTGAAAGAATAGAAATCTTAACAGCAAATCTTTTTCAAAAGCAATAAAAAACTATTTTTTGCTTATTGCTAACTGAAGACTACCTATTAACGCCTATCCTACCATCTTCTTCAACCGCAAAATCTCATCTCTCAAAGAAGCCGCTCTTTCAAACTCAAGGTCTTTCGCTGCTTGATGCATTTGCTCGGTGAGCTGTTCGATCAAGTCTTCTTTTTGATCTTTGTCCATATATTTTAAAATTGGTTCGGCAACTTTTGAAAATCCGAACGGGGATTCTTTTTCATCTTTTCTTCTGACATCCGCAATCGATGTAGAAGACATGATATCTTCCATGCTTTTGTAAATCGTTTTCGGCTCGATACCGTTTTCTTTGTTGTATTCAGTTTGCAGCACTCTTCGCCTGTTTGTTTCGTTTATAGTTTTTCTCATCGAATCGGTTATAATATCCGCATACATAATTACTTTTCCGTTTACGTTTCTTGCTGTTCTGCCGGCAGTCTGCATTAAAGAGCGTTCGCTTCTTAAAAAGCCTTCTTTATCGGCGTCTAAAATGGCAACGAGAGAAACTTCAGGAAGATCCAATCCTTCCCTTAATAAGTTTACTCCTACCAAAACATCGAATTCACCTAATCGCAGGTCGCGCAAAATTTCAACTCTTTCCAATGCATCTACCTCGCTGTGAATATATCTAACACGAACATTTATTTTATCCAGGTAATCGGATAAATCTTCCGCCATTTTTTTTGTTAATGTTGTAACAAGCACTCTTTCTTTCAGCACTGCCCGTTTTCTAATTTCAGCAACAAGATCATCGATTTGTCCTTTTATCGGGCGAACTTCAATTTCCGGATCGAGAAGTCCGGTGGGACGTATAATTTGTTCAACAACAACTCCTTTGCTTTTTGCCAGTTCGTAATCCGCCGGAGTAGCGCTGACAAAAATTACCTGGTTCAGCATATTTTCAAATTCCTCGAATTTCATCGGCCGGTTATCAAGCGCAGAAGGAAGTCTAAAACCATATTCCACTAATGTTTCCTTCCTTTTGCGATCGCCGTTGTACATTGCTCTTAGCTGAGGTATGGATACATGAGATTCGTCTACGATTATAAGAAAGTCTTTCGGAAAATAGTCCATTAAATTATAAGGACGCGTTCCGGGTTCTCTTCCGTCCATATGCCTTGAATAGTTTTCAATCCCGGAACAATAACCGATTTCTTTTATCATTTCAATGTCGAATTTTGTTCGCTGCTCAAGCCGCTGAGCTTCGAGGTATTTTTCTTCGGAACGGAAATATTTCAGCCTGTCTTCCAGTTCCAGGTCGATACTGTGTATAGCTCTTTGAACTTGATCTTTGTTCGTAACAAAATATTTAGCAGGATAAATAGGAGTGGAATCAATTTCATTTAAAACATTGCCGGTAACGGAATCGATTACCGACAGTCTTTCAATTTCGTTATCCCAAAATTCTATCCTGATTGCTTCATCGTATTGATATGCAGGAATTATTTCGACAACATCTCCCCTCGCTCTAAAAGTCCCACGACTAAAATCATGATCGTTTCTTACATAATGAATATCGATTAGTTCTCTTAAAAGTTTTTTCCGTTCGATCTTTTGTCCTTTTTTCAGAAAAATAATCTGCGCTGCATATTCTTGCGGCGCGCCGATTCCGTATATGCAGCTTACGCTTGCAACAACGATAACATCATTTCTACCTTCTATTAAGGCTGTGGTTGCTTTTAAGCGAAGACGATCAATTTCCTCATTAATAGAGAAATCTTTTTCGATGTAAAGATCGCTGGAAACCACATAAGCTTCGGGCTGGTAGTAATCGTAATAGCTGATGAAAAACTCAACGGAATTTTTTGGAAAGAATCCTTTAAATTCCGAATAAAGCTGTGCGGCAAGAGTTTTATTGTGTGAAATGATTAAGGTTGGTTTATTTACCTGTGCAATTACGTTTGAAATTGTAAATGTCTTCCCGCTTCCTGTCACACCCAGTAGAGTTTGAAATTTTTCGCCGGCATTTAAGCCTTTAACGAGCTCTTCAATTGCCAGCGGTTGATCGCCGGTCGGTTTATATTTTGAGGTTAGATCGAATTTATTCATACTTATTTTAAATTTTTCACAAACAAAATAATTCTCGTTTCAAATTGTGATATTATTTTAGATTAGCTGTGTAATTTAGCAAATTAAATTACACCTTAACAATGTAAATTGAAACGATTCTTTCGACTTTTTTATTTTTAAGAGGGTAAGCACATGGGCAACAAAACCTGGATAATTTGGGGCGGAATCTTTGGATTTTTTGGAGTAGCGCTTGGAGCTTTCGGTGCACACGGCCTGGGAAATACTCTTTCTCCTGAAATGCTAAATATTTATAAAACCGGCGTAAATTATCAGATTATCCATTCAATTGCAATTCTTTCGCTTGGATTGTTAGGAGATAAAAAATTTTTCATTTCTGCAATATTTTTTTCCATAGGAATAGTTCTGTTTTCTTTTTCACTTTATATTTATTCGGTTACGGGAAATACTTTTATTGTAATGATAACTCCAATCGGAGGGTTATGCTTTTTAATCGGCTGGTTAATGATTGTTGTAAAAGCACTTAAGAAGTCTAAGTAAAATGTATAATAATTCTTTTATCCCCGTTTATTTTGTAGTTTGAGAAAAGTATTAAAGAATATTTTTTAATTAACTTCTTTTTTTAATTTAAAAACAACGGGAATTATCATTTGAACATTAATCGGTTCGCCTTTTAACAATGCCGGTTTAAACTTCGTATAGTAAACAGCTATTTTAGCCGCTTCATCACAGCCATATCCAAGGCCTTTTACTACTTCCACTTTTGTTACGTCGCCAAATTTATTTATAGCAGCGCTTATTTTTACGGTACCTTCGATTCCATTTTCTTTCGCTTCGGAAGGATAAACTAATTTTTTTTGAATTGCGTCTGCACCGCCAACAGGCACAGGCATTATTTCGGCTGTTTTAAAGATTGCCGGATCACCAGCCATATTCATTTCATCAATCTTCGGAGGTATCGGCAGATTATCGCTTTTTCTTTTCAACTGCTTCCGTGTATCTTCGATTCTTTTGTCCATCTTATTTTCGGCGACTTGTGTTTTAGGAGTTTCGGTAGATTCCTCTTCTTTCACTAATTTCCCGTTTTCATAATTAATATCGGCAATGTAAACTCCGTTCGAATCAAATTTAGATACCGGGCCTTCTCTCTTTCCATCTTCAATGTTGTAAGTTTCATGAAGATTCCCGTTTTCGTTGTATGCTTTTACGAGACCGTCGACTTTCCCGTTATCATAATTTAGTATTTCTTTAATATTGCCGTTATCATAATAAAATTTTGCTTCACCCTGGCGAATATTATTATCGAAATTTATTTCCGACTTAACATTTCCGTTTGGATAATATTCTTTTATCAATCCTTCCTGCGAAAATATTAAAACGGGATAAAGGATTATTATTAATAAAAATTTCATTTGAACCCGGATTTTTTTAGATATGAAACATAAAATTTATTCCCGAATAATGAGAGGCATTAATACGGCAACTATAAAAATAATTATAGCCAGAACAACAAATACTTCGCCGACTATGTGATCGTATTGCAAGATACCTAATTGTCCAAGAATGTAATGCCAATCATGATAAACCCTGTTGCCACCAAGAAGCGGCAGTTTTTGTGCTCGTGCATCGGCAGCATATACGCTGATGTTTATAAAATTCTGACCAAGCCAAAGCAATGAAAATTGAACTCCGGTCTTATAATAATTTGAAAAGAAATACCAAACCAAAAGAGAAGGAATAAAAATCTGCATCAGGGTTCCACCCAATGTATAAATAAATTTTCCAAAGAAAGAAAAAAAGATATGCCCAGCCTCATGAATTACAAGATCGGCATTGTCAATAAAAATATAATGACCTCTATTAAAGACCAAAAATAACCCGGTAAAAAAAATGATGCCGGAAGGAATCCATATTTTAATAACTTCCCATGTACCATATTGCTTGAAATTTGAATTCATCTTAATCTATAATTTTGATGAAAAATATTGAAATGAGAAATATCCCGTCAACAAAATACCGGAATAAATTCTTTAACCGACAAAATATAGCAATAATTAAGCTTGTAATTTCTACCGTAATATCTTTTTCTTCTGTTTACCGAGTTCCTGCATTCATCTGAACACCAGTAATCATTTTCAATTTTACACTTATGACATGTTGTAATGATCCTGTCGCGGTCCAGATTGTGACAATTTATTTAATATGAAGTCGCGGTGCCGCAGAAATAACATGAAACAATTTGTTTAAGATCAGGGTTATTGTTGGGCCCGACTACTCTTCTCTCATCAATCACGAATATGCCGCCTACCCAGTATGTGTCGGGGAATTTTTTGTATATGAGACAATTCCTCCGTCAAGCTGGTAAACATCTTTATATCCATTTTCAATCAGGTAAGCCGAAGCTTTTTTGCATCTAGTGCCGCCGGTACAATAGGTTACGATTGTTTTATCTTTGTATTTCTCTAAATTGTTTGAAGCTTCTTTCCCATCACGGAAATTTTTCATTTGCAAAGTAACTGTGTTTTTAAATTTCACGATTTTACTTTCATACCAGTTTCTTGCGTCTACAATTACAAAGTTTTTACCGGTTTCATAAAATTCGTAAAGCATTTCAGGCTTTAATCTTTTACCGCTGTTTTTTAGGAAGACATTTTTCAAATCCGAATTGACAATTTCATTTTTAACACGGACATGCATTTTAGCAAACGCATTATCAGCCGCATCATCTTCTTTGAAAACAATATCATTAAACTCATTAAGTTTGCAGGAATAAAAGCCGAAAGAATAGTTAAGATTTAATCCCGGCTTTTTTTAATATTTGTCCAAACGTTAATTTACCGGAAGATTTTGATTCGAAGAATTTATCGAATACTATTGTAAATACCGAACCGAGTTTCTTTTTACTTTTTACAAAAATTTCGGCTTTATTTATTTCTACATATTTTTTTACAAGCGCCAGGCCCAGCCCGTTGCCTTCGAACTCTCTTTTTTGTCCTGCATCTTCCTGGGAGAAAGGCTTGAACAAATTATTCAAATATTCTTCCGAAATTCCTATCCCTGTATCTTTTATTTCTATTTTAAGCTTACTGGACTCTTCATCTGATACTATAATTTCTATCTTTCCCCTTAGAGTATATTTAACGGCATTTCCAATGATGTTTTGGAAGATTTGATTAACGGTATAGCTATCGGCATAAATTTGAGGATGTTTAACATTGTTAATAAAAGATAAGTCTAAGTTTTTTTCGGTACACATACCTCTAAACTCTTCGGAAAGTTTTCTAAGATCTGAGACTATATCTATAACTTCGAATTCCGGTTTATAGTTGCCGCTTTGTATGGCAGACATATTCAAGATTAAATCTATTGTTCTCTGCAGCCTCTTACCGGCGCTACTAACGGATTCAAGAAGGCATCTTGAGCCTTCGGGATCTTCTTCCATATCTTCCGCAAGCATCGGAGTTGCAGTTAAAATTACATTTAAAGGAGTACGAATTTCATGCGACATCTGAGCTAGAAATGCACTCTTCAATTGATCGGAACGTTCTGCTTTTTCTTTAGCTTCAATTAATTCTACTTCAACCCTCTTCCTTTCTGTAATATCTATAAACTGTGAAATGAAGTGGAGGGGTTGGCCGTCGTTGTCGCGTACGAGTACTGATTCAAAAATAGTATGAATGACTTTGTTGTCTTTTCTTAATAGTCTCTTTTCATAATTTATAAACTGTATAGATCCGCTGAGAAGTTCCTCGTAATATTTTTTATCCTTCTCTCTATCTTCAATATAAGTCAAATCCAGTATAAACATATCTAAAACTTCATTGGGATGAAAACCGAGTGCTTCGCAAAATGCATTGTTGACTTTTTCAATTTTGCCGTCGACTAAACTCTGAATCATTCCGATTGGTGCCAGTTCAAATAAAAGCCTAAAGTTTTCTTCACTTTGCCGTAGATTGTCTTCAATCTTTCTCCTCTTATTTATTTCAAGGTTAAGTTCGCCGATTTTATCTTTGAAGTAACCTTTAAGCTGATGGTTTAAACTCTCAATTCGTGCATAAGCAATTTCCAGGTCTTCAGCTAACACATCAAATGATTTTGCTAAAATTCCGAGTTCACTTTTCGATTTAGTTTTTATTCTGTAATTCAAATCCCCGTTAGATAATTTTACGGCGTTGTTTACCATTTTTCTAACAGGTGAAGTCAGAATATGGCTTAATATATAAAAGATAATAGTCCCGAAAGCAAGAAAAATAATAAAAGTAAAACCGATTGTATGTTTTATATTATTGACTTCACGAATATAAACGGCGGAATTAAATCCGAGATATATATGGCATGCCGGATTGTCCTTAAGCTTTACAGGTTTAACAGTTTTAAAAGTTTTATTGTCTGCGGAAAATGCTTTGTCTTTTCCGGTAATGGTATATAAATTTTCTTCAGCTTCTTTTAGATTAAAAGCTTTAAAGAAAGTATTGTTGCTGGCAGACAGGACTACATACCTCAAACCGTTTTCAATGAAAACATCTTTCAAAATTTTATCAATTTTTGCGGAATCACCGGTACTAACGCTCATTTCAATTTTATTAACCACAAAACTGGATATGAATTGAGCTCTTTTATCCAGTTTATCAAGGCTTTGTTCGGTAAATTTATTTGTGATGAATAAATATAAAAGTGAGAGTATCGCTCCCAGTAAAAGAGAGAAAATGAGGGTATAAGTTGAGCTTAACCTTAAAAATCTAAATCGATTATTTTTAATTTTTACTTGCGCCATTAAGACGATGAGTTTCTTTCGTTTTTTAAAGCCCCAAGCTCATCATTTAAAGCCAGCAGGATGTACTAAAGGACTTACAGAGAGCCCGGTTTACACACTTAATTAATCAACTAATATACCGTTAAATAATGTTGCCGGCTAACTGTGAATTTATCAATTTTTGAAGGGTTTTGAATAGGATTATAAGTGAACCGGTAAAAATAGACATTTTATTGGCTGTAAAAAAATCGTAAATAGGTTTGATTGTAAAAGTCATTTTTAAAAACTATTTATCACGCAAATGCTTATTTATATAAGCTTTTATGTCAAATTATTGCTTAGCACCGTTTAAATTCATGTAACGAATTTTGCCGAATATTTCCGTTTCACTTCATGTTCAATCGTGCAATTCGCCGATGAACTATGCACAACTTAAATAGCCGTCTCTGGATATCTTCCGTCTAATTCTAATTTGTCATTTAATAGATTGCTGCACTTAAAGCATATTCCGGGGATTTGCTCCACTCCGGAATTTTTTTGCTCATTCCGGGAAGATTTCGAAAGAATTATAATTTCTGTTTAATAACAGAAATTATCTGATATTTCCCGGTAAACAATTCATTTTTCTAAAAATGCTTTTATTTTCATTTGGAGCATCTGATGTTTCAACTTCAATTCGCTGTGTTGAAATTTGTCGAAGTGAGAGTAAGGAGATTTATTTTATTACCGGAACAAGCAGCAGTGGTATTTTACTCGATTTACTAATCCTTGGGGTAATGCTTCCTTCCCAAAAAGCTTTGGCGCCTTTGGTTCCATGAGTTGCAATTATTATCAAGTCGGCTTTAATTTCCTTAGCGGAATCAATAATTGCATTAGCCGGGTTTTCTCTTGAAGCGCTTATAGTAATCTCAACCCCTGGCTGTTCAAATTTTTCTTTTACTTTTTCAAGATATTCCATTGCATCCGGTACAATCATATCCAGCATTTTGGAAGTAGCACCGGGAAGGAAACGATTTGCAGCAGTAAATCCGCCAGACATATTCCCGAACTGCGGGACAGCTACCAAAAGATGAATACCGGCATTGCATTTTTTTGCAAGCCATGAACCATAAGTAACGGCTTGTTCATGTTCAGGGTTTCCGTCGAGCGGGATTAGGAAACTTGTAAAAGTGCAGTCATTATTTTTCTGTGCCGGGTTTATCAGCATCACCGGTTTTTTCTCGAAAGATATTACCTGCGCTGCAATAGAGCCGAATATCATTCCATGCAGACCGCTGCTTCCGTGAGTGCACATTACGATAAGATCCTGGTGCAGTTCCTTTGTATGCTCGGCAATGCTTAAGGGAATATTTTTAACACTCTCTTCATGAACATGAATCTCCGTTTTAACTTCTTTTAATAAATCGAGTGCCGCAATTGAATTTAAATAATTTTTTGCCTGCTGGGCTGAAGTTAAATGCTGCTGCCCGTGAATTTTTTCAGGGGCATCTTTTTCGATGATATGAATTAAAGTAATATCCGTGTTCAACCGTTTGGCCAGGCTTGCTGCAGCGGGCAGAACCGATTCTGCAAGCGATGAGCCGTCCAGGGGAACAAGCAAATGTTTAATCATTTATTTATCCGACAAATAAAACTTGATAAATCAAATAAATATTTAAAAATATGATTAATGCTGCAATAATTGAAAGTGTAAATGTAACTATTTTTCTATTAACCAGAACACCCATCAGGTCTTTTTTCCTTGTAAATACTATAAGCGGAATTATAGCAAAAGGTAATCCGAAGCTTAAAATTACCTGGCTGATTACCAGGGTACGCGTAGGATCAAGACCGATTGCAATAACTATCATTGAAGGAACAAGTGTTACCAGCCTTCGCAGCCAGATTGGTATATGTCTGTGAAGAAAACCCTGCATTATAACTTGTCCGGCGCTGGTTCCCACTGTAGATGAAGATAAGCCTGAGGCAAGAAGCGATATTGCAAAAATCCAGCTTGCCGCCTGACCCAATAAAGGCTTCAAAGTTAAATGGGCTTCCTCGATTGTAGCAACATTGGTATATCCATGCTGATGAAAAGTTGCCGAAGCCATTATCAGCATTGCCATGTTTACAAAGCTTGCAATGCCCATTGCAATTAAAACATCGAGAATTTCAAACCGGAAAAGCTTCTTTAATTTTTCAGGGCTTTTTACAATGATTCGCTGCTGCGTCAAAGCAGAGTGGAGAAAAATCGCATGAGGCATTACGGTAGCACCGAGTATCCCTGTTGCAAGAAGTACGCTTTCCGCACCTGAAAACTGAGGGACAACTGCATGATATAAAAGTGTTTTTATATCAGGCTTGTCAAGTATGGTTTCCAAAATATAGCATAAGGCAATTACCGTTGCCATTACTGTAATTGCAATTTCAAGCGGACGGAAACCATAACGCTCTAAACCAAGTATTAAAAAAGTACATATTGCAGTTAGTATCCCGCCGATAATTAATGGAAATCCGAAAAGCAACTGGAAACCTATTGCTGCACCTAAAAATTCTGCGAGGTCTGTTGCCATTGCAACTAATTCCATTAAAACCCACATACTATAAACAACAGGCTTACTATAATAATTCCTGCAATGTTCGGCTAAATTATTTCCCGTAGCAATTCCGAGCTTTGCGGAAAGAGCTTGTATCAGCATAGCCATAAGATTGCTTGCAAGTATTACCCATAACAATGTATATCCAAACTCGGCTCCGCCCTGAATATTTGTTGCAAAATTACCGGGGTCTACATAAGCGATACTGGCTATAAATGCCGGGCCAAGAAATGGAAGCAGTCTGCCAATTATGCCTTTTTTAGATTCACCGGACAGAGTTTCCTCAGCACGGCTTCTTGTACGTCGATCATTTTCAACCCTAGAGGATCCGAATATTTTTTTCATTTCATCATTAATAAAAAAATTATTAGATGTTTTTTGCTGCGACAAAAATATTTGCGGCAATCGTATTGCTTATATTTGTTTCTTTCCCATCAACACTAACAAGCATCGAATGATCGAAATCCAGTAAATCTTTTATCATGATTTCCTTTTTCAATTCTACTCCTATCTTCGATATATAATTCAAAAATTCACTGTCAAAATCATTTACGCGCACTACAACTCCTGTTTCGTCTTTTTTCAATTTTGATAAGGGAACTGATTTTTTTTGTTTCGGCAGCGTTCCGTCTTTTCCCGGTATCGGATCGCCGTGAGGGTCGAACTCCGGGAAATCCAGCATTTCTTCCATCTTATTTATTAATTCATCCGAAGATGAATGCTCAAGATTATGTGCTTCGTCGTGAACCCTATCCCACGGCATTCCAACTATTTGATGTAAGAATACTTCCCAGATCCTATGTCGTCTAACCATGTTCCTGGCATAATTCTCTCCTTCTTCGGTCAACTTTATGCTCTTATATTTTTCATGCGAAACATAGCCGTCTTTAGAAAGTTTCTTCAGCATATCGGTAACCGCAGCATTTGAAACAGATAATTTATCTGCTATAATATTCGGTTTAATCTCGCCGCTCGCATTAAGATTCTTATAAATTATGCTTAAATAGTCTTCTTTTGAAATGTTTTTCATTTTTAAGTAAATCTTTATAAATAATTTAAGCTTGTTTAAATTTAAAATCAAGCAGCCTTAATTGAAAAATTGGATATCCAAATTCAACTCACAAATTAATAGGAATAATGATTTACAGAGGTTTGCATGTAGAGTGAAAAAATATTATTCGATAACTTTAATGTATTTAAACAAACTAAGAATCACCTGGAATTAAACTAAACGTAAAACAGTAGAAATGAAACAGTAGATTTAAAATGGTAAATATATGCCGATCTTTTTTTTCTCGTACCGTGAGCGGGAAAATTAAAATTGTTCCATATGAATATTTTGCAGGCTAAACGACAAACCGTGAAGAGTGTGTGAAAAATTTCCAGGAGAATGATAATATTAAAATATTTTTAATCAGCTTAAAAGCCGGAGGATTCGGACTTAATTTAACTGCTGCAGATTATGTTTTTCATTATGACCCATGGTACGACCATGGCAGCCGAGCAAAGTATTTCATGTTCTAAATTAATAATTCGAACAAAGAATTAAGCACATGGGTGTCGTGGTCGCTCCGTGACATTACGGAATAAAAAGCATTTAATAATCTGCACTTTGTTATGTGGCCGATCAAATAATCAAGCGTTAATTTGCCAAAAACTTCAAAAAGAATTGTGAATTTATTAAATTGCATTTTAAATCCTGATATGAATAAATCTCAACAAATACTAAAAGAAGTTTTCGGGTACGATTCGTTCAGGCCGCTGCAGGGTGAAATCATCCAAAATGTTTTAAGCAAAAAAGATACATTGGTTATAATGCCCACAGGCGGCGGCAAATCAATCTGCTACCAGATACCTGCGCTTATTTTCGAAGGCTTGACAATCGTAATTTCACCTTTAATTTCTTTAATGAAAGACCAGGTTGAGCAGCTTCGTCAGCTTGGGGTAAATGCTGCACTACTCAATTCTTCTTTATCCCGTAAGGAATATAATTACAACTATGATAGTGTAACGAACAATAAAACCAAACTGCTTTATGTTGCACCGGAATCTTTACAGAAAGATGATATTTCCAATCTTCTAAAAAATATAAGATTAGATTGTATAACTGTGGATGAGGCACATTGTATATCGGAATGGGGACATGATTTCCGCAAAGATTACAGACAGCTTGGAATATTCAGAAGAAATTTTCCTTCTGCAGTTTGCATCGGCCTGACTGCTACTGCAACTCCGAGAGTTCAGGACGACATCTGCAAAAATTTAAATATGAAAAATCACAAAAAGTTTATAGCAAGCTTCAACCGTGAAAACCTGTTTTTAGATGTCGTACCAAAGCTCGATTCGTTTCAGCAGACCGTTAACTTCTTAAAAGATCACCCGGATCAATCCGGAATTATTTATTGCTTTTCCCGAAGACAGGTCGATGAGCTTAGCGAAGATTTATCTCGTTTAGGCTTTTCCACAAAACCGTATCATGCCGGTTTGTCCGATAAGGAAAGAAATCAAAACCAGGATCTTTTTATTAAGGATGAGGTTCAAATTATTGTTGCAACAATTGCATTCGGTATGGGGATAAATAAATCAAATGTAAGATTTGTTCTTCACCATGATTTACCAAAAAATTTGGAATCCTACTACCAGGAAATCGGGAGATCGGGGCGCGACGGATTAAGATCCGATTGCCTTCTTCTATTCAGCTATGCCGATATTGCAAAGATAAATTATTTTATCGATCAGAAAGAAGATGAAGTTGAACAGCTTGCGGCGAGAGATCATCTTAACGCAATGGTGAGATATGCCGAATCGGAAATGTGCAGGAGGCATACACTTATAAATTATTTCGGAGAAGCTTATAGAAAAGATTACTGCGGGATGTGCGACAATTGTTTAACAGACGAAAAAGAAAAAACGGATATTACAATTCCCGCACAAAAATTTCTTTCGGCAGTTAAAAGAACCGGGGAAATTTTCGGGATGAATTATATTGTCGATCTATTGCAAGGAAGTTCTTTAGATAGAATTTTCTCAAACGGACATCAAAACTTATCTGTCTACGGGATTGGAAAAGAGTTTACAAAAAAGCAGTGGCAGGTATTTACGCGCCAGTTTATTAAAAAAGAACTTCTAATTCGGGACCTTGAGTTCGGAAGCTTGAAGCTCGGCCCAAAAGCTTACGATGTTTTGCTTCGCGGTGACAAAGTATTCGGTATCGTAAAGGAAGAAAAACCAAAACCTGTTAAGATTAAAGAGACCGGCCAAAAATATGAGAGAGAATTATTTGAGCTTTTAAGAAAAAAAAGAAAAGAACTTGCAGATCAAAGAAACATACCTCCGTATGTCGTCTTTCCCGATAATGTTCTGATTCAGATGGCCTCCGTCCATCCGCAAAATGAATCGGACTTGTTAAGCATCAGCGGAATCGGGCTTAATAAGATGCACAACTACGGTCAAATATTTTTATCGATTATAAAAAAATACTGCCAAAGAAAAAATATTTCTTCTTCCGTTGACGAAAGACAATTTAATCAAAAACAAAGGAAAAAATTACGAAATAAATCTACTGTACTGCGTCATATTGCAGTAAGCGAATCTTTTAATGAAGGAGTTTCGATTGATGAGCTTTCGAAAGAATATAACGTAAAGCCGCAAACAATAATTTCACATATAGAAAGATTTGCAAGAGAAGGAAACAAGATTAGAATCGAGGGATTAAATGAAAGACTATCACTTTCAAAAGATAAGCAGCAGGAAATATTAGATACTTATAAAAAGGAAGGCATATTATCATTGTCGACCATCAACGAAAAATTTAATAATGAAATTTCTTACGAAGATTTGAGGATCCTCAGGATCATTTTTATTAATGATCAGAATAACATTAAAAGTTAGCAGTAGGGAAATATTCGTATCTATTTCCCGTGGAATCATTGTAATTTATGGACTGTGACTCAATAAATTTAATATAATTTGTGGAATTACTCCAATTTTTAAGGAAAAATGATGCTCTCGTTCACTGAAAATGACAATCAGTAAACTTTCATTTTTTATCTGTTTTTTTATTAACTTTGTTCATTCTCGGGTCTCCAGTTGAATCATCTTTTAATTTAAATCAAAATTTTCTTCACTCCCACAAAATCAGCGAGGGTATTTATGAAAAGAATAAGACTATTCTTTATGCTTATTTTTATTGCGGGTTTCTTTTATTCAGGTTTTGCTTTGCCGAGATTTGCTTTGAGATTAGGTAATTCACAATGCATCAGCTGTCATGTAAATCCAAGCGGCGGCGATATGAGAAATACCGGAGGATGGGCGTTCGGTAAAAGTGTTCTGCCGATGTTTCCCGCTCATGGTGAATCCTTCAAAATTAGCAACATGATCGGTGAAAATATTATGTTCGGGTTTGATTTTAGAACGCAGTATCTTGTTAAAACAACCGATTCAACAACGCAGTCGGATTTCCAGAGGATGAACGGATCGATTTATACCGATATTGAGTTTTCATCCAAAATAAATGCTTTCGCAAGATACGATTTTGTGTGGGATATCTGGGAAGCATATTTAACCGCTCACATTTTGCCGAATAACGGTTACATAAAAGTCGGTGCCTATTCGCCTAACTTCGGGATTCGCCTGGATGATCATACCGCATATACAAGAGGAGGAGATTTGGGTTTACTTTTTACCACGGGGCAGAAACAAGGATTAATTTATGAACCGCGGTATACTGAAACCGGGGTTGAGGCTGGTCTTTATTTTTCCGATTGGGGATTTTTAACTGCAAGCGCCGGCAACTCGTTGAACTATCCTTTCCCGGTTGAGTTTGTGAAAGACCCAACTTACACCGCAAATCTCAAGCTTTCGCCTCACATACCCGGGTTAAATTTATTTATCGGCGGTTCATTTGCCGATTTCAAAAACATAGTTGAACATGCATCGAATTTTACCGATACTAAAATGTACGGAGGTTATATAGGTTTAGGAATCGGGAATTTCACTCTAATGGGTGAATACGATATTGCAAACGATTATGTCGCATTAAATACAAAAAGTTCTGCATTAATGATTGAAGGATCTTACAACATTACAAGAGGTTTAGATGCCGTTGTTCGATATGACAGGTTCGATCCAAACACATTCATAAGCAAAGACGAAGTATCGAGAGTAGTTCTTGAAGCGGATTTTTATCCGTACAGCTTTATCGAAATTCGGCCGATGTACAGAATTCAAATGGAAACTCCCGCGGTAAGGAATAATTCTTTTGAGCTGCAGTTTCATTTTTATTATTAAACCAAGCTTTAATCAAAATATCGGGCTATTCATTTATTTATGAATAGCCTGTTATTATTTTAACAAAATTGATTTAATTGTCTTCCTGAATTTTTCTGTAGTTACTGTTATGAAATAAACACCTGAAGGCATTTCGCTGCCGTTCGAGTCCCTGCCGTTCCAGGTTATTTCATATTCTCCGCTTCTGCGGGTTTCGTTAAGCAGTTCGGTTATCTCTTTTCCAAGTATGTTGTAAATTTTTATGTTGACCTTTGCTTCTTCAGGCAAAGAAAATTTAATTGTTGTCTGCGGGTTGAAAGGATTAGGGTAATTTTGATACAAATTTATTTTATGATTCTGTGAAAGAACCCGATTTTTTATTCCGGTTGTAAATGAAGGAATAAATATTCTGTTGACGTCTTTCCAGTATGTATTGCCAAGAGAATCTTTCACAGTGTATGTATCGAAGAATAATTCCTTTTTATTATCATGGTTAATATCGTAAGCTTTTACGGTCCAGATTTCACCATTTTCAGGAGGGAACATCTTAAAATACCATATTGAATATTGAGGATTATTAGCATTGCCGGAAAACTTCAAGATCAGGATAAAATAATCCGATGAAATAATTATTTCTTCTTTTCCATCACCGTCTATATCGTCGGCAAAAGCTGTAAGCGGATTCAAAGAATAGTAATCGGGGATTTTGATCTTAAACTTCGGCACATAATTGTTATCTGAATCATATTCAAAGCAGGTGAAAAGAATACCGCTTGTCCAATGTTTTCCACCAATCCAGAACTCCGGTTTACCGTTTTTATCGATATCATTCGTAGAAAATGAATAATAAGAGTTATGAATATCCACAGTCCCATTCCACACATTTACATATTGATTAACTCCCTGGGCTTCAATTACATGAACGTCTCCCCATATATTGCTTGTAATAATATCGGTATTACCGTCAAGATCGAAATCGCCTGTAGTAATACCGCCAACATCATTGATTGAGGTAAAACTATAAACGCTGTCGAAATTCATAATTGCTGGATTAAATTCCGCTATGTACAATTCTTTACCTAACCCGACAAATGCAAAATCTGTTTTACCGTCTTTATCAAAATCTCCAAAAATTGGATTATTCACTTGTATGTGACTAGCCTGGGGATAGCTAAAATATGGAGAAGTGGGGATTGAATTTGGCGACGGCTGCTTATAAAATATTGCACCAAA